>JANNKK010000058.1:0-1526 GCA_031396245.1 Gemmatimonadaceae bacterium
AGGTGCTGCTCGATCCGCGCAAGCCCGAGAGTGGCAGCGTCGTGCAGCTCATCGGAGCACTCCCGGCCGTGGGGACTGGCAAGGAGAAGGTCGTTCCGCGGTTCCTCGTGGACGCGAGCCTGAGTCGCGTGGGGCGTGATCCGGAGCCGGTGCTCGCAGCAGGCGCGGGTTCGGGACCGGTTACGTCGACACCGACTCGGTTCGAAGGGCACGCCGTGGATTCGGCGGCCCCTCGCCGTCGGAATTGATCTTCTGTTAGGCTGTCCGGACGCACCGCGGCCCACCCGCGATGCCCTCTGAAGCTCGTCCCGATCTCGAAACGAGTCCCCGCGTTCCCGGGAGCCCGGATGCCGTCGAGATCCCGAGCAAGACCTTCGAAAGCGCTCGTCGCCCCCGCGACAGACTTCTCGATGCATTTCGCCGTCAATCGGGCGGTCGCCGCCACCGACGAAGCCGAACGGATCGGCGAACGATCCTCCGCGTCCTTCCGGGCCGGTGGATCGCGCGGCGAACCGGAACCCTTCCCGCTCGGCGCCAGGCTTCCGGAGAAGGGAGGTCGCTCTCGTCGAAGACTGACGCTTCGTTCGTCACGAATTGCCCGTCCACGAATCGCGAACGGCTCCATCCGCTTCAAACTGCGCCTCTGCGTCGCGGTCTTTCCCCGCTTCGGGCACATCGGGTTCGATTTCACGGGCTGCTCGCGCATTGTGCGAGCGAGTGGGGTCGAGTCCTACCCGCTCGGGTGCGCGGGGCTGCGGCGAAGTAGGACGAGGAAACCCGTTCGCGTGTTCAAATGGGCTTCGAATGAACTCGAGCCGGCGACCGCGGCCTGCGCGACGACCGCCTCCGGGTACGACGAGAGGTCCACCTCAGCGCGGCTCTGAACTGCGGGAGTCACGCGAAACATGGGGCTGCTCGAGTGATTACGATTCGGCATCCCTCGCGCGACCCTGCTGGCGGCGTCTCTTCGCCAGGCTGCTCAGAAGCATCGCGCCGGAGATCAGTGAAGCGAGGGAAGCGGGTTCGGGCACGGCTTGCCCGCACGATTGCGCAACGCGGAACCCGAGGTCTGCCCCTTCGGTCGCCGCAGGCAGCGCTTCGAGCCCCCCCGCCGACCCGATCTGAAACGCGAAGTCGGCGAATCCACCACCGCTCACGGCTCGGTCGGGGCCGCCGACGATCGACTCGTTCCATTCGGCGACGTTGCCGCCCTGGTCGTTGGTCCGATAGCTGGATTCCGAGCCGGTGTATGCCCCGACGTCCGTGGGACCGCCGACGGCATTCTCGCAGTTGGCCACGTTCGCGCTCGAATCCGGTGCATAACAAAAGGGCGCTGAGTACGACTGCGTCGGGAATGGAAAGTACCCTCCCTGACCGTCGTAGAACGCGGCCTTGTACCACTCGTCGATGGTGGGGATGAAGACCTTCGCCGCGTACCTCCGCATCACCGTGTTGCCACTGATCGCGGCCTCGGTCAGCAGGTAGGCCCCATCCTCCGTCGTGGTTGCGGTCTGACTGCCCGTGGG
>JANNKK010000030.1:0-5508 GCA_031396245.1 Gemmatimonadaceae bacterium
GACGCCTCCTGTTGACGGTCCCGTTCGCTGCGCGATGGCACTTCATCCCGTACGACTATTGGCGTTTTACGCCCTCCGGGCTCAGCGTCCTCTTGGCTTCGGGTCGAGCTCGAGCGCCTGCGTGAAGGCAGCGACCGCCTCCTGGTGGAGCCCCTTGTTGAAGTAGAGCACGCCGAGGTTGTTGTGCGCTCCCGCGTCGGAGGGATCGATGCGACGCGCGAAGCCGCGCAGGACCTCACGGTCCCGGTCCGAGATCTTCGTGGCAGTGGGGCTGCTCACGCGACGTGGATCGCCTTCAGCATCGCCCGAAGGCTCGCGGGATCGGGGAGGAGGAGGAAGAAGCCACGCAGCCGCTCCCCCTCATCCTGGAGTTGGAACTGCGTCTCGACGCAGACGACGTGCGAGCCGCCCTGCGCGCTCGCGACATAGGTCGAGGTGAGCACCGCGTTGCTCATGTCGATCGCGAGGGTCGGCGGCGAGTTGAGCAGCGTCATCTTCATGAAGTCGGCGAGCGCGTTGAGGTACGCGGCGCTGAGGATGTTCCCCGCCTCCTTGATCGCCGACTCCTCGATCTCCCCGAGGGTGGTGACGGGGCGATGCATCATCAGGCTCGCCACCTTCATCGCGATCGGCTGCGGGAACACGAGAAGGGTGAGCCCGGTGAGGTCCCCCTCCATCTTCATCAGCACCGCGGCGACCGGCTCCTCGGGGCCGGCGATCTGGTTCGGCACGTTCTCAAGGGGCGCGATCGAGAGTTCTGGCACGCTGATCATGATCCGCTGATCGGTGATCTGCGAGAGCGCGGTCGCGGCGTGGCCGGCGCCGATGTTCGCGACCTCGCGCAGGGCGTCGAGTTGCACCTTCGTCAGCGAGCGCAGGTCGTCGGGGTGGAAGGCGGCGGCGCTCACAGGAGGTTCCCCACGTCCACGATGAGGGCCGGAGCCCCGTCGGCGAGGATCGTCGCCCCGCTGAAGAGCGAAGCCCCATCCCGCACCGCATCGAACGACTTCACCACGATGTCCTCCTGTCCCGTGAGCTCGTCCACGACCAGTCCGGCGCGGCGGTCGCCGCGCTCGATCACCACGATCTCCTCGTGCGCCTCATCCTTCCCCATCGGCAGCCGCACCACGTCGCGGAGCCGCAGGATCGGCATCACCTCGTCCCGCAGCACCAGTACGTCGCGTCCCTGCACCTGCCGGATCGTCGCCGGCCCACGCTCCATCGTCTCCCGCACGTGGGTCAGCGGCAGCGCATAGCGCTCCCCCCCGACCCGCGCGAGCAGGGCGCGCACGATCGCGAGCGTCACCGGCAGGCGGATCGTCACGGTGGTTCCCGCGCCGGCGGCGGTCTGCACCTCCAGCGAGCCGCCGAGCGCGCGCACCTTCGACTGCACCGCATCGATCCCGACGCCGCGCCCCGACACATCCGTCACCGTCTCGGCCGTCGAGAATCCGGCGTGCGAGATGCAGCGGATCATCGTGTCGTCGTCGAGCGTCTTGGTCGTGGCGTCGACCAGCCCCTGCTCGATCGCTCGCGCGAGCACGCGCGCGCGGTCGATCCCGCGGCCGTCGTCGCGGACCACGATCAGCACCGACGAGCGGTCGCGTTGGGCAGCGAGCGTGAGCCGCCCGGCTCGCGCCTTCCCCGCCGCTTCCCGCACCTCGGGGCGCTCGAGGCCGTGATCCACCGCGTTCCGCAGCAGGTGGACGACCGGTTCGCCGATCTCGTCGAGCACCGACCGGTCGAGCTCGATCTCCTTCCCCTCGATCGCGAAGAGCACATCCTTGCCGAGTTGCCGCGCGACATCGCGAACAAGGCGCGGGAAACGGTCGAAGATCTGCCCGACCGGCACCAGCCGGCTCGTCATGATCTCGGTCTGCAGGTCGGAGACGAGACGCGTCGCGTCGGCCATCGCCTCGTGCAGGGCCGGCGCGTGAAGCCCGGCCGCGAGCACCTGCAGGCGGCCTCGCACGATCACGAGTTCGCCGATCAAGTTGAGCAGCGTGTCGAGCCGCGAGAGTTCGATCCGCACGTGCCTCGCGCGAGGCGTCGCGCCCTTGTCGGCCGGAAGGCCAAGTTCGTCGACGCCGAGCTGGTCGGTGACGCGGCGGCCCTGCGCTCGACGCTCCCCACCCGGCGCGACCGGCGTGGCCGACGGGGCGGATGAGCCCTCGCGTCGCTCGACCGTCACCGCGTCGATGTCCCCGACGCTCCGCACCGCCTGCTCGATCTCCGACTCCCCCGCGCTCGTGACGAGTCGCACGCGGAAGCGTTGCGGAGTCGTCGCCGCCTGCAACGCGTCGACCGTCGGCACCGCGGCGGCCACTTCGCCCACCGCGCGCAGCCGCTGGATCACCATGAAGGCGCGCACGCCCGGCAGGAGCACGTTGGCCGACTGCGTCACGGTGATCAGCATGCCCGGTCCGTCGAGCGCCTCCACCGGCACCGGCTGTTCGGAGGTGATACGCAGCACGTCGCTCGGCTTCACGACGCGGAACTCGGAGGTCGAGCGGCCCCCCGCGACGTCGTTGAGCCGCTCGAGCACCCGCTTCATCGACGCGGTCATCGGCGCATCCTCCCGCGCCTGTTCCACGCCGTCCTCCAGCGCATCGGCCGCGGCGAAGAATGCGTCCATGAGGTCGGGGGAGAGCATCTGGTCCCCGGCCCGCACCTTGTCGAAGAGCGATTCGAGTTCGTGCGAGAACTCGGCGACGGCCGTGTAGCCCATCGTCGCGCTCATCCCCTTGATCGTGTGGACGCCGCGGAAGATCGCGTCCACCGGCTCGCGCATCGCCTCACCCTGCTCGAGCGCGAGCAGGGCACGATTGATCACCGAGAGCTGTTCGCGGCTCTCGGTTCGGAAGAGCTCGGCGTAGCGGGAGGGGTCCACGCGGTGCTGCGGTCGGCCGGGGAGTCGGCCGGGTCAGCCGAGGACCCGCTGCACCGCCTCCAGCACCCGGCTCGGCTGGAAGGGCTTCACCACGAAGTCCTTCGCCCCGGCCTGGATCGCCTCGACCACGAGGGACTGCTGCCCCATCGCGCTGCACATCAGGACCCGCGCCTTCGGGTCGAACTTCGTGATCTCCCGGACTGCGTCGATGCCCCCCATATCGGGCATCACGATGTCCATCGTCACGAGGTCGGGCCGCAGCTGCTTGTACTTCTCGACTGCCTGCGTCCCCGTCTCGGCCTCGCCGACGATCTCGAATCCTGCCTGCTGCAGGATGTCGCCGACCATCGTCCGCATGAAGATCGCGTCGTCACAGATCAGTACCGTCGGAGCCACGCGTTCCCCCGTCCACAAAGATGAAGGTCAACCCGCATCACACTCGCCATCACACTCGCCATCACACTCGGCATCACACCGTCACCAGCACCGACCGGAAGAGCGCCGCGGCATCCATCAGCGCCGCCGGACCCTCCTTGAGCCGGACCATCCCGCTCACCAACCCATCCGCACCGCGCGCGGCGTCCACCGGCTCGACCACCGCATCCGCCGCATCGGCCACCGATCGCACGACATCCACCCGGACGCCGAGCGACCGCCCTTCGATCTCGAGCACCACCACCGACTCCCCGGCCCCCGCGGGCAGAGCGAGTCGCGTCGCGAGATCCATCACCGTCAGCACCGTACCCCGCAGGTTGAGCAGGCCAAGCACCCAGGCCGGCGCACCCGGAAGACGAGTCACGGCGCGCGTCGGGACGATCTCGCGCACCGCCGAGAGCTCCCACGCGATCCGCTGGCCCGCCACCTCGGTCACGAGGTACCGCAACCCCTCGGATTCAGTCATCCGCTCTATAGAAGCCAAGGTACTCCAGGGGGTCGGGGTGGGCAAACCACGACGGCTCGCCGCCCGCCGTCAGCAGCGAGTGCGCCAGCTCCGGCGGCAAGGGAGAGCGAAGGTCCATCCGTTCCCCCGACACCGGATGCTGCAGGACGAGCCAGGCGGCGTGCAGGAAATGTCGCTTCGGAGGCAGCCCGACGAGCCGTCGCCCACCCCCGCCACCGTAGGTGTCGTCCCCGACGACCGGGTGCCCGATCGCCGCGAGATGCACGCGGATCTGGTGCGTGCGCCCAGTGAAGAGATGGGCCTGCAGGAGGTCCGCCGACTCGAGTCGCGCGAGGCGCCTGAAGCGCGTGCGCGCGGTGCGCCCCTCGGGCCGGACCGCGACGCGCGTGCGGTCATTCGGATCGCGTCCCAGGGGGCGATCCACCGTCACCTCGTCCTGGTCGAGGTGTCCCCACGAGAGACAGGCGTAGCGCCTCGTGATGCGCCGTTCCTGCATCGCCGCGCTCAACGCCCGATGGGCGCGCTCGGTCTTCGCGACGAGCAACAGCCCCGAGGTCTCCTTGTCGAGCCGATGCACCAATCCCGCCCGCTCCGGCGCGCTGCCGGGGGCGAGTCCCTGACCGCGACCCATCAGGGCGTTCACGAGCGTCCCGCTCCAGTTCCCCGGCGCCGGGTGCACGACCATCCCAGCCGGCTTGTCGATCACCACCAGGTCGGCGTCCTCGAACACGACGCGGAGCGGGATCTGCTCCGGCAGCACTTCGCGGCCCGGCGGCACCGGGATCTCGACGACGAGATGCATCCCCGGCTCGAGGCGGAGGCTCGCGCGCTCGACCTTGCCGTCGACGTGGACCTTGCCCGTCGCGATCAGCGTCGCGGCGCGCGTGCGCGAACTGCCGGTCAGCCGTGCGACCGCGAGGTCGAGGCGTTCGCTCGCGTCGGTCGCGTCGAACTCGTAGCGTCCGGGCGCGAGCGGCTCAACCACGCTCGGCGGCCACCCGCGCCTCCTCCTCCCGCCAGAGGACGATCGCGAGCAACACCGCGCCGGTACTCACGGCCATATCGGCCACATTGAATGTCGGCCAGCGCCAACCACTGGCGATGCCGATATCGAGGAAATCCACCACGCCGCGCCCCGAGCGGACGCGGTCCACCAGGTTCCCGATCGCCCCCGCCGTCACGAGGCAGAGCGCGCGGGCGCGCCACCGCGCCGAGAGGGGCGTGGCGCGATAGAGCTGCCACATCACGACGATCGCGACGAGCGTGAGCGCGATGAAGATCCACCGCGACCAGGGCCCCAAGTGCAGGCCGAATGCCGCTCCCTGGTTGTAGACGAGCGTGAGCCGCACCCACTCACCGAGGATGGGATGCGGCACGTACGCCGGCGAGAGACGATCGACCGCGATCACCTTCGTCAGTTGGTCGAGCGCGACGATCGCCGCGATGATCGTGAAGAACCGTCGCGTCGACATCGCTACAGCCTCACTTCTTCCCATCTTCCTCTCTCTGTTTGCACTCGATGCAGAACCGCGCGTGCGGGAGCGCGTCGAGCCGGTCGAAGCCCACCTCGCCGCCGCAGTTGTGGCACTTGCCGAATTCCTCCGGCGTGCGATAGAGACGGCGGAGCGCCTGGTCCACGTGCCAGAGGAACCGCCCCTCCTTCGACGCGAAGAGGAAGGCCTTCTCCCGCTCCATCGCGTCGGTGCCCTGATCCGCC
>JANNKK010000062.1:0-9554 GCA_031396245.1 Gemmatimonadaceae bacterium
CGGCTTGAATGCCGGTTCGGGTAGGGTTGGGTGGTGTTAGGTGTTTGGGGGCCCCCGGTTCGGGCGCCCCTCCAACCTTCCACCCTTTGTTCAAGTGAAGCGCGAATCGCCGCGCATTCGTGATGCGGTTGTCGCGGACCACGAGGCGGTGATCGCGATGAATGACGCTGCGGTGCCGGCGGTGAACGCGCTGCCGGCCGACTACTTCGCGTGGTTGCTCGCCAACGTCGCGTACTTCCGCGTAGCTGAGGATGCCGAGGGCCTCGCCGGATTCGTGATGTGCCTTGCGTCAGGAGGCACGTACTGGAGCGACAACTACAAGTGGTTCACCGCGCGGTACGACTCGTTCCTCTACTTGGACCGCGTGGTAGTCGCCGAGCGGGCGCGGAGTCAGGGGATCGGCGCGGCGCTCTATGCGGACCTGCACGAGTGGTGTGCCGGCAAGTGGCCGCGCATCTGTTCCGAAGTGAACCTCAAGCCGCCGAATCCAGGGTCGGTCCGTTTTCACGAGCGACTGGGGTACGTGCGCGTCGGTGAGCGCGCGTACAACGCTGGGGCGAATGTGGTGGCGATGTTTGAACGGCAGGTGGAAGGTGGAAGGGGGAAGGAGGAAGGGCGGACGTGAACGAGGCGCGCCGAGCAGTTACCGGCGCGCCCCTTCCACCTTCCACCTTTCTCCTTCGGTGCGGCGCTACCCGAAGGTCGGTACGGACCCTCCATCCACCGCCATCCCCATCGAGTGATACCCCTTGTCCACATACACCGTCGTCCCGGTGATCCCGCTGGCGAGCGGTGAACAGAGGAACGTCATCGCGTTCCCGACCTCGCCCGCGTCGAGGGCCTGAGGCAGGGCGGAGTTCTTCTCGCAGTACTTCACCATCGCGCCGATGATCCCGATCGCACTCGCGGCGCGGGAGGCGAAAGGGCCCGCGCTCACGGTGTTCACGCGCACGCCCCACTTCCGTCCGGCCTCGTAGGCCAGGACGCGCGTGTCGCTCTCGAGCGCGGCCTTCGCCGAACTCATCCCGCCGCCATAGCCGGGGATCGCGCGTTCGCTCGCCATATAGGTGAGTGAAGCGACTGCGGCGTTCGGACGGAGGAGCGGACCCAGGTGCTGCATCAACCCGATCAGCGAGTAGGCACTCGTGCTCACGGCGGCGAGATACCCGGCGCGCGAGACCTCGAGGAGCGACTTCTTCACCTCGGGGCCATTCGCGAGGGAATGCACGACGATGTCGAGTGACTGCTCGCCGAAGTCGGCCCGGATGCGGGACGCCATCCCGGCGATCGAGAAATCGCCCGTATCCCGGTACCGCTTGTTCTCGCGGATATCGGCCGGCGCGTCCTCGAGCCGGTCGAAGGTGGCGTCGAGGGGATAGATCTTCTCGAAGTTGAGCAAGGTCCCGTTCGAGAGCTTCCGCGATTCGTCCATCTTCCCACGTTCGAGCAGGTTGAGGAAGATGTTGAGCGCGGGGGGCCAGGTCGCGACGCAGACCGTCGCGCCGGCCTCGATCATCGCCTTGGCGATGGCGAAGCCGAACCCGCCGTCGTCGGCGACGCCGGCGATGAGGGCGCGCTTGCCCCTGAGGTCGATGGAGAGCATACGATGATATGGTCGGTCGGCACGCCCGGAGCAAGGGTGCTAGCTTGGGTGCCCATGAGCCTGAAGCACGTGAAGGAGACCTTCGAGGAGGCCGGTCGCACCGACCCGATGTACGCGGTACTCACGGTGCACAACCGTCGCGGCGGGAAGTGGGATCCCGAGGAGTTCTTCGCGCGCGGCCGGAAGGAGATCGACGAGGTGCTCCGCTACGCCAAGGAGGCCAAGCTCCCGATGCGCTACGAGCGCGCCTTCGATTTCGGTTGCGGTGTCGGCCGACTCACGCAGGCGCTCGGCGACCACTTCTCGCACGTCACCGGGGTGGACATCTCGAGCTCGATGGTCGAGGAAGCGCGCCGCCACAACCGGCACGGCGAGAAGGTCCACTACCAGGTGAACGACACCGCCGACCTCGCCACCTTCGCCGACGCCTCGTTCGACTTCGTCTACAGCAACATCACGCTCCAGCACGTGCCGCCCGACGCCGCCTGCGCGTATATCGGCGAGTTCGTCCGCATCCTGACGCCCGGTGGCACCGCGATCTTTCAGGTGCGCATCGGGAAGCTGGTCGAGCCCGGAACGATCGCTGCGTGGCTCTATCGTCTCAAGCGCGAGCATCTTCGACGACTCTGGCAGCGACTGCGTGGCCGCATCCCGTATGAGATGCACTACGTCGCGCGCGAGCAGGTGGAGGAATCGGTGGCTCGTGCAGGCGGTCGGATCCTGGGCGTGGTCGATGTCAGCAAAGGGAAGGCCGGCAGCAGCCTGCGATTCGCCGTCACGCGCTAGAGCCACGCGCTAGCGCCACGCGATGGAGTACGAGGAGATCGCGCCGCCCCCTTCACTCACGGGGATCGTCCGTTGCTTCTGGACACTGCGGGGCGACGCCCCCGCCGCGAGTTCACCACCCGCTGAGCCGGCGTTCCCCGATGGGTCGCCCGAACTCATCTTCAACTTCGCGGCGCCATTCGAGCACCTCCCGACGCCCGGCCGCGCGGTGCGGCAACCACTGGCCTTCCTCGTCGGGCAGATCACGCGTCCGATGTACGTGCGCCCCACCGGCGCGATGGATCTCCTGGCGGCGCGATTCGAATCGCACGGCGCGGCGCTGCTCCACCGACCGATGCGCGCGCTGACGGAGCGATGGATCGCGCTCGAACGCCTCCGCGGGAGACCGCTCACAGGTGTGACGGGCCTCGCGAACCTCACCGAGGGACTCGAGCGACTTGTCCGCGAGCGGCCGCTCGACGCGCGCGTGGCCACCTGCGTGCGCGCGATCCGCGCGTCACACGGCGCGGCGCCGCTCAAGGAGATCTTGGGCGAGGTCGGGCTCACCGCGCGGTCGCTCCAGCGACTCTTCGCCGACCAGGTGGGGGTCGGCCCCAAGCTCCTCGCGCGGATCGTGCGGTTCCAGCGGATCTTCGCCGCCTTCCGCGTCGAGCCGGCGTCGCTCTCGCGCGTCGCTCTCGAGTGCGGCTACTACGACCAGCCGCACCTCATCCGGGACTTCCGTGAGTTCGCCGGAGAGGCGCCGGCTCAGCTGCTGGCCGCGACTCCCGCCTTCACCGCGCTCTTCACGGCGTAGCTAGGGTGTGGTCGCCGCGCGGCGGAGCAGGGCCGTGCGCGGCCGCGCGCCATTCGCCCCGGCGATCGTGGTCTCGAGTCCGCCATCGGCGGTGCGCGAATACCGGATCATCTTCGGATAATCGTGGGCCGGGTTCTCGAAGGTCGCGGAGGAATCGGTGATCGCGGTGAGATAGAAGTACGTCGCCGGGGTGCGCGCGTCGGGCATCGCGATGTAGGCGAGTGACCCGCCACGCTCGGCGATGCAGAGGAACTCGAAGCTCGCGAGCGCCTCACCGCGGAGCGTGCGCGCAGTGGCCATCATCCCGCCCGACGCCGGCGGTGTCCAGCGCTCCTCGGTGGTGATCGCTCCGGTCGTGCCGCGCCAATCGGTCCCGATCCACGCGACCTGGCGGATCATCGCCGGCAGCGTGGTGATCGGAGGCGCCGGCCTGAGTGGAGGCAACGGCTCGGTCGAACGTTGATAGACCGCGCCCACCTGCCGCGATTGTCCCTGCTGCACCATCGTCGCCTCGACCACGATGCGATCGGGCCCCTCGAGTCGCAGGAGGCGTCGCGTGTTCGCTCCGCTCCGCGCGCCTCCTCCTGCCGGTGTGCTGCCAACGACCGTGAGGACCAGCGCGTCGCCCTCCCACTTGATCGTCTCCTCGATCAGACGTTCGCCTTCGCAGAGCCGTCCGGGGACGGCGAGGGTCGCGCGAGCGCCATCGAGTGGAAGGACGAGGGTCACCGAGCCATCGTTGCCCGGTCGCGTGAGCGTGACGTTGGCGGCGTCAATGCTCAGGGAGAAGCGCGCACCGAGGATCGGGCCGGGAGCGGCGGGCAATGTCGCCGGAGTCTGCCCGACTGCGGCGACCCACGTACCTGAGAGATCAGCGCGCTGCGCGCCAGCGGCAGGGGCCAGGACCACTACGGCGAGGGCGGAAGAGAGGAGTTTTCGCATCCCGGGAGGATGGCGCGTGACGCCGCCTCAGGCTTGGACCGAAGCGACATCGGTCGCCTGGCGCGCGCACTCGGCGAGCACCCGCGCGCCGACGAAGATCGCGGCCTCGTCGGGGTCGAAGCGCGACGTATGCACTCCCGCCGCCGACCGTCCCTCCGTGAAGGTGCCGATCCGCATGAAGCAGCCTTCCATCTTCTCGAGATAGTAGGAGAAGTCCTCTCCGCCCATGTTCGTCGTCGGGAGTGATTTGAGCGCGGCGTCGCCGAGTGTCGCACGCACGGCCTGCTGCGCCCACGCCGAACCCTGCGTGGAGTTCACGAGGGGCGGTGTGCCTTCGACGATGCGGACGGAAGCGGTGAGGCGATGCGTCGCGGCGACCGCGTTCGCGATCCGCTCGACCTCGCGGCAGAGCAGGGCGCGCGCCGACGGAGTAGTCGCGCGAATGGTGCCGGCACAGCGCGCCCGGTCGGGGATCACGTTCGACGCATTCCCCGCGTTCACCGCGCCGACCGTGACGACACCGGGCGCTGCGGGGTCGAGGATCCGCGAGACGATCGTTTGCGCCTCCATCACGAAGGCGCTGAGTCCGATGATCGGGTCGATCGCGTCCTGCGGTCGCGCGCCGTGACCTCCCTTCCCAGTGAATGTGATCTCGAAGGTGTCGGTGCTGGCGGCGAGAGGCCCTGGGGTCGCGACCACTTCGCCGACGTTGAAGCGCCAATCAACATGACATCCGAAGATCGCCTGCACGCCGTCGAGCGCGCCGCTCGCCAGCATCCGTGCCGCGCCCTCGCCGACCTCCTCGGCCGGCTGCAGGACGACGCGCACCTCGCCCTGCGCCGGCGCCCGCGCGAGGAGCATCGCGGCGCCGACCGCCCACGTCGCGTGCATATCGTGACCGCAGGCGTGCATCACCCCGGGCGTGGTGGAGGCGAAGGGGAGTCCCGTTTCCTCGGTGATCGGCAGGGCGTCGATGTCACCGCGGAGGGCGACGGTGCGCGCACCCGCGCGCTTGCCGTGGATCCGCGCCACGATACCGGTATCGGCCACCGTCTCGACCTGCGTGATCCCGGCCGTGGCGAGCGCCTTGAGGAGTCGCGCGTGCGTTGCGCGTTCCTCCCAGGAGAGTTCGGGGTGACGATGCAGCTCGCGCCGGAGCGTGATGAGCGCCTCCTTCTCCGCCGGCGTGAAGTCGGTCACGCGCGCAACTCTTCGCTCCGCACCGTGAGCTTCTCGACCCGCGCGCGGTCCACCTCGACCCCGATGCCGGGCCTGGTGAGAGGCACCTCCACCATCCCTTCCCTGTCCATCGTCCACTCGGGCGTGACGATGTCCTGCGTCCAGTAGCGTGAGCTCGGGGAGAGATCCCCCGGCAGCGTGAAACCCGGGAGTGAGGCGAGGGCGACGTTGTAGGCGCGGCCGACGCCGCTCTCGAGCATCCCACCGCACCAGACGGGCACGCCGACGCTCTCGCAGTAATCGTGGATCGCGATCGCCTGCGAGAACCCACCGACGCGTCCCGGCTTGATGTTGATGATCCGGCCGGCGCCCAGCGTCACCATATCCTGCGCCCGGTCGAGCGAGGTGATCGACTCGTCGAGACAGAGGGGAGTGCGCAGGCGGCGCTGCAGCGCGGCGTGGCGCACGAGGTCGTCGTGGGCGAGGGGCTGCTCGATCATCATCAGCCCCATGTCATCGAGGGCGGCGAGGCGGTCGGCGTCGGCGAGCGTGTAGGCGTTGTTCGCGTCGGCCATCAGGTGCGCCTCGTCACCGACAGCGGTCCGTACGGCCCGCACCCAGTCGACATCGCGCCCGGGGCCGATCTTGATCTTCACCTTCTGGTAACCGGCGGCGAGCGACTCGGCGGCCTTGGCGATGAGGGAGTGCACGTCGCGCTGGATCCCGAGGGAGATCCCGGTCGCGATGCGTTCACGCGTGCCGCCGATGAGCCGCGCGAGAGGGATCCCGGACCGCACCGACTCGATCGCCCAACATCCCATCTCGAGGGCGGCCTTCGCCATGTTGTGGCCTCGGATGTCCTGATCGAGCAGCGCGTGCACCTCCCCCGGCGTCTCGATCGTCCTCCCGAGCAGCCGCGGCGCGAGGAAGCGCACGATCGTCGGCCACGCGGTGTCGAGGGTCTCGGAGGAGTAGTTGGGAGCGTCGTCGACGACGCACTCGCTCCACGCGGTCGCGCCGTCGGAGTCGAAGAGTTCGCAGAGGATGATCCGTCGTTCGCGCAGCTCTCCCGAGGAGATGCGGAAGGGCTCTTTGAGCGGGAGTCGGATCTCGCGGAGAACGACGCGTTCGAGTCGGATCATCGGGTCAGAAGGTAGGTGCCGCCCG
Organism: Gemmatimonadaceae bacterium; assembly: GCA_031396245.1. Taxonomy (GTDB): domain Bacteria; phylum Gemmatimonadota; class Gemmatimonadetes; order Gemmatimonadales; family Gemmatimonadaceae; genus Pseudogemmatithrix. Next base: position 6,474 of record JANNKK010000062.1, read on the forward strand.
CGCCGTCGGCGACGAAGCCACTCACGTGGTAACCGCGCGGAAGGTAGTGGGTGAAGGCGCGACGGGTCGCGAGGCGCCATCGTCGCGCTGCGGAGATATCGGTCGCGGCGAGGGTGGTGATGTCGCGCGGAACGCGCACCCCCACCTGATCGGCGTCGACCAGTTCGAGCTCGTCGGCGTTCCGCTCGACGATGAGCGGGAGCTTCGCGGGGAGCGTGCCGATGGCCTTCGCGACCTTCGCCGGATCGACCGCCCAGGTGATCACGAAGCGATCGGTCGGCATATCGCCCTGCAGCGGGGAGTTGGTGCCCTCGCCATACATCGCGACGACGTACTCGTCGACCCGCGCGCCCATCCGGTCGAGATTCAAGTACGCGTTCCGTGCGACCAACGGGTCGAAGGTCCAGTAGATCGTCGCGATCCCCATCGCGCGGCACTTCTCGCGCTGGTACTCCTTGAGGCGTTCACCCAGGTGCTGGCCCTGCGATTCGGCGCGCACGGCGAGCATATCGGACCAGTGGACGAGCGTGCCATCCCTGACGCCAGTGACGCCGAAGACGAATCCCATCAACGTGCCGTCGTCGGCGAAGGCACCGGCCACGACACCGCCGAGTTTCTGGGCGACGAGGAGCATCGCGGCAGGCACGCACTCGGTGAAGGAGACGCCCCAGGTGAGACGCTGGAGGTCGACGCAGGCGCTGCGGTCGGCGTGGGTGGCGAAATCGCGAATGAGCAAGATGGGAGGTGTGAGGTGGGAGGGGGCCGCCCGTGCGGGCGGCCCTCCAACCGTGTGCGACGGGGCTAAACTACGAGTCGTGAGCGTACTCCGCAGGTCACTCCTCGTGCTCTCTCTCGTCGGAACACTACCCACGAGCATGCGGGCACAAACCGATTCGCTACGTCCCGCGCCAGTCGTGACGCGCGGGGACATCGGCATCCTGCTCATCGGTGCGGGCGCAGCGTACCTCGCGCAGGGCGCGGACCAACGCGTGCGGGACGTGGTGCGGGGAGCCCAGTGGCAACAGGTCGCGGCGGCGGATGCCGCGGCGGCGTTCGGGAATGCGTGGGGGCAGCCCGGCGTCGTCACCCTTGGCGCCGCGCTCTGGCTCGGCGGGCGGCACTGGAGGGATCCCACCGCGGCGGCCGCGGGCCTCCGCGCGCTCGAGGCGATCACGATCAGCGGCGTGGTGACGAAAGTGCTCAAGGGGAGCTTCGGCCGTGCGCGGCCGCGCGTCTCGCCGAACGACGCGTGGGATGTCGCGCTCGGACGCGGGTTCTCCTTCACTGACAGCGATTACGAAGCATTCCCCTCGGGTCACGCCACCGCGGCGTTCGCCTTCGCGAGTGCGGTGACGAGCGAACTCGCGCGCCGCGGCTCCAAGCGCACCGTCGGCATCGGCACGGCCACGTTCGCGTTGGCGACCCTCACCGCCTACGCGCGGATGCACACCGACGCCCACTGGCTGAGCGATGTGACGATGGGAGCGGCGATCGGAACGGCCGCCGGATTGGCGGTCACGCGCTGGCACGCGACGCGGCCCGGGAATCGTTTCGACGGACTGCTGCTCGGCGCCGATGCGCAGGGCGCGACGGTCGGAGCGCGGTTCACGTGGCGGTAGACGGCATCTTCATCACCGCCGAGCTCGACGGGGAGATCGCCAAGCGCATCCACACGCTCCAACTCCGGTTCGACCCGAAGATGGCGAACTTCCTCCCGCCGCACGTCACGTTGATCGGATCGTCAGGCGCGGGCCCCGCACCGCCAGACACCCCCCTCGCCGTACTGAAGGCGAAGGTCCTCGCGGTGTCCGACGTGACCGCACCGATCACGCTCCGGTTCGGTCCCCCCGAGCGATTCGTCCAACGGGAGATCGTCTCGATGCGGCTCGATCCGCACGGCCCGCTGCGCACGCTGCACGAACGGCTCAAGGGATGCGGTCTTCCGTTCCTGCCGAGCCGCTACCCATTCACGCCGCATTGCACCCTCAACCTCTACCCAACGCTGACCGCGACGAACCTGAAGGCGATGCTCGAGGTGCGTGAGACGGAGCCCTTCACCGTGCACACCCTACGCATCTATCACACGAAGGAGCCGCAGAAGCCGAAGCTGCTCTTCTCGGCGGAACTCAAGGGGAAGCGATGAGGATCCCTCTCGCGTTGGCCCTCCTACTCGCTCCCACTCCACTCGTGGCCCAGGCTCGCCTCCTCCGCTCGACCGACGTCGACACCCTGCCATCGAAGCCCGCGACCGAGCGCGTCTTCTATGGAAAGGACACGCTGCAGTTCGGCGACCTGCGCCTCCCCGAGGGACGCGGCCCCTTCCCGGTGGCGATCGTCATCCACGGTGGCTGCTGGCTCTCGCGCTATTCGCTGGTCAATAGCACGCCTCTCGCCGATGCGCTCCGCGACCAGGGGATCGCCACCTGGAACATCGAGTATCGCCGCATCGGGAATCCGGGCGGCGGCTGGCCCGGCACCTTCACCGATGTTGCCGAGGCGGCCGAGTACCTGCGCGTCCTCGCGCGGCGGTATCCGTTGGATCTCGCGCGTGTCGTCGCCGTCGGGCACTCAGCGGGTGGTCATCTGGCGATGTGGCTCGCCGGCGCGGCGAAGGTGCCGCGCGCGAGTCCGGTCCATCGCGCCGATCCCCTGCCACTCAAGGGAGTGATCGCACTTGCCGGGATCGTCGATCTCGCGGACTTTCGGATCTACGAGGAGAACAGCTGCGGCCACGTGGTCGACTCGTTCATCGGTGGAGCGCCGGAAGCAGTGCCCGATCGCTATCAGGCAGGCTCACCAGTGAACCTCCTCCCGCTCTCTGCGCCAACGGTGCAGATCGTCGGCTCGCTGGACCGGGTGATGCCCGAGCGCGCCCGCAACGCCCACGCTGCGGCCGCGAAGGCGAGCGGCAGCGCGTTCGAACTCATCGTGCTGGAAGGACTTGGACACCACGAACCGATGGCGCCGCGAGGGACAGCGTGGGCGACTGTGAGTTCGGCGGTCAGGCGAGCCTTAGGTGTGGAGCGGTAGACGGCGGACGGCGGTGGGCGGACGGCAGTCACCGCCAACCGCCGTCCGCCG
>JANNKK010000293.1:0-6035 GCA_031396245.1 Gemmatimonadaceae bacterium
GGCTGGAATCTCTACCGGCTCTCGGGCGAGCAGCTTGGCGAGGATGCACCCACCGAGAACGTGCTCAACCTCAATGCCTCGCTGAGCCTCGACGTGAAGGATTTCGTCGTTCAGCCCAGCCTCGAGACCCGCCTCTGGCAGTCGAACGGTGTGCGCGCCGGCCAGATGTTCAACGCCGGCGTCCGCGTGCGGTACGGGATCGGATCCTTCTCGTTCTATCCCCAAGTCGGCTACAGTTTCGGCACGATCTACTCGACGAGCGACGGCAGCTCGAGTGATGTAACGGGACTGCGCGGCAGTCTCACCATCAGGTATCGCTAGGGACTGACGGCGGACGGCGGACGGCGGCACCGCTATCTTCAGAGGGGAGACGATGGGCGTTGACGCTCAGTCTCCTCTCTTTCTTCTTCCCCCTTCCACCTTCCCCCTGTAGTTCAATGGCCGGCCATAGCAAGTGGAAGCAGATCAAGCATTACAAGGCCGCGACTGACGCGAAGCGCGGCGCGATGTTCACCAAGCTGCTGCGCGAGATCACCGTCTCCGCGAAGGCAGGCGGCGGTGACCCCGATGGGAATCCACGCCTCCGAACGGCGATCGAGAACGCCAAGGCACAGTCCTGCCCGAAGGAGAACATCGAGCGGGCGATCAAGAAGGGCACCGGGGAACTGGAGGGCGTCGACTACGTCGAGGTGCTCTACGAGGCGTACGGTCCAGGCGGCGTGGCCTTGATGATCCAGGCCCTGACCGACAACCCGACCCGCACGGTCGCCGAGATCCGCGCCAAGCTGTCGCGAGGCGGAGGGAACCTCGGCACCACGAACTCGGTCTCCTTCCTCTTCGACCGGAAGGGTCAGATCTATGTCGACGCAGCGAGCCGTGACGAAGACGCCTCGATGGAGAAGGCCCTCGATGCAGGCGCCGAGGACTTCGGCGCCTCGGAAGGACAGTTCGTCATCACCACCGCGCCCTCGGACCTCCACGCGGTGAAGGTGGCGCTCGCGAAGGCAGGGCTCCCTGCGACCGAAGCCGAACTCGCGTGGATCCCCAAGAGCACCGTGAAAGTCGAGGGGACCGCTGCCGAGCAGTTGATCCGCCTGCTGGAGGCGATCGAGGACCTCGACGACGTACAGAAGGTGGACGCGAACTTCGACATGGACGTGTCGGAGATCGTTGCGGGGTGATCCCCACCCGCCGGCGCCGCCCGTGTTGATCCTCGGCGTCGACCCGGGTACTGCAGTCACGGGCTTCGGTCTCGTGCGCGCCGGGTCGACCCCCGAACTCGTCGAGTGTGGCGTGATCCGCACCCGCGCCGACCAACCTCTCGCTGACCGCCTCTACGACATCTCGGAGGGCATCCGCGAGGTGATCGCGCGCCATCATCCCGACGCGATGGCGGTCGAGGATGTCTTCTACGGCAAGAACGTGCGCACGACCGTGGTACTCGGCCACGCGCGCGGCGTGATCCTCCTCGCCGGCCGCGAGGCCGGGCTCGCGATCCACGAATACCCGCCGGCCGAGATCAAGAAGGCCGTGGTCGGGAACGGGAATGCGACGAAGCCGCAGGTACAGTTCATGGTGACGAAGTTGCTGAGACTGAAGAGCGCGCCCCAGCCTTCCGACGCCGCCGACGGCGTGGCTGCCGCGCTCACCTGCGCGATGCGACTCCCGCTCGAGCGCGCCCTCGCCGGATTGCGGCGATGATCGCGCGCGTGCAGGGGAAGCTCCTCACCCAGTCCATCGACCGGATCGAGGTGATGACTGCCGGTGGCGTCGCGTACGAGATCCTCGTCCCCCTCGGCGTGCTCGAGTCGCTCCCGCGCGTCGGCGGCGAGGTCTCGCTCCACACCGCGATGGTCGTTCGCGAGGATGCCTGGCTGCTCTTCGGGTTCGCGACCGCCGAGGAGCGCCGGCTCTTCCAGCGGCTGTTGGGAACGACCGGCGTCGGCCCGGCGCTCGCGATGAACCTCCTCTCGACGCTCACCGGGGAGCGGCTGGTGCACGCCGTGCGCACCGGCGACCTCGCTACGCTGACGCAGGTGCCGCGTGTCGGGAAGAAGCTCGCCGAACGCCTCGTCCTCGAACTGCGGGACAAACTCGACGCCGGGTCCGCCGAGGTCGGTGCGCCGAGGCCCCACGCGAATGGCGGACCCGGAGCCGATGCGGTGCGCGCGCTCCTGACCCTCGGCTACCTGAACGCCGACGCCGAGCGCGCTGTGCGTTCCGCGATCGCCGACGCCCCCAAGGGGGAGTCGACCGCCGACCTCATCCGGCGTTCGCTGACGCTCGTCGCGAAGTAGATTCTCACTTCGTGTCCCGCGCCGAGATCACCACGCCCGAACCTCTCGCCGACGAGTCGGTCGTCGAGCTCTCGCTCCGTCCGCAGCGACTCGCCGAGTTCATCGGGCAGAGGAAGGTCAAGGACGCGCTGCGGATCTACATCGACGCGGCGACCGAACGCCGGGAACCACTCGACCACACGCTGCTCTTCGGTCCTCCGGGACTCGGCAAGACGACGCTCGCCGAACTGATCGCCCGCGAGATGGGGGTGAACCTCCACACGACCTCCGGTCCGGCGCTCGAGAAGCCGGGGGACCTCGTCGGCACGCTCACGAACCTGCGGGCCGGCGACGTGCTCTTCATCGACGAGATCCATCGCCTTAAACCGGCGATCGACGAGTTCCTCTATCCGGCGATGGAGGACTCGAAGATCGACATCCGGTTGAGCGACGGGCCGAAGGCGCAGACGATCACGATGCCGATCGAGCAGTTCACGCTGATCGGCGCGACGACGCGGCTCGGGATGCTCACGCCGCCGCTCCGGGCGCGGTTCGGGATCGAGCTCCGCCTGAACTACTATCCGGTCGACGAGATCGAGGAGATCGTTCACCGCACCGCCGCGGTGATGCAGGCGGGGATCGACGCGCAGGGCGCGCAGGAGCTCGCACGCCGCGCGCGCGGCACGCCCCGCGTGGCGAACCGCCTGCTCCGGCGCGTGCGCGACTTCGCGCAGGTGAAGGCGCGCGGGACGATCACCCGCGCCGTCGCCCGCGAGGCGCTGCAGATGCTCGACGTCGACGAGTTCGGGCTCGACGAGATGGATGCGCGGCTCCTCAAGGTGATCATCGAGAAGTTCGAGGGGGGCCCGGTCGGCGTGGGGACGATCGCCGCCGCGGTCGGGGAGGACGCCGAGACGATCGAGGAGGTGTACGAGCCCTTCCTCGTTCAGAACGGCCTGCTGCAGCGGACGCCGCGCGGACGGATGGCGACAGCGCAGGCGTACCGACACTTCGGGTATCCGCCCCCGGTCCGCGGCGGCGATGCTGCCGCGCCGCAGGCGGACCTCTTCTGAACGGACTCCGCACCTCCGATTACGAGTTCGCGCTCCCGCCGGAACTGATCGCCCAGGTCCCCACCGCGCGCCGGGACGAGAGTCGGCTGATGGTCGTCGACCGCGCGACCGGCGGCATCACCCATCATCGGTTCGACGAGCTGCCGGATCTCCTCAAGGCCGGCGACGCACTCGCGCTCAACACCACGCGGGTCTTCAAGGCGCGGCTCCTCGGCCACCGCGATTCCGGAGCCCCGGCCGAGATCTTCCTGCTCCGCTCGCTCGAGGGCGACACCTGGGAAGCGATGGTCCAGCCTGGCGCGAAGCTCAAGCCCGGCCGTCAGGTGCACATCGCGCCCGGATTCTCGGTCGAGATCCTCGACGCGACCGAGCGCGGCACGCGCGTCGTCCGATTGATCACCTCCGAGGGCACGATCCGCAGCAATCTCGCCGCCCACGGCCACGTCCCCCTGCCCCCCTACGTCACACGTCGCGACGTACCGGAGGACGCCGAACGCTACCAGACGGTGTTCGCGCGACAGGAGGGGTCGGTCGCCGCGCCGACCGCCGGACTTCACTTCACCCCGGAACTCCTCTCGAAGCTCGAGGCACAGGGCGTCGCACGCGCCGACCTCCTGCTCCACGTCGGCGCCGGCACCTTCAAGCCGGTCGAGGCGGAGGATCCGGCCGAGCACCTGATGCACGAGGAGTACTATCACGTCGCTCCCACGGCGGCCGAACTCCTGACGGCGACGCGGCGCTCCGGGGGCCGGGTCTGCGCGGTCGGCACCACCGCGCTTCGCACGCTCGAGACCGTGTGGCGGAGCGAGGGGCGGTACTCGAGCGGCGAAGGCGAGACGCGGATCTTCATCCGCCCCCCGATGCAGGCGCGGGCCGCCGACCTCCTCGTCACCAATTTCCACCTCCCGCGCTCGACGCTCCTGATGCTGGTCGCGGCGACCGCGGGCTACGACCTGACGATGCGCGCGTACGCGGTGGCGGTGCGCGAAGGGTACCGCTTCTACTCCTATGGGGATGCGATGCTCATCCGGTGACATCACCGGAGGCGCCCCAGTAGATTGTGGCACTCCCTCCGACCACTCGATGACCGCACTCCCGATCCTCTTCGCCCAGACCTCCGCCCCCGCCGCCTCAGGTGGATTCGGTGGCCTTCCGATCTTCCTTTTCCAGATCGGCGCGATCTTCGCGATCTTCTACTTCCTGATGATCCGTCCGCAGCAGAAGCAGCGGAAGGCGCACGAGGCCTCGATCCTCGCGATCAAGAAGGGGGACCAGGTCATCACCGCCGGCGGGATCGTCGGCGAGGTCCTGCACATCAAGGAAGGGCAACAGAAGGACGGCGTGACCGGGCCAGGGATGGGGGATCACATCAGCATCCGGAGCGGCGAGTCGAAGCTGGTCGTCACTCGGGGTCGCATCGCCGCAGTCGGCACGGACGACCCCGGCACCCCCTGATGGCGATCCTCCCGATCACCGTCCTCGGCACGCCGATCCTGCGTCAGGAGACGTCGCCGGTGGAGGTCGTCACCGACGAGCTCCGCGCGCTGGCCGATGACATGATCGAGACGATGCGCGCCGCCGCCGGCGTCGGGCTCGCCGCGCCGCAGGTGGGGCGCTCCGAACGGCTCTGCGTGGTCGAGGTCGGCGAGCAGTGCTTCACGCTCTTCAACCCGGAGATCGTCGCCCGCGAAGGGAAGTTCCGGTGGGAGGAAGGGTGCCTCTCGATCCCCGAGGTCTTCGGATGGGTCGAGCGATCGCACTACGTGAAGGTCCGTGCCCTCGACCAGAATGCCGAGGTGATCGAGGTCGAGGGCACCGAACTCCTCGCGGTCTGTCTGCAGCACGAGATCGACCACCTGCACGGCCGGCTCTTCGTCGACCACCTCTCTTTCCTCAAGCGGCGCGCGGCTTTGGCGCTGTGGGAAGAGGAGAAGGGGAAGTATCCCGGGATGCTGCGGATCCTCAAGCCGACTGAAGCCGGGTCGCCCGCCGCTGAGCGCGGGATGTGAGAACTTCAGGTGAAAGGTGGAAGGTGGAAGGGGCGCGGCGGGTACGTCGCCGCGCCGGTGTGAATCACGAGTTCGTCGCACGCACGCTGGAGTGAGTCGGGACGCACCTTTCTCCTTCCACCTTCCTCCTTCCTCCTGCGGTTCGATGCGTCTTCTGTTCTTCGGTACCCCCGACTTCGCCACCCCCGCCCTTCGCGCTCTGATCGGCGAGGGACACGACGTGGTCACCGTCGTGACGCAACCCGACCGGCCGCAGGGCCGCTCCCGCTCGACGCTCGTACCGTCGCCGGTGAAGGTCGTCGCGCTCGAAGAAGCGATCCCGGTGCTCCAACCGGAGCGTCCGCGCGGCGAGGAGTTCATGGCCGCAGTGCGCGCCCTCGAACCGGACCTCAGCGTCGTCGTCGCCTACGGCCACATCCTGAGGCAGGACCTGATCGACCTCCCGCGACTCGGCACGGTCAACATCCACGCCTCGCTCCTCCCGCGCTGGCGCGGCGCCGCGCCGATCCAGGCCACGATCCTCACCGGTGACGCCGAGACCGGCGTCGCGATCCAGCGGATGGTGCTCGAACTCGATGCCGGTCCGGTGCTCCTCGCGCTTCGGACGACGATCGGCCCCGACGAGACGGCGGGGGAACTCACCGAGCAACTCGCCGAGATGGGTGCCGAAGCGATCG
>JANNKK010000301.1:0-1580 GCA_031396245.1 Gemmatimonadaceae bacterium
AGGTAGTCGATGAGCGTCTGGACGGGAACCCGCGTTCCCGCGAAGACGGGTGTGCCGCTCAGGATGTCGGGCGACGAAGTGACGATCGGCTCCATCGTGAGCCTTACCTTACTCTCCATTTGGTGCGTGCTCGTCGCCGAAGAAGTCGGACGCGCTCACGCGCGGCGCTCGATCGCGGAGGTCACGGCACTCGGACGAAGCCCTCCATCAGGCGCCGGGCCGTGCGGTAGACGGTGACCCGGTCCGCGTGAGGCCGGCCGCCTTTGGACACGACACGGGCGTCGAGGGGCAGGACGCCGGAGGGATGGGCGAGGCGGACGTCGGCATCGTCGGGCGCCGTCGAGCACTCGCGCACGACCGTGCCCTCGAGGCGCGCCGCGACGGCGAGGCACATCGCCGCGGTGAGCGCGAAGGCGCGGTGGCAATTGCCCATGGAGATGACGCGCGCGACCAAGTCCATCTGGTCGCCGGTGTAGGCAATGCCGTCGAGCCCCGTGAACGACGTCGGTGGCGCGACCACGGCCACCTTGGGCGTCGCGGCACTGCCGGGGATGCCCATCATCTGGGCCGCGGCGATGCGGATCCGCTCGAGGCGGTCGACGCAATCGCGCCAGAGGTCGCAGTCAGCAGTCACTCGCTCCCGAAGCGCAACCGTATGAGCATCGGGTTGCCACAAGGCATGCGTGCGAGCGGCGATCGCCCTCAGGTGAAGAGCGTCCGGGATCTTTTCGGTCGCACCTCCAGCGATGAGTCTGTGGCGCAGAGCGCCGAGCGACATCTCGCCGCCAGCGTGGCGAACGGCGGCGAGGATGAGTTTGCCGATTCGCGCCCGGCGACGTCCCAACTCGCCGCCGCCGCCAACCGCGCGCCGGACACGACCCACAAGCGCTTCGGGCGGCCATTCGCGTAAGGCTGGCGTGATCTCGGCCGCACGAGCCAAGATATTTTCGTCCGTCACCTCAGATCCGGTCTGGTCCCTGAACTCATGGAGGTCCTTTGTGAGGACGCTGAATTCACGGGTGTAGAAGGAATGTAATCGTTGATAGCTTGTAACTCGCAGGAGAACAGCACGGGCAAGTGCCACATAGAAGCGCTCCGGCAATGCCGGCGATTCTGTCGGGTCCTTGAGTTCGCCGAAATCGATGACCCCGTCATCAAGGACTGTGGTCCCGCGCCATTGGAACTGACGACACCGATCGCGCAGGCCAAGCAGGAACTTGCGCTCGATTTGTCGTACGCGCTCTCGGCTGACACCCGCAGTCTTCGCGATCAGACTCAGTTCTTCGTGGCGAAGAAATCGGGCGAGAACGCACTCGCGGTCTCGACCGTGGACTTCCGACAGCTGCATGTCGAGAATCGCCACGAACGTATGCGAGCGTGTGGCGTGCACGGCTTGAATTGGGCCTTCTTGCACTGGTGCCGCCAGACGGCCAGCAGCTGCGTCGATGGCTCCCGCCTCCGGCTTATGATTCGCGGAACAGATCTCACGTGCGCGTTGGAGGACAACTTCGAGGGTTCGCCTGCCGACATTGGACTTGTCAACCAGAGCCAGTGGATCAAGGGCGAGGACCTCTCCGACT
>JANNKK010000011.1:0-5581 GCA_031396245.1 Gemmatimonadaceae bacterium
GTTGCCGCACTTGCACCGGCGGCCGGTGGAATCGATCGTCGCGTGGCCGATCTCGCCGGCGACGTCGCTGGCCCCGTGGTAGAGCTTGCCGTCGAGGATCAGACCGCCACCGATGCCGGTGCCGATCGTGAGGCCGACGACGTCGCGGGCTCCCTTGGCGGCGCCGATCCACCATTCCCCGAGGGTCGCGCAGTTCGCGTCGTTGTCGAGGAATGGTGGATCGGCGCCGCCAAGGGAGCCCGCGACGTCGTCGGCCTCACGATCGGCACCGGCATCGGTGGCGGTCTCATCCTGGACGGCAAGCTCTACCACGGGGCCAGCGACGTCGCCGGCGAGATCGGCCACGCGACGATCGATTCCACCGGCCGCCGGTGCAAGTGCGGTAACTATGGATGTCTTGAGGCGTACGCCTCCGGGCCGGCGATCGCCGAACGGGCGCGCGAGGCCCTCGCCGGCGGCGAACCCTCGGTGATGCCCTCGATGGTGCAGGGCGACCTCAGCCGACTCACCGCCGCGACGGTCTACGACGCCGCGAAGAAGGACGACGCACTCGCACTGCACGTCGTGCGCGAAACGGCGCGATTCCTCGGCACCGGCATCGCGAACCTCCTCAACATCTTCAACCCCGAGGTCGTGGTGCTGGCCGGGGGCGTCACGCAGGCGGGAGAGGCCCTCTTCGACCCGCTCCGGGCCGAAGTGCGGCGCCGCGCCTTCAAGCCCGCGGTCGATGCCTGCCGGATCGTGCCGGGGATGCTCGAGGGCAACGCCGGCGTCGTCGGCGCGGTCGCCACCTTCCTCCAGCAGCACGGGTGACTCGGCCGCAAGACGAGGGAGCGTCCGAGGGCCCCAAGCCGCGCGACCCCGCCTCGACCCTCAACATCCACGTGAAGCGTCTCGGCGTCATCGGCACCTTCGTCTGGGACATCATCCACGGTCGGGACGTGCGATCGGCGCCGGTCGAGGAGTGGGGCGGGATCACCTACGCCCTGAGCGCCGCCGACGCCGCCCTCGCCGACGACTGGGAGATCGTCCCCCTCGTGAAGGTCGGGAGTGACCTCGCGCCGGAGGCCCGCCGTTTCCTCGGCGCCCTCCGCCACGCCGCGAAGGACGCCGCGCCGATCGAGGTCCCGCAGCGCAACAACCGCGTCGAACTCCGCTACCACTCGGCCGAGCGACGGAGCGAGGTGCTGAGCGGTGGCGTTCCGGGCTGGTCCTGGGCCGGGCTCCGGCCCCTGCTCCGCGACCTCGATGCGCTGTACATCAACCTGATCTCGGGCTTCGAGCTCGACCTCGCGACCGCCCAGCTCATCCGACAGCACTTCAAGGGCCCCCTCTACTGCGACCTCCACTCGCTGGTGATGGCAGTCGAATCGGACGGACTGCGGAGCTTCAGGCCGCTGCCTGAGGTGGCGGCGTGGTGCGCCTGCTTCGACTTCGTTCAGGTGAACGAGGAGGAACTCGCGATGATGGCTCCCGACGGGCTCGCCCTGGCCGCCACGGCCACGGCAGCCGGCGTCCGCAACCTGCTCGTGACCCTCGGGGCGCGTGGGGTCGTCTATTTCGTGGATGCGGACTTCGCCGGGATCGCCGACCTCAGGGCGCCGCCGCGACCCGGGAGCGGGCCGCTGCGGACCGCACTCGTGCCGGCCTCCCAAGCTCGAGTCGATGAGACCGGCGATCCGACCGGCTGCGGCGACGTGCTCGGCGCGACCTATTTCTCGCGCCTGCTCGCCGGTGATATTATGTCGGTGGCATTGCGGAGCGCCCTCGACGCGGCGGCCCGCAACGTCGAGCATCGGGGCGCGACCGGCCTCGCCCATCACCTTCGGGGAGAACTGCACGCGCCGTGACCGCCGTCCTCACCGTCCCCGCGTCGCTCGACGAGCAGAGCTTCGAGTCGGTCATCGAGCAGCTCGCGCCCCTTCCCGCCGACGCCAAGGTGCTGGTCGATGCCAGGCACTGCCGCTTCGCGACCCCCTACGGCCTCACCGCCCTCCTCTGCCTCGCGCAGTCGCGCGTCGAGAAGGCCGACTTCGCGCCTCCCGAGGACGACTCGACCGCGAGCTACTGGGCCCGGTCGAGCTTCTTCCGCTACGCCGAGGAGCTCTTCACGATGCGCGGCACGACGCCGCGCCCCCGCGCCTCCGGGGATTCTGACGTGCTCCTCGAGGTCACGCCGGTCGCCAAGAGCGAGGACGTCCACACGATCGTCGGGCGCATCCAGGACAAGGCGACGCAGATCCTGACCTCAAAGCTCGACCTGGAGCCGCGGGCAACGATGGGATTCGCGATGACCCTCTCCGAGGCCTGCTCGAACATCATCGAGCACGCGGGGCGCGGCGGTTGGGTGATGGTCCAGCGGTACAACTGGAGCAAGCGGCGGGTCGGGCGCGACGTCGTGCAGATCGCGGTCTGCGACGCCGGCGTCGGTTTTCGCGCCTCCCTCGAGACGAGCCGGGCGCGCGCCCTCGCCGACCGCTGGGACGACGCGATCGCACTCGAGAACGGCGTGATGAACTCGGTGAGCCGCTTCCAGGACCCGGGGCGCGGGCAGGGCCTCAAGGGGATCCGCGGCTACGTGCATCGCTTCGACGGCAAACTCACCGTCCGCAGCGGCAAGGCCCGCATCGCCCCGATCATCCCCGAGTGGGACGAGGACGTGCCGCGCCAGGACGACCTCCCCTTCTTCGCCGGGACGCAGTTGCAGGTCATCATCCCGAAGCGGGTGGCGCGGCCGCGACGCACATCGACCTCCACTCGGCGCTCCAGGAGTCGCTCGCGCAGCCCTTCCACGACCTCGTGACGCGCCGCACCGGCGCGGCGGTGCGCACCTTCGTCGAGCACCAGCTCGCCGGGCTCGCCGACGGGACCGTTGCGTACCTCGACTTCTCGCGGATCGGCGTGCTCGACCGCTCCTGCGCCGACGAGTTCGTCGCCAAGCTGATGCTCCCGCTGAGCAGCAGCCTCCCCGGCCGCAACGGCTACGTCGTCCTCGATGGACTGAACGAAGAGCACCTCGAGACGATCGAAGCGGTGCTGCTCACGCACGGGCTCGCGCTGGTCGTACAGATCTCGGAAGGGGCGGCGCACCTGGTCGGCGCCGTTTCCGAAGTCGAACGCAGACTCTGGGAACTCGTGATGCGGGGCGGCGGCGCCGATGTTGACGGACTCGCCGACGCGGTGGGGCTCGATTCCGACGCGACCCAGGGTCTCCTCGAGTCGCTCGCGCACCGGCGGCTCCTCCGCCGCGATCAGGACGCCTTCATCCCGCTCGGGACCGCCGCGTGATCTCGCGCGCCTTCGTTCCGATGCAGGTCGTCGGGTACATCGCGACGAAGAAGGGGGACGCCAGCCGCGGCCCGCTCGTGCGCGTCAACCCCGAGGATGCGCGCAAGCGGCTGATCGAGGACAACGAACTCGTGTGGGTCTACGGTCCCCGGCGCCACGAACTCGCCCCGGTGGTGTACGACGCCACGATGCCGCAGGGCGGGATCGTCGTTCGCGACCTCGCCGGCGTCGCGATCACCGAACTCGTCCGCCTCGTGAAGATGGATGTGGGCCACCGCCCGGTGCTCACCACGAATCTCGCCTGAGGTAAGCGTGACACCGCCGAAGACCAAGCGCCCCGCCCTCTCGACCCTCGTCATCCACGGTGCCAGGGATGTACACCGTCCCGGCGACCCGGTCGTCGAGCCCCTCGTCCAATCGGTGAACCACCTGCAGGCGCTCGGCACCGCCGAAGGCCTCAAGTACACACGCTACGGCAATACCCCGAACGCCGAGCGGATCCAGAAACGGCTCGCCCTCCTGGAAGGGGCGGAGGCATCGCTCGTCCTGTCGAGCGGGATGGGCGCGACCGCGTGTGCCCTCCTCGCACTCCTCCGCCCCGGGGACCACCTCCTCTCGTCGAGCTACATCTACGGCGGCACCTTCCGACTCTTCACCGACGAGTTCACCGCGATGGGGATCGAGGTCACCCTCGTGGATCCCTTCGAGCCGCGGTCGTTCCGCAAGAAGATCAAGAAGGAGACCCGCGCGATCTTCGTCGAGTCGCCGGTCAATCCGAGCTGCCGGGTGATCGACATCCGGCCGATCTCCTACCTCACGAAGAATGAGGGCCTCGCGCTCGTCGTGGACTCGACCTTCGCGAGCCCGATCAACTTCCGTCCGATCGAACTCGGTGCCGATGTGGTCATCCACTCGGCCACCAAGTATCTGAACGGACACCACGATGTCCTCGCCGGCGTGGTCGCCGGGTCGCAGCCGTACATCGAGGAGGTCCTGCAGAAGGAGATGCTCTGGGGCCAGACCCCCGACCCCTTCGCCCTCTGGCTGCTCGAGCGGGGTCTCAAGACGCTCGACGTGCGGGTCCAGCGCGCGAATCGCAGCGCGATGACGATCGCGATGTGGGCGGAGGAGCGGAAGGAGATCAAGCGGGTGCACTACCCCGGCCTCCCCTCGCATCCCGATCACACGATCGCGGGGGAGACACTCGACGGCTTCGGCGGGATGCTCGCCCTCGAGCTCGTCGGCGGCGGGAAGGCCGCCGACCGTTTCCTGCGGCGCCTCCGGCTCGTCACTCACGCGCCGAGTCTCGGCGGCGTGGACACGCTCGTGTGTGAGCCGCGCTACACCTCCCACGCGAAGATGTCGGCCGCCGAGCGCGCCAAGATCGGAATCCCGGATGGCTTCCTCCGCCTGAGCATCGGCCTGGAGGATGTCGACGACCTGATCGCCGACCTCGAGCAGGCCCTCAAGTGATGCGATGATCCGTTTCACCCACGTCACGAAACAGTATCCCAAGGGCGGCCCGGCCCTCGACGACGTCTCCTTCCACGTCAATCGCGGCGAGTTCGCTTTCCTCACCGGCCCCAGCGGCGCCGGCAAGAGCACGATCCTGAAGCTCATCTACCTCGACGAGAGGCCGACCAACGGCGAGGTGCGCGTCGCCGGACACAGTTCGGTCATCCTCACGGCCTCGCAGGTGCCGGAACTCCGGCGGCGCCTCGGGATCGTCTTCCAGGACTTCGGGCTCCTCGAGGATCGCACCGCCGAGCAGAACGTCGCCTTCGCCCTCGAGGTGATCGGGACGCCGTCGCGGCAGATCGGGCCCAAGGTCGCGCGGGTGCTCACGCAGGTCGGTCTCGCGGGCAAGTCCACCGCCCTGCCGACTGAGCTCTCCGGCGGCGAGCAGCAGCGGGTCGCGATCGCCCGCGCCCTCGTCAACGATCCCCTCGTGCTCCTCGCCGACGAACCCACCGGCAACCTCGACGACCGGGCCACGCGCGGGATCTTCCAGCTCTTGCGCGACATCAACGCCACCGGCACGGCGGTGATGATGGCGACGCACGACTTGGACCTCGTGAAGTCGATGGCCTATCGCACCCTCGAACTGAACCGGGGGAAGCTCGTCTACGACTCGGGCGCCTCCTCCGCCGACGATGCATTCACCGTCGCCCCTGCGACCGTGGTGGCGTCGTGAGCCTCGCCTGGCGGGAAGCCCTGCGCGCCTTCCGGCGCGCGCAGATGCTCTGCGCGCTGAGAATCACGACGATCGCCTTCTCCCTCTTCGCCTTCGGGC
>JANNKK010000057.1:0-1867 GCA_031396245.1 Gemmatimonadaceae bacterium
GTGGGCGTGGCGCGCGCGGTGCTGCACCACCCCTCGGTCCTCCTCGCCGACGAACCCACCGGCAACCTGCATACCGAGCAGGGGCGGGAGATCATGGCGCTCTTCAAGCGGATCAATGCAGCGGGCACGACGATCGTGCAGGTCACGCACTCCGAGGAGAACGCCTCCTACGGCAATCGGATCATCCGCCTGCGCGATGGATGGCTCGAGTAGCGACTACGGGACCTGCCGGGCCTCGAGCTGGTAGGGGCCGGCGCCAGAGGCCGCCGAGACGAAGACATAGTAGGTGCCGACGGTGAGGTTGCGCTCGACCCGTGAGACGAACTCGGACGGCTGCGAGCGCGCGACGCTCAGGTCGGACCCGAACTGATTCCAGAGCGAGACGAAGGACTCGACGCCGCCAGCGGGCCTCGTCAGGTCGATCTGCAGGAGCACCGGCGCGCCGATCGAGAGGACTCGCATCTCCCCGAGAATCGCCCACGGATCCTCCCGGACGCAGTCGTCGAGCGTGAGCGAGTCCACTACCGTCTCACCGATCGTGATCGGCGTCGAGGCATTCGCGGGCACGCAGGCGGGCAGCGTCTTCGTCCGGAGCGAATAGGCGCCGCTCCCCTGGTCGTCCGCCCGCGGCGTTGACCAGAGGACGTAGGTGCCCGGAGCGAGCGAGTAGATGCGCCGCGCTTCGACACTGTCCTGCGGCAGATGGTAGGATGGCTCGATCATCGCCATCGCCGGCGTCGTGAGCAGCGACGTCGGCACGAAGTCGGCGCTCTTCGCATCGACGCCGAGGAACGTGCGCGTGGCGACGGTGACGACCTGTCCATCGGCCGAACGCCCATCGCGGAGGAGGCAGTCCGCGGTGAACAGCGTGCCGACGCGGATCCCATTCAGGCTGAATCCACTGACGGCGGTTGCGAGCGAGCAGGGGATCACGGTCCGAGCCGAGAGCTGATACGCGCCTTCGCCCGGTGTGTCCCACGGCGTGGTCGTGGCCCAGATGAGGTAGCTGCCCGGACTGAGCGTATGGACGAGCCGTCCATCGGGGTCCATCACGGAGTAGTCGCCCTCTCCGTTGGTGAGCGGCTCCATCGTGAGGTCGGTGACCATCACCTGCGCCTCGAGACCGGGGCTGCTCACTTCGAGTGCGATCGTGGTCGTAGTGTTCGTCGCGAGGGTCCATCCGTCGGCCAGCGGTCCATTGCCGAATGCGCAATCAGCCAGGGAGAGCTCACCGACGATCGGAGTCCCGAGCGTGGCCGCACCGGCGGTCGTGTTCTTGGAGCAGATCGCCGTGCGCACCCTGAGCACCTTGGCGGCGCTCGCTGGAGACGCCGCGGCGCGGATCGTGACGTCACCTACTTGTTTCCCGGTCACCAGTCCTTTCGACGACACGGTTGCGATCTCCGGCTGGTCGCTGGACCAGGTCACTGGTCCGACCACGCCCGCGAGGCCCCTGGCGCTCGTGCCCGAGACGCCAAGCCGGAGCGTCTTGTCGACGCCCACCACGACGCGTCCCTCGGCGGCAGACAATTCGATGCTGACGGCCGGGTCCCCCGGGCCGAAGATCCCTTCCCCGAAGCAGGAGAGAGTCGCCAGTCCAAGGACACCCGCCGAGAGGGCAGCGAGTAAGCGGCGCTGGGGGCCGTGGAGGGCGTGTCGCATCGCGTTGAACCTAGCGCCGGTCACCCCCGCTCGGTCACGGCGGCGTTCAGTTGCGGTCCGGTCCCGGAAGGACCACTATTGGCGCGCGGACCGGGCCCCTGCGGGGGCGCCTCCCACACCGGCAGTCTTCCATCGAGAGGAGCGTGCCCGCGGAGAGGAACATGCAGCAGACAGTCGCGCTCCGCCGAGCGATGCTCGGGCTCGC
>JANNKK010000161.1:0-15257 GCA_031396245.1 Gemmatimonadaceae bacterium
ATTTCCTTCGTCGACGAGACATGCTGGTCGTGAAGGGTCTTCTCTCGCTCGTAACTCTCCCGCGCCAGATCCTCCAACGCCTCGGCCCCCCGCCGAAGCGCCTCCCGCCGCGCCATCTGCTCCTCCTGATGGTGCGTTTGCTCCGGCGCGAAGTTCATCCATCGGATGATCGGGGCGAGCGTAAGCCCTTGCAGGACAAGCGTCATCACAATCACCACCATCGTGATCAGGAGGATCTCGTCGCGGAAGGGAAAGGGGGTCCCGTCGCTCAAGGCGAGGGGTAAGCCGAGCGCCGCGGCTAGCGAAACAATGCCCCGCATCGACGTCCAGGAGATCAGCGCGATGGCCTTCGGTGGCGGCAGCGGATCGCGTCGTCGGAGCTCGGCGCTCATCGCGCGTGGGAGCCAGCTCGCGACCGGCACCCAGATGAGTCGCACCACGATACAGGCGAGGGCGACCAGCACGCCGACGCCGAGGAGCGCGCCCAGCGTCCCCGGCTCGGCGTCGCGGACGAGCCGCACCCCCTCGGCGCCGAGGATCAAGAAGATCATCGCATTCAATAGGAAGACGAAGAGCTCCCAGATCGATCCGGCGTGCAGTCGCGACAGCGGCGCGATCACCACCGAGAGGTGCTGCCGCAGGTAGAGTCCGCCGGCAACGCAGGCGAGCACGGCAGAGACGTGGATGGTCTCGGCCGCGACCCAGGCGACGTAGGGGCCGGCGAGCGTGAGGAGCACCTCGGCCAGTGAGTCCCGGGTGACCTTAGCGGCGCGGATGATGAGCCAGGCGACGCCGAGTCCGACGGCCGCGCCCACGCCAGCATCAATGAAGAAGCGGACGACCGACTCTCCCCAACTGAACACGCCTGTGACCGCCGCCGCGATCGCGGTGCGGTAGAGGACGAGGGCCGAGGCGTCGTTGATGAGGGATTCTCCCTCGAGGCTGACGATGACGCGCCGCGGAACGGGGAGCCGCGAGACGATCGCCGTCGCCGCGACGGCGTCAGGGGGCGAGACGATCGCGCCCAGTGCGACGGCGACGGGCCAGGGGATGCCGGGAAGGAGGGCGTGGGCGACGACCGCGACGACGACGGTGGTCGCGATGACGAGTCCGATCGCGAGCATCGAGATCGGCCGCAGGTTCGCGCGGAACTCGCGGAGCGAGGTGAAGTACGCCGCCGCCCAGAGTATCGGCGGCAGGAATACGAAGAAGACGAGGTCGGGTTCGAGGCGCGGGAGTTCGATTCCCGGCAGCAGCGCGAGTGCGGCGCCGGCGGCGACCTGGAGGATCGGGATGGGGATCGGGAGTCGCCGGGCGAGCGCCGTCAGCGAGATGACGACGAGGGCGAAGACGACGGCGAGGAGGATGGGGGGGAAGTGCGCCACCTACACCCCGATCCGCTCCCGCAGTGCGCGGAATCGCGGCTCGTCCCGCAGTGGTGCGTACGAAGGGCGCACCCCGATGTAGATGAGCTCCGGCTCGCGGAGCTCGGTCGCGCGATCGAGCGCGTCGAGCGCGACCTGCCGCTCGCCGATCGCGGCGTGCACCTGCGCGCGAAGGGACCAGGGCACGGTGCGCGTCGCGGCGGCGGCCTCGAGCTCGGTGAGCAGTGCGCGTGCGCCGGCGGAGTCGCCGGCGAGCGCGCGGACCTGGGCCAGGCCGGCCTTCATCTCGGGCGTCCCGCCGGTGCGTGCGATCGCGGTGAGGAAGGAGGCCTCGGCGGCGGCGAGGTCGCCGGCGTCGCGCTGCGCGCCCCCGAGGAAGTAGTGCGTCATCGCGAAGGCGGGGTCGATCTCCTGGGCGCGCTGCAGCGCCTGCACCGCCTCCTTCGGGTCCCCGGCGAGGTGCTTGATCACCCCAACACTCGTGGCGATCGCCATCGAGAGGGGATCGAGCTTGCGGGCGCGCTCGATGGCCGCGAGGGCGGGCCCGGTTTGGCCACGAACGACCAGGTTCATCGCGCGCCACTGCGGGGCGGTCGGATAGCGTGGGTTGAGCAGTTCGGCGCGCCGGAAGGCATCGTCGGCCCCGGGCCAGTCCCAGTCGAAGGTCGCGCGAATGGCGCCCAGTGTCGCGTAGGCCTCGCCGAGCGACGGGTCGATCGCGAGCGCGCGCTCCGCCGCTTCGCGTGCTCGCGGCATCACGTCGGCGGACGCGCGCGCCCCGTAGATGCCGAGCACGACGAGCGCATCGGCGAGCCCGGCGTAGGCGAGTGCGAAGTCCGGCTGGCGCTCCGTCGACTCACCGAAGTGTTGCGCGGCGGCGATGAGGTCCGCCTCGGTGCGCTTGTTGAGGGCGTAGCGACCGCGGAGGTAGAGCTCATAGGCGCCGCCGTCGATGCTCGCACGCGGCGCGGCCGCGCCGGTCACGAGCAGCAGCGTGGCGCTGAGGGCCTCGGAGATCGCTGCCGAGATCTCGTCCTGGATGGCGAAGGCGTCGTCGAATGGTCGGTCGAAGCGGTCGGACCAGACCTGGAAGCCGGTACTCGCGTCCACCAGTTCGGCGGTCACGCGGACGCGCGCGCCGGCGCGCCGCACACTCCCGTCGAGCACGTGCCGCACGCCGAGCCGGTCGGCGATCGCGCGGATGTCGCCCCGCTTGTCCTTGAACGCGAAGGAGGAGGCGCGCGCCGCCACGCGCAGGGTGCGCAGTCGGCTGAGGGTGTTGATCACCTCCTCCGTGATGCCGTCGGAGAGGAACTCGTTCTCCGGATCGGAACTCAGGTTCGCGAACGGCAGGACGGCGATCGACGGATACGACACGCCCCCTGAGGTGACGCCCATCCGACGCTCGGTGGTGAGCGCCCCGCCGGCGAGCGTCACGCCCGCCGTCGCCGGCGAGGCGAGCCGCCGCGCGAAGTCGACCGCCGATGACGGCCGATTCCCGGGCTCGATCGAGAGCGCCGACGCGATCACGTCGTCCACGTGAGGTGGCACCTCGGGAACGAGGCTGGAGAGTCGGGGCGGGCGCTCCAGGAATCGCTTCGCGATCATCGCCTGGGAGCTGGTGGCGGTGAAGGGCGGGCGACCGCCGAGCATCTCGAAGAGCACGGTTGCGAGCGAGTAGAGGTCGCTCCGACCATCGATGGTCGCCTCACCGGCTGCCTGTTCGGGGCTCATGTACGTCGGCGTGCCGACGATCAGGCCCGCCGAGGTGTGCGCGTCGGCGCCGGTCGCCTGACGCAGGGCGCGCGCGATGCCGAAGTCGGCCACGAGCGCGTGGCCGCGGAGGAGGAGGATGTTCTCCGGCTTGATGTCGCGATGCACGATGCCCGCCGCGTGCGCGTAGTCGAGGGCGTCGGCCACCTCGGCCACGAGCGCGCACGCTTCGTCGAAGCCGAAGCGCTCGCGGCGCTCGAGGCGGGCGCGTAGCGCCTCCCCTTCGATGAATGGCATCACGAAGAAGGGCAGGCCGTCCATCGAGCCGGAGTCGAGCAGGGGCACGATGTGCGGATGGGTGAGTCGTGCGGCGAGCCAGATCTCGCGGATGAAGCGATCGGCGCCCACCGTGTCGGCCAGCTCGGGATGCAGCACCTTCACCGCGACCATCCGGTCGTGCTTCGTGTCGTGGGCCAGGTAGACCGTCGCCGTCCCGCCGGTCCCGAGGACGCGCTCCACGCGGTAGCTCGGAGCGAGCAGCTCACGGATCCGATCGGTCGCGTCGTGTCGTTCGGGGGTCACGCGTGGTCCTGGAGAGCGAGCGCGGCAGGGTGCGGCCGTTGCGGGGACGAATATACCCCGGCACTCCGAGAGGAGCCAGACGCGACGATACGCCCTAACTCACGACTCGGCGCGCGATTGGGCGGCGGTTCCGGGGTCGGTCCCGCAGAGGGTGAACCGCTCCACGAACTCCCGCGCGCGGCTGGCGACCACGCGGTCGGCGGCATCGAGCGCACCGGCCTCAAGTGCATCGAGGAGGACTGGCAAGAGCCAGCGCACCTCGTCAGCGATCGCTGCGTCGGCGAGTCCGGCGCGTGCGGCGCGCCCTAAGCGCAACACGCTCGGCGGCGGCAGCTCACGGCGGAGGCGCGCGCGCGTGGGTGCGTGGTGCACGGCGGCCGTCGCGAGCGCGGCCGGGACGATCGCCCACCGCGCGGGCAGGGCGTCCACCGACCGGAATTCGAGGTAGCGGCGCGGCCGCACTTCGGGAAAGAGTGTGCCGAGATGCGCGGCGAAGTCGGCCTCGCTCGCGCCCTCGCGCTCCCACGCGGCGAAGGGACGTGACGGGCCTTCCACCGGTCCCAGGAGGAACGACTCTGCGGCGAGAGCGAACTCGAGGTACGCCTCCGGTCCCGCGTCCGCGAAGACCCCGGTGCGCGTCGGATCGAGCGCGCGCCAGATCGCGGCGCGATGGCTTCGATGCGGATCGGTAACGCCGGGTCGGGCGGGGGAGTTCGCGAAGATCGCGACGAGCGCCGGCGCCAGCGCGTTGGCCACGAGCCAGGACTCGGCGGGATCGTCGCCCGGATCGATGTTCACGTGGATGCCGGCGGTGCGAAGCATCATCGCACGGCCGTCGGGGCCTCGGCGATCGTAGTGCGCACGTAGGCGCGCGTATCGCTCACCGGCGAGTACCATCGGTGCGGCATCGGCCGAATCGACGGGATCGAGACCGCGGGCGAGCAGGCCGATCCCTTCGCGCGCCATCGCCGCGGCCAACCGGTCGTGGTGCGCCCGCACCGCGTCGTCGAGCGCTCCGAGCGACCGGTGCACCGCCGACGACCACTCGAGTTGTCCACCGGGCTCGTACGAGACCACCGCGCGGTCAGGGAGCACGAAGCGCGGAAGGCCGTACGCCGTGGGTTCCTCGCGCCAACCGTACCGTGCACCGAGTGCTCGCAGCACGTCGAGCGTGCCGGGCCCGTCATCCCCCGCGAGCGGTCCGACGACGCGCCCGCTCGCGTCGCCGACGGGGATCATCTCCACCTCGAGACCAACGCGCAGTGCCCCCGCGTTGGGCGCGGGGGGCACGAAGCGGCCCTGCACGAGCGCGAGCAGGGCCGCGCGACGGCTCACCCGAAGCGCTGCTGCAGCTCGTTGAGGCGTCGCTCGAGCGTGGCCATATCGCGCGAGGTGGTGAGCACCTCGTGCGAGAGCGCCTGGATCTCCGCGGGCGGGAGTTTCCCTCGCGCCATCCGCGCGATGATCGAATGGGCGACGACCTCCGCGAGGTGCGTGACGGTCTGGTGCGGCGTGCCGTTCGGCCCCTGGGTCGGGAAGTTCTTGTCGGTCGGCGGCGTGAAGGCCGGGCGCTTCGTCCGTGGCGCGCGCCGCGAGAGCACCCGCTCGAAGGTCGGCGCGTGGTTGGTGCGCTCGCCGAGGAACCAGCGCTCCTTGGGGATGCCGTACCAGTGAAGCAGCGTGGCGAGGAAGGAGGTGGCGTCGTAGGACACCTCGGTCTCCGAGCGGAAGACGGTCTTCGGCTCGACGAAGGGGGAGACGACCATCGTCGCCACGCGCGGGCCCATCAGGTCGAAATGGAACCCGTTGTTCACGTCGTTCGGCCAGGGCTTCTCGGCGTAGGGTGGCGGGACGTGATCGTAGATGCCGCCGTGCTCGTCGAAGGTGAGGAAGAGCATCGTGTTCTCCCAGCCCGGCCCCTTCGAGATGGCGTCGTAGACCTGGTTGAGCTGGCGCTCGCCGAGCACGAGGTCGGCGCCGGGATGGTACGAGGTGGTGCCGGCGCCGCCGATCCAGACGGGCTCGAGGTAACTGAAGGCGGGGAGGTTGCCGGCGAGCGCGTCGGAGTAGAACTGCTCGATCGGCGCGATGTACTGGGAGGTCGGCGCCGCCGCCGCGGCTGCGTAGTTCGCGTCAACGGTTGGGATCTGCCCTTCGAGGAAGAGCTGGTAGGTGAAGACGTGCTGTTGCCAGACCGTCGAGTGATAGATGCGCCAGTCGGTGAAGCCGTTCGTCCACAATGTCTTGAAGACCGAGGGGCGGTGGGGCTGTTGCGGCCAATAGATGTACTGCGGCGGCGACATGAAGTTGTTCAGCTCGTTCATCGTCGAGCCGGTGAGCGCGAAGGCGCGGTTGGCGTCGGTGCTCGAGGGCACCGAGCAGAACCACTCGTCGGAGATGGCGAACTGCTGGCCGAGTCCGTTGAGGACGGGCAACTGCTCGGGGGTGTAGGTGACCATCACCGCGTCGCTGCCGTTGTTCCAGACGAAGCCGCCCATATCGGGCGTGGCGCGCTTGGCGTAGCCGTCGCGGTCCTTGGAGAAGTACTGCCGCAGGACGTCGGAGAGGTCGTGATACGGGTCGAAAGTGAACCACTCGAGCGGGATCTTCGTGCTCGGCTTGCCGCCGTTGTACTTGGAGAGATGGATGTCGGTCTTGCTGACCGGATCGTAGTTGGAGAGCGCCGTGCTGGCGCCCTTGAACGGCCCCTTGGGTCCGATGAGGTGGATGCCCTTGGCGTTCTTGTCGTGCAGCCACCCGACGACGTGGTCGAAGGAACGGTTCTCGAGCATGTAATAGACGACGTGCTTCACGTTCGTGCGCATGAAGTCGATCGTCCCCGTCTTCTTCGCGCGCGCCTGGTCCACTGGCACGAGCGACTGGAAACCGATGAGACTCGCCGATGGCCCGACGCCGGCAGGGAGCGTGCCCGTGCGCACGGGGCCAGTGAGCACGTTCGCCGACTTGGGATCGAAGGCCCAGAGGCGGAACTTGCGGTCCTTCGGCGTCCAGTCGAGCACGTAGCCGCCGACGGGAACCAGTTCGTGTCCCTTCGTGATGTCCTTCCAGCGACCCTGCTGCACGGGGGGGAAGGGCATCGGGTCGCGATTCTGCGGGTCGACGCACCAGAGCCGGTACTCCCCCGTCGCGCGGATGCGATCGATGACGTACCCGTTCATCGGCAGGATGTCGTCACCGGCCTGGGTCTCACGGAAGGAGGCCCCGGGCGGCGTCCACGGGTAGCTGCCGGGGATCGGATCGGCGGCCCCGGGCGCCGTCGGGTTGGGATCGAAGTTCCAGAGTCCGAAGGAACCGCGCCCCAGCGTCGGGATGAAATTCAGGAGGAAGGTGCCCAGCGGGATGAGGATCAGGTCGTCGTCCACGTCGAACTGCTTGCTGCCGCCGGTCGGGTTGCCGAAGTCGGGGAGGCGACCCCAGAACTTCGACTTCGCCCATTGGCCGTGCTGCAGGGGTGTCGCGTTCAGCGGGTCGGTGGACCCGGTGTCCATCGGGACGAGGCGGAAGTCGTAATAGGCGCCGCCGAGCGAGGCCTGCGGCGGGCTCCACGAGAGGAAGTAGTTGCCGATCGCCGTGAGGTGCTGGTCGCGTGGGAAGCTTGCCCCCGGGGCGAGCGGCATCGGCGTGAGGAGCTGCTTCGCGGAGGGATCGAAGCGCCAGAGCGCGTAACGGTCGTTCTGCGGCGAGCGACTGATCAGGTAGCCGTGAGGCACGGACGATGCGGCCATTCGGGAAGTGCTCCGATCGGGGAAGATTGTCGTGGGCGCGAGGAACGTGCGTTCCACTGCGGCGGAGTGCAAGCGACCGGTGCACGCGACCGGTGCAAGCGACCGTGGCCGATTGACAGCCCCGGACGCGCTCGCCTGCTTTGGGCGTCCCCACTCGGCCCTGTGCCCCTCTACTTCGGCTACGGCTCCAACCTGAACCTCGCCGCACTGCGCGCGAAGGGCGTCGAACCGTCGTCCTCCGTGCGCGGTATGCTGCGCGGCTGGCGTCTCGTCTTCGATATGCCGCACTGGTTCCCGATCGAGGGCGGGGTGGGGAACATCCGACGGACCGGCGAGCCGACCGACCGCGTCCTCGGGCTCGTCCACACCTGCGGCGCCGACGACCTCGCCAAGCTCGATGCTTTCGAGGCGAACGGCGTCGCCTACGCGCGGCAGACGCTGCACATCGAGACGGAACGGGGAACGTGTGAAGCGATCGCCTATGTCGGGATCCCCTCGGTGCTCGACCCGAACGGCATCCCCTCCCGCCGCTACCTCAACCTGCTGATCGCCGGCGCCGAGGCGGCAGGGCTCGACGCGGACTACGTGGGCTGGCTCCGCGCGCATCCGGTGCTCGCGGAACGGTCGTTCCCGCCGTTCGCGCTCCCGTCCGAGGCGACGGCCTCGATCACGCCCGCCGCGCTGGCGGCGCACCCCGAGTGGACCGCGCTCGCCGGCGTGGTATTCGACATGACGGGCGCGCGGCTGCATCTTCAGTCGCTGCGGCCGATGGCGGGTGGCAAGGACCTGACCCTCTTCCACCTGCGGCGGCACGATACGAGCGACGGCAGGGAGACGCAGGAGGATGTCGACGCGGGGCGGATCACCCCCGCCGCGCGCGATTACCTGAACGCCTACCTCCACGCCTACGCCGCCGGGTTCCGTTGCATCGGCCGACTCACACCACACTGATCCCACCGAGGGGCACGACCATGACCGACCATCATCCGCAACTGCCGCACGGCCCGATCCAGGAAGTCTTCCCCGACGTCTTCCACGTGACGGGCACGATGCGCAACGAGTTCTTCGGCGCGATGTGGCAGTTCAGTCGCAACATGACGATCGTGCGCGAAGAGGGGCGACTCACGCTCATCAACTCGGTGCGGCTCTCCCCGGCGGGTCTCGCGGCGCTCGACAAGCTCGGCAAGGTCACGAACGTCGTGCGGATCGGCGACATGCACGGCGTGGACGACCGGTTCTATGTCGATCGCTACAAGGCGACCTACTGGGCGATGAAGGGGATGACCGCGCCGGCTGGCATCGCGAAGCAACAGACGCTCGGCGAGAAGGGTGCGATGCCGTTCAAGGGCGCTACACTCTTCACCTTCGAGACCACGAAGCGCCCCGAGGGGATCATCCGGCTCGACCGCGAGGGCGGGATCATGATCGCCTGCGACGCGCTGCAGAACTGGATCGCCCCCGACGAGTTCTTCGACCAGGAGACGGTGGGGAAGATGAAGGAGATGAATTTCTTCACGAAGGGCGGCATTGGTCTCGCCTGGATCCACGGGAGCGAGCCCAAGCCGGATGACTTCCGGCGGCTCAAGGAAGTGAAGTTCCGTCACGCGCTCTGCGGTCACGGCGTGCCCCTCCGCGACACTGCGCAGGCGGACTATCACGCGGCCTTCCAGAAGTTCTTCCAGGTCTAGCGGATGGCTGGTGCGGACACCGCCGTCGCGGCGGGGCTGACGATCCCCGGCTTCGAGGTCACGGAGGTGCTCCAGCAGTCGGGACCGCGCGTCACGTATCGCGCGGTCCGTTCCGACGGGGGGACGGCGGTCCTCAAGACGGTCCACGCCGAGTACCCGCGGATGCGCGACATCGCGGAGCTGCGACGCGAGTTCGGCGTCCTCTCGCGGCTCGACGTGCCGGGCGTGATCCGCGCCCGCGGCCTCGTCGCATTCGGCTCGGGGAACGTCGCGATCGAGCTCGAGGACTTCGGCCGCCCGCTCGCCGAGCTCCTCGCGGCGCGGAAGGGCACGCCGCTCCCGCTCGAGCGCTTCTTCCCGATCGCGATCACGCTCGCGCGCACGCTCGGCGCGCTGCACGAGTGCGACATCGTGCACAAGGACGTCGTCCCGAAGAACGTGCTGATCGACGTGGCCGACGACGGGCTCCGTCTCACCGAGTTCGGGATCTGCTCCGAACTCTCGCGCGAGCGGCAGAGTGCCAAGCTCGCCTCGCGCCTCGAAGGGTCGCTGCCCTACATCTCGCCGGAGCAGACGGGACGCACGAGCCGCGACGTCGACTACCGGTCGGACTACTACTCGTTCGGTGTCACCTGCTTCGAGCTCCTCACCGGGACGCTGCCATTCACCGCGGCCGACCCACTCGAGTGGGCGCACCGACATATCAGCCAGCCGCCGCCGCTCGCGCACGAACGCGCGCCCACGGTGCCGGAGGCGCTGGCGCGCATCGTCGCCAAGCTGATGGCGAAGAACGCGGAGGACCGCTATCAGGGGACGTTCGGCCTGATCGCCGACCTCGAGCGCTGCCGCGATGCGTTGGCCGCAGGCGAGGCGCTCGCGCCCTTCCCGCTCGGGCAGGCCGATGTCTCGCGCGCGTTCCGCATCCCACAGCAGCTCTATGGGCGCGAGCGCGAGGTGGACCGCCTCGTCGCGCTCTTCGACGGCGTGGCACAGGCGGGCACCGCGTTCGCAGTCGTCTCGGGGTGGTCGGGCGTCGGGAAGTCGGCACTGGTCGCCGAGATGGGGCGCGCGATCGTCCGGCGTCGCGGCTACCTCGTTGAGGGGAAGTTCGACCAGTTCCAGCAGGCCACGGCGTACGGGGCGATCGCGGCGGCCTTCGCGGGACTCGTCGAACAGCTGCTCGGCGAACCGGCTGAGCGGCTCGATGAGTGGCGCGCAGAGCTGCGTCGCGCGCTCGGCGCCAACGCCCGGTTGATCACGGACCTCGTCCCGGGACTCGGCCTCATCATCGGTGAGACGTCGGCGGTCCCCGACCTTCCCCCCGCCGAAGCACAGGTCCGGTTCCAGCTCACGTTCCTCAACTTCGTCGGGGTATTCGCCGCTGCCGAGCACCCGCTCGTGCTGTTCATGGACGACCTGCAGTGGAGCGACGTGCCGACGCTGCACCTGCTGGCACGCCTCGCCACGTCGCGCGAGACGCAGCACCTGCTACTCGTCGGTGCTTACCGCAGCAACGCCGTGGATGCGACGCACCCGCTGCAGGTGACGCTCGACCAGGTGCGCAAAGTGCGCGAAGTGGTGGAGCTCCCCCTCGCAGCGCTGGCACCGGAGGCGGTGGCGCGGCTCGTCGCCGACACGCTGCGCGCGAGCGTCGCCGAGGCGGCGCCGTTGAGCCGCGTCATCGGGGAGAAGGCCGAGGGGAACCCCTTCTTCATCCGCGAACTGCTCGAGAGCCTGCACGAGGAGGGCGCGATCTCCTACGATGCCGGCTCGGGTCGCTGGACCTGGAACGACGCGGCGGTGGCCGCGTCGCGCGCCGGCGAGGGCGTGGTGGAGTTCATGGTGGCGAACCTGCGCCGGCTCCCGGCCGCGACGCAGGAGGTGTTGCGCCTCGCGGCCTGCATCGGCGGCACGTTCGACCTGCGCACGCTGGCGCTCATCGCCGAGCGGCCACCCGCCGCCGCGGCGGCCGACATCCACGCGGCGCTCGCACGCAACGTGGTCGTGCCGCTCGGTGAGGGCTACAAGTTCGTCCGCCACGGCGACGATGCCGACGCGGCCGCAGCGGGCGCTCAGTACCGGTTCCAGCACGACCGGGTGCAGCAGGCCGCGTATGCGCTGATCGACGATGCGCGGAAGCAGGAGGTGCATCTCTCGATCGGCCGCCTGATGCTGCGTGGGGTGGGCGAAGGGGAGCGCGCGGCGCGGATCGTGGACATCGTGTCGCACCTCAATGCCGGGCGGATGTTGATCTCCGATCCCGCAGAACGGCGCGAGCTCGCGCGGCTCAACCTCGAGGCGGGGCGTCTCGCGGCGGGGAGCGCCGCCTATGCCTCGGCGCTCGGGTTCCTGCGCGCCGGCCTCGAGATGGCGGGGGGGAAGGGATGGGAGGAGGATCACGCGTTGATGCTCTCCCTCACGAGCGAGATGCAGCGCTGCGCCTACCTGACGGCGGCGTACGGGGAGGCTGACGCGCTCGCCGAGGCGATCCTCGCGCACGCGCGCACGCCGATCGAGCGCGCCGAGCTCCTCTCCACCCGCACCCGCCAGTTCGCGACGATGGGACGGATGCAGGACGCGATCGACGCCGCGCTCGCCGGCGTGGTGGCGCTCGGTGTCAGGGTGCCCAAGGCGCCGACTGCCGCGGACGTCGCGCACGAACGGGCGCGGCTCGACACCCTGCTCGCCGGGCGTCCCGTCGCGAGCCTCCTCGACGCCCCCGAGAGCACCGACCCGTCGGCGCGCCTCGCGGTGCGACTCATCATGGAGGTCTTCGCCCCGTCGTTCCTCTCGGGTAGCGGCGACCTCTTCCCGTACCTCGTACTGCGCAACGTGAACCTCTGCCTCGATCACGGGGCGAGTCCCGAGGCCGCGTTCGCCTACGGTGCCTATGGGATGCTGCTCTGCGGCGCCTTCGGCGACCACCGGCTCGGCGCCGAGTACGGGCAGTTGTCGGTCGCGATGAACGAGCGGTTCGACGACCTCGCGCTCAAGTCGCGCATCATCTACGTGTACGCGATGTTCGTCCACCACTGGAGCCACCACTGGACGAGCATGACGCCGCTGTTCCGCCGCGGGATCGAGGCGGGCTACCAGTCGGGGGACATGCTCTACCTCGCGTACAGCGCGCAGGACTGCATCATCTGGGACCCGACGCTCGACCTCGCGACCGCGGCGGAGGAGCAGCGCAAGCTCCTCGCGATCGTCAAGGACTGCGAGTACCAGGACTCGTACGACTCGGGGACGCTCTTCCGGCAGATGCAGCTGAACTTCCTCGGCCGCACCGCCGGCGAGACGTCGATGAACGACGAGGCGTTCGACGAGGAGCGCTGCGTGGCGGGGATGCGCGAGCGCGGCTTCATGATCGGCCTCTCGAACTACCACATCTACAAGGCCGAGATCCACCTGCTCTACGGCGACCCCGAGGGAGCGCTCCCGCACGTGGAGGCGCAGGACCGGATCGGAGCGATGGCGATGTCGCTGCCGCAGCTCGTCCGCTTCTGCATCGTGGCGTTCCTCGTGCGCGCGGCGCGGTTCGACCGACTGTCGGTGGAGGAGCGGCCGCCGGTGCGCGCACGGCTCGAGGCAGACCTGCGCCAGATGGTGGCCTGGTCGCGGAACTGCGCCGAGAACTTCGAACACCTGCGGCTCACGATGAGCGCCGAACTCGCGCGCATCGACGGCCGGCTGACCGACGCGTTCGGCGACTACGAGCGGGCGATCGCGGCGGCGCACGCGAGCGGGTTCCTGCGGGACGAGGCGGTCGCGAACGAACTCGCCGCGCGCGCCCTGCAGGATGTCGGGCTCGCGCGCGGGGCAGAAGGGTATCTGCGCGCGGCGCGGCACCTGTACGAGCAGTGGGGCGCCCGTCGGAAGGTCGAGCAGATGGACCGCGCCCACCCGGCCCTGTTCGCCGCCGACCGCGCGCGCCGCTCCTCGGGGACACAGTCGGTCTCCGTGGAGTCCAGCACCCTCGACATGAGCTCGGTGATCAAGGCGTCGCAGACGATCTCGGGGGAGATCGTGGTGGACCAGCTGCTCCGCACCACCCTGCAGATCTTGCTGGAGAACGCCGGCGGCAGTTCGGGCTGGTTCGTCGTGCAGGAGGGGAGCGAGCCCGTCCTGCGCGCCCGGGCCGTCGCCGGGGCGGAGGAGACGACCGTCGCGCTCCCGGTGCGCGCCCTCGCCGACGTCGAACGGCTCCTTCCGCTCTCGGTGGTGAACCAGGTGCTGCGCTCGGGCGTGCCGCTCGTCCTCGCCGACGCCGCGGGGTCGGGCCGGTTCGACGGCGATCCGTACATCGCGGCGCGGCGGCCGAAGTCGGTCATCTGCGTGCCGATCCAGCGGCCGGGGCGCTTCAGCGGCGCGATCTACATTGAGAACGACCTCACCGCCGGCGCCTTCACCGAGGATCGCGTGGAGGTGCTGAAGTTGCTGGCCGCGCAGGCGGCCATCTCGGTGGAGAATGCGCAGCTCTATGAGGACCAGCTGCGTCTCACCGAGGCGCAGGGACGATTCGTGCCGGGCCAGTTCCTCGCGAGCCTCGGCCACCGCGACATCGCGAGGGTGGGGCTCGGCGAGTTCGTCGCGCGCGAGATGAGCGTGCTCTTCGCCGACCTGCGGGGGTTCACGCCGCTCGCCGAGCGGCTGCCGCCCCGCGAGGTGATCGACCTGCTCAACCGTCACTTCAGCCGGATCGGTGGCCCGATCGCCGACGCCGGGGGCTTCATCGACTCGTTCAACGGCGACGAGGTGATGGCGCTCTTCGCGCTGCCGGCCGAGCGCGCGGTCGACGCGGGGGTCGGGATGCTGCGGGCACTCGCGGAGTTCAATCGCGAGTCGGTGGCGAGCGGGGGGCCGACGCTGGACATGGGCGTCGGCGTCAACACGGGACCGCTCGTGCTCGGGACCGTCGGCAGCGCCGACCGCCTCAAGTGCGGCGTCGTCGGCGACACGGTGAACACCGCCTCGCGGATCGAGCAGCTCACCAAGCGCTACGGCGTGAGCTTCCTGATCGGGGAGCAGACGCAGCGCGGCCTCACGGAGAGCGGGCGCTTCGCACTGCGGGCGGTGGACCGGGTGGCCGCCAAGGGCAAGGCCAAGGCGATCACGCTCTACCAGGTGCTCGACGCCGAGCCGGCGGCGCGCCGCACGGCGATCGAGGCCACACGGGACCTGTTCGAGCGGGCCACCGCGCTCCACGTCGCGCGCGACTTCGCCGCGGCGCGCGCCCTCCTGGCCGAGGCGCGGGCGATGGACCCTCACGATGCGGTGGTGCGCGTCCTCGACGAACGGTGCGCGCGGTTCATCGCGAGCCCGCCGCCGCCGGAGTGGGAGGGAGTGGAGGCGCTTGATTCGAAGTAGCGGAGCGTTGTTGCGGCGAGGCGCGCCGCGGGCTCTATTCTCGCCCATGACGGGATCGTGTCGATGAGCGCGCGCCTCGGCGTGGTGATGGACCCGATCGCTGCGATCCGGCCGGAGAAGGACACCACCCTCGCGCTGCTGCTCGAGGCGAGCAGGCGCGGCTGGTCCCTTGAATACATCGAACTCGGCGACCTCCGACTGCGCGACGGCTTCGCCGAGGCCGAGTGCCGGCCACTCACGGTGCGCGACGACCCGCAACAGTGGTTCGCGCTCGGAGCCGCGAGGACGCTGCCGCTCGGGGGGCTCGACGTGATCCTGATGCGGAAGGACCCGCCGGTGGACCTCGAGTTCATCACGGCGACGTGGATCCTCGAGCAGGCCGAAGGGAGCGGGGCGCTGGTGGTCAATCGCGCGCGATCGTTGCGCGACGCGAATGAGAAGCTGGCCGCGACCTGGTTCCCGCAATGCGCGCCGCCGAACCTCGTGACGAGCTCACCGGCCGCGCTGCTGGAGTTCCTCGGTGCACACGAGAAGGTGGTGCTCAAGCCGCTCGACGCGATGGGGGGGCGTTCGGTGTTCCTGCTCGCCGAGGGGGATCCGAACGTGAACGTGATCATCGAGGAGGTCACGCGGCGCGGCACGCGTCACGTGATGGCGCAGCGGTTCCTCTCGGGCGTCATCGAGGGGGGGGACAAGCGGATCCTGCTGATCGACGGCGAGCCAGTGCCGCAGGCGATCACGCGCGTCCCCGCGGCGGGCGGCGTGCGCGCCAACATCGC
>JANNKK010000190.1:0-3065 GCA_031396245.1 Gemmatimonadaceae bacterium
CACCGAGCCAGCTCCGCAGCTGTTCGGCCCTCGCAGGGACCATCCGGCCGACGGGGAACAAGAACGCCGCCCTCCCGATCCTCTGCGCCGCGCTCCTCACCGACCAGCCGGTCACGCTCGAGAACGTCCCGCGTATCCGCGACATCGAGAGCCTCCTCCAGCTCATCCGCCAGACCGGGGCCGAGGCCGATTGGACCGGCCCCAACACGCTGGTCATCACGGCCCGTCGTGTTCGCGGCGATTCGCTCGACGCCGAGCTCTGCAAGCGCATCCGCGCCTCCATCCTCCTGGCCGCGCCACTGCTCGCGCGCTCCGGATCGGTGACCCTTGCGCCGCCCGGTGGCGACGTGATCGGCCGGCGGAGGCTCGATACGCACTTCCTCGCACTCGAATCTCTCGGGGCGACGCACGATTTCGCCGAGCGCATCTCGTTCAAGACGTCGGGGCTCAAGGGCGCCGACATCTTCCTCGACGAGCCGAGCGTGACGGGGACCGAGAATGCGGTGATGGCGGCCGTCGCGGCGCAAGGCAACACGACCCTCCATAACGCGGCGTCCGAGCCGCACGTCCAGGACCTCTGCCGGATGCTCGTCGCGATGGGGGCGCGGATCGACGGCATCGGATCCAACCTCCTGACCATCGAGGGGGGACGGCAGCTCAGTGGTTGCACCTTCCGGATCGGCCCCGATCACATCGAGGTGGGATCCTTCATCGGGCTCGCGGCAGTCACGCGCTCGTCGCTGCGCATCCAGGACGCGGGGGTGCAGCACCTGCGCTCGGTCCGACTCGGGTTCGAGCGCCTCGGGATCGCGACGACGGTCGAGGGCGTGGACCTCGTGGTGCCGGCGAAGCAGGAGCTTCGGATCCGGTCCGACCTCGGCGGGGCGGTGCCGAAGCTCGAGGATCAGCCCTGGCCCGCCTTTCCCGCCGACCTGATGTCGATCGCCATCGTCACCGCCACGCAGTGCGACGGCATCATCCTGATGCACGAGAAGATGTTCGAGAGCCGGATGTTCTTCGTCGACAAGCTCGTCGGGATGGGAGCTCGGATCGTCCTCTGCGATCCGCACCGGGCGCTCGTGAGTGGTCCGACCGAACTCCGCGGCGCGACGGTCGAGAGTCCCGACATCCGCGCCGGGATGGCGATGCTCATCGCCGCCCTCTGCGCGAAGGGCACCAGCACGATCAACAACATCGGTCAGATCGAGCGCGGGTACGAGCGGATCCACGAACGGCTCGGAGCCCTCGGCGCGTCGATCCAGCGCGTCGAGTGACGATGGGCGGGTCGGGCGACGGGGACGCCACCGTCGGTGTTGATCCCCTCCCGCCGAGGATCGAGATCCCGGCGTTCGAGGATGCCGGGGTCCGCGCCTTCGTGACCACGCGCGAGGCTGGCACGTTCGGTCTCCCCGAGGAGGGAGAGGACCCGGCGGCCCTCGGTCGTTGGCACGCGCTGCACCGCAGTCTCGTGCCGTTGGGCGCGCCGCGACACGCCTCGGCGCGCCAGGTGCACGGCACCCGCGTGCTCGTCCACGGTCGCACGTGGGACGGTTGGCTCCGCGTCGATGGCGCCGACGGTCATCTCCTCGTCGAGGGCGGCGCCGCGGCGATCACGATCGCGGACTGCGTGCCCGTCTTCTTCGCGCATCCCTCCGGCGTCGCGGCGATCGTGCACGCAGGGTGGCGCGGCGTCGTCGGCGGGATCCTGCGCGAGACGGTGGACGCCTTCGCGGCGCGTGGTCTCGCCGCGGGGGAGTTGCTCGTGCACCTCGGTCCCTCGATCTGCGGTCGCTGCTATGAGGTCGGCGTCGACGTCTACGAACAACTGACGGGGTGGCCGACCCGGCGTCCTCGGCAGGTCGACCTGCGTGCGCTCCTCGCGGAACAGGCGAAGGCACTCGGCGTGCGGCGCTGGAGCGCGAGTGGCGAGTGCACGAAGTGCGATAACGACCGGCTCTTCTCGCATCGCGCGGGCGATGCGGGGCGTCAGGTCGCGGTGATCGTGAGTGCGCCCACAGCTTGACTCCCTCGTGACGGCGCCCTAGCTTCGGTACGTCGGGCCTGATTGATGGCCGGCGGAGTGTGGGGGAAGGTCTCCCCACACTTTTTTGTTCTCTTCGACTCTCACGACGCTCGTGGACCAGACTCTCGAAGCCGTTGTCACCGCTGAACTTGCGGCCTTAGGCCTCGAACTTGTCGAGATGCGCCGAGGTGGGTCGAAAGGTCGACCGGTGCTTGATATCCGGATCGACCGGCAGGATCTGGCGACGGTGCAGGTGGGGGACTGTGAGCGCGCGTCACGCGCGATCGAGGCTCGGCTTGACGCCGACCCGTCGATCGTCACGGCGCGCTATGTGCTCGAGGTCTCCTCGCCGGGGATGGAGCGGCCGCTGCGCCATGCGGCCGATTGGCGGAGGTTCGTCGGCAAGAAGGCGAACGTGAATGCGCTGGTGCTGCACGGAAGGCAGGAAGTCGTGATCGTCGCGGTGGATGGGGGACCGGGCCAGGAACAGGTCCTCCTGCGCGACATGAAGGGAATCGAACATTCGATCGCGCTGGCGAGCGTCACCGACGCCAGGCTCGCGTTCCATTGGGCACCGTAGCAGAAAAACAAAAAGTTCAGACGAAGGAGAGCGGGATGGCTGGGTCGGCCGAGATCCTCACGGCGCTGCGCGAACTCGCGAATGCGAAGCAGATCGAGCGCGCGGAGCTGCACGAACTGTTGAAGGACGGCATCCTCGCCGCCCTCGCCAAGAAGCACGGCCCGACCGTGCAGGCGGAGGTGGACATCGATGACGCGAAGGGGGAGATCCGCATCGTCATCCTCAAGAAGGTCGTCGAGACCGTCGCTGACGGGATCATCGAGATCGCCCTTGAGGAGGCGCGGTATGAGGATCCCGACTACCAGGTCGGCGACCTGATGGAGATCCCGGTCGAGTTCGCCGAGTTCGGTCGCTCGGCGGTGCAGGCCGCGAAGCAACGGATCGTCCAACGCGTTCGCGAAGGGGAGCGCACCAAGATCCGCGACGAGTTCTCCTCGCGCGTCGGTGACC
This sequence comes from Gemmatimonadaceae bacterium, assembly GCA_031396245.1. GTDB lineage: Bacteria > Gemmatimonadota > Gemmatimonadetes > Gemmatimonadales > Gemmatimonadaceae > Pseudogemmatithrix. Next base: position 3,054 of record JANNKK010000190.1, read on the forward strand.
TCCTCTCGGGCG
>JANNKK010000244.1:0-10558 GCA_031396245.1 Gemmatimonadaceae bacterium
TTCCCGGCCGCGAAGAAGAAGCCGCTGAAGACGTGAAGCAGGCGCCGGAGCGGGAGACCTCCCGGTCCGCGCACGGCGAGACCGGACGCATCGCCCCCGGCGCCGCCAACGCGATCCGCTCGGCGATCCGGCTCGCCGGTGGACGTGAGGTCTGCTTCACCTGCGCGGTGGATGAGGCGGGGATCGTCCAGACGGCCCGCGTGGTCGCGCGCGGCGACGTGACGAGCGTGCTCGCCCTTCCCGGATTCGCGAACCGCGGCGACCTCCTGCTCCACAACCACCCGAGCGGGTGGCTCGAACCCTCCGACGCCGACCTTGCCGTCGCGGCGAAGATGCACGACGACGGGATCGGCTTCGCGATCGTCGACAACGAGGCGGGGCATCTCTATGTGGTGGTCGAGGTCCCGCGCCCGGCGAAGCGCGCCGAGCTCGCTCCGGGTGATGTCGCGGGGATCCTCGGACCCGGCGGGCCGGTGGCGGCGAAGCTCGGTCGCTACGAGGATCGGCCGAGCCAGCGCGAGATGGCGCGGATCATCGCGCAGCTCTTCTCGCGCGGCGGTGTCGGACTGATCGAGGCAGGGACGGGCGTCGGCAAATCGCTGGGATACCTCGTGCCGGCGTTGCGTTGGGCGATGGAGAGCGGCGAACGCACCGTCGTCAGCACGAACACGATCACCCTGCAGGAGCAGCTCACGGGGAAGGACCTCCCCTTCCTCGAGGATGCGCTCACCGACCAGAAGGTGAGATTCGCGCTGCTCAAGGGATGGCGGAACTATCTCTGTCTCCTGCGGCTCGAACAGGCGCGCCAACAGGGACCCGCACTCTTCGAGGAGGGCGTCGACGCCGAACTGGCGACGATCGAGGCGTGGGCCGAGCGGACGACCGACGGATCGCTCGCCGACCTTGCAACGCCGCCGCGCGACGAGATCTGGGACGAGGTGGCCGCCGAGGGGGACCTCTGCACGCGGCTCCGCTGCAAGCACTTCGACAAGTGCTTCGTCTTCAAGGCGCGGCGCGCGGCGGCGCAGGCCGACGTCGTGGTCGTGAATCATCACCTGTTGATGGCCGACCTCGCGGTGCGGCGCGCGTCGGGGCGGTGGGACGAGGCTGCGGTGTTGCCGGCCTTCAAGCGAATCATCATCGACGAAGGGCACCACCTCGAGGACGCGGCGGCCGACCACCTCGGGCAGAGCGTCTCGCGGCGCGGACTCGACCGGCTCTTCTCGCGGCTCGAGCGGCGCGGGAAGGGGCTGCTGCCGGCGTTGGAACGCGCGCTCTCGCGGACCGACGACCTGCTCAGCGTCGCGAGTCGCGATCTCGTGCAGGCGCGGCTCGTGCCATCACTCCAGGCCGCGCGCGAGAAGGCGGCGACGCTCTGCGACCTCCTTAGCGTGTGGCTCGGTGACCAGCGTGAGCCCCAGGTGCGGCTCACCGAGAGCTTCGATGACGATCCGCTCTGGAAGGAGGGACTCGGCGCCGCGCTGGACGACCTGCTCAAGGAGATCGAACTCCTCGGGGACGGTCTGCGACTCGTCCGCGAGCGGCTCGAGACGGACGAGAAGCGCGCCGATGAGATGGCGCCCCTGCTGAACGAAGTGCGCGGCGTCACGCGGCGTTTGCAGACCGCGGGGGACGCGCTGCGCGCCGCGCTCAAGCCCGAGCGCGAAGGGACGCCGCGGGTCCGCTGGCTCGAACTCCGCGGCAGCGAGCGCAATGTGGCGGCGACCGCAGTGCCACTCGACCTCGCACCACTGCTTCGCGAGGACCTCTTCCGTCGCGTCGAGACAGCGATCATCACGAGTGCGACGCTCTCGGTGAGCGACGGCTTCGGATTCATCACGCGGCGACTCGGGCTCGATGACGAGGCCTTGGAGCCGGTCACCGTGTCGCTCGCGTCTCCGTTCGATTATCCGCGGCAAGCGATGCTCGCGATCCCGAGCGACTTCCCGGCGCCGAACACCGATGGCGCGGGACACCTGCGCCGCACGGTCGAGGCCGCGGCGGACCTGATCGAGTACGCGGAGGGGGGCGTCTTCCTGCTCTTCACGAGCCACCGCGACCTGCGGGAGGCGGCCCGCGCGCTGCGCGAACGCGGTGTGGGGGCGAAGCACCCGCTGTTGGTGCACGGCGAGGCGCCCCGCGACGACCTGCTCCATCGCTTTCGCGAGCACGGCGATGCGGTGCTGGTCGGCACCTCGAGCTTCTGGGAGGGCGTGGACGTGCCGGGCCGAGCACTCCGCGGCTTGCTCCTGGCGAAGATCCCCTTCCGCGTGCCGACCGAGCCGATGACCGCGGCTCAATGTGAGCGGATCGAGGCTGAGGGGGGCGATGCGTTCGCCGAGTACATGGTCCCGCACGCGGCGCTGCGGCTCAAGCAGGGCTTCGGCAGGCTCATCCGGACAGCGACCGACCGGGGCGCTGTCGTGATCTGCGATTCGCGCGTGGTGACGAAGGGCTACGGGCGCCGTCTCATCGAAGGACTGCCGCCGGCGACGCGGATCCAGGGGCCCTGGGCGATGCTGCGCGAAGAGCTCGCTGCCTTCTATCGACAGGCCGTTCCCTCTCAGGCGGGGTAGATTGGGGGTATGGAGCGCCCGGGCAAGGTGGTCTGCGTCGGTCGGAACTACCGCGAGCACGCGCGGGAACTCGGCAACGAGGTCCCGTCGACGCCGCTGGTCTTCATCAAGCCGATCAACGCGGTGATCGAGGATCGCGATCCGATCGTGCTGCCGTCCGGGATCGGGCGGGTCGACTTCGAGGGAGAGATCGGCATCGTCATCGGCAAGCGGATCCGGAAGGCCAGCGAGGAGGAGGCGATCGAGGCGGTCCGCGGGATCGTCGCCGTGAACGACGTCAGCGCGCGGGACCTGCAGAAGAGCGACCCCCAGTGGTGGCGCGCCAAGGGGTACGACACCTTCTGCCCGATCGGGCCCGAGAGCCGCGGCCGCCCGGACTTCGATGCTCTCGAAGTCGTGACCCGAGTGAACGGTTCACCCCGTCAGCGGGGGCTAAGTAAGGACATGGCATTCTCGATCCCCTTCCTCCTCGCCTTCATCTCCGGCGCAATGACGCTCGAGCCGGGGGATGTCGTCGCGACGGGGACACCCGAGGGAGTGGGGCCGCTCGCGCCCGGAGATGAGGTCGAGGTCGAAGTGGTGGGGTGGAGCACCGTGCGCTCACCGGTCGTGGCGGACACGTGAACGGCGGCCGCCGCATCCGGCTCCTCCCGAAGATCGCTGGGGATCGGCGGGCCTCGGTCGCGGCGTTCATCGTCCAGTTCATCATCATCGCCATCGTGGTGCCGGCGTTCGTCGTCCCGGTGGCGTTCGAGTTCCTGCGTGACGACGGCGGGCGGATCGTGAGCCCTGAGCGCATCAGTTATTTGACGACCGTACCGGAAGACGGCGGACGGCGGACGGCGGATGAACCACGCGCCGGGGGCGATGGTCGAGTGGAGTCGAATGAGCCGGTGCGGGAGCCAGAGCCGACTCCTGCATTCGTTGCGCCGACCGGTGTTCCGACGGCGCTTCCGCCAGCCCCGGAACGTGCGAGCGAACCCGATCCGGGGGTCGGCCCGTTGGTCGGCGGCGGAGGACCGACGAAGGGCATCCGTCCCTCCTTCACCGATCCTCGCCTCTGGCGCTCTCCCTCCAACGAAGTCTTCTCGCCCCTCATCCCGCAGACGCGCGCCGACTCGCTCCGGGCGGTCCTGCACCTCACCGCCGAGGCGTATGTGGATTCGCTCGTGCGCAACGCCGCGCCCCAGGGGCGCGAACCCGGGGACTGGACCTTCGAGCGCAATGGGAAGAAGTACGGGATCGACTCACGGTACATCCGCCTGGGCAAGTTCTCGATCCCGACGGCGGTGCTGGGACTCCTCCCGATGAACGTGCAAGGGAATCCGATGGCAATGGAGCGGGCGCAGCGTCTCGCTTCGATGCGGGCCGAGATCCTCGACCAGGCGTCGCGGATGCAGCGAGAGGATGAGTTCCGCGCGGCGGTCCGCGCGCTGCGCGAGCGGAAGGAGAAGGAGCGCGCCGAGGCCGAGGCGAAGCGTCGCGCCGCCGAGCAGCCGATCCCGGCGCGGCCCTAGTTCAGCGTCTCGCCGTCGGTCGCGCGCCGTGGGGCGGGGAGGCGCAGGACCGCCGCCAAGGGCCCGAGGATCTCGAAGTCGTCGCCCGGCGCGAGCTCGATGTGATCGGCACCTTCGCCGGGCGCGCGGAGGATGATCGAGGCGCCACGGCGCTCGAGTAGGCGCGCCACCACCGCGTGCCCGACCCGCGCCACCACCGGCACCTCCTCGTCGGCCCGCGCGCCGGGATGCACCAACAGGAGATCCCCCTCGCGGATCGCGTGGGCCGGCGCTTCCTCGGCCGTCGCGCGCACGAGGTACGCTTCGTCGGCAGGAAGGCGGTCACGGTCGAGCGTGATGTGCTCCTCGACCCGCAGGGCGCCGCCAGGGATGACGCGCACGACGGGGACCGGCTGCGTCCCGCCTCCCCCCGTCAGTCCCACGATCACCACGCCGCGCGAACGTCCGGGGAAGCGCCGGATGTATCCCTTCCGATCGAGCGTCGCGAGGAGATCGGCCACCGTCTTCGTGGAGGGGATCCTGAACTCCCGCGCGATCTCCCTCAGACTCGGCTGGAAAGTGTGCTCGGCCAGGAAGTCGATGAGGAAGTGCCAGAGCTTCCGCTCGACCGGAGTGAGTGGTGCCCGCGGCGGCGCGGCGCTCACATCGCGGCGAGCCGCGCCTCGGCGCGCGCGATGCGGGCAAGCGTCCGCTCGCGGCCAAGGGCGATCATCACGTCGAAGATCCCAGGGGAGACCGTCAGGCCGGTGAGGGCGACGCGAAGGGGCTGGAAGATCTTCCCGCCGGCGATCCCCTTCGCCTCGGCGAGGGCGCGCAGCGCCTCTTCCATCGGTGCGCTCTCCCACGCCGCGAGTGTGGCGAGGCGCTCGCGCGTCGCGGCGAGGACCTCACGCACCGCGGCCGGCTCCTTCCACTGCTTCGCGACGGCGTCGGCGTCGTACTCGATCTCCTCGCGGAAGTAGGGGACCGCCTGCTTCACGATCTCGTCCAACAGGCGCGCACGCACGCGGAGAAGGTCGAGCAACTTGAGCCACCACTCGCGCTTGGCGGTGAGTTCGTCGGCGCTCGCCAAGCCGGCGGCGACGATCAACGGCGAGACCCGCGGCTCCAAGTCGGCGAGCGGCACGCGCGAGAGGTGCTGGCCATTCATCCACTCGAGCTTCTTGGGGTCGAACACCGACGCCTTGCGCAGGAGCCCGTCGGCGGAGAACGCCTTGAGGAGTTCCTCGAGCGTCATCACCTCTTCGAACTGACCTCCCGGCGACCAGCCGAGGAGGGCGAGGAAGTTCACCATCGCCTGCGGGAGGATCCCGAGATGCTGGTAGTCGCCGACGGCGGTGGCACCGTGACGCTTGGAGAGCTTCTTCCCGTCGGCGCCATGGATCATCGGCAAGTGCGCGAATTGCGGGATCGTGGCGCCGAGGGCCTCGTAGAGCATGATCTGCTTCGGCGTGTTCGAGATGTGGTCGTCGCCGCGCATCACGAGGGTGATCCCCATCGCGATGTCGTCGGAGACCACCGCGTGGTTGTAGATCGGCGTGCCGTCGGTGCGAAGGATGACGAAGTCGTCGACGTCCCGGTTCGGGAAGGTGATCCGCTCGTGCACCAGGTCCTCCCACGACGTCTCGCCGTCGGGGATCCGGAAGCGGATGACCGCGGGTTCGCCGGCCGCGACGCGCTTCTCGGACTCGGACGCCGGGATCAGGCCGCACCGTCCGTCATAGCGGAAGGCCTCCTTTCGTGACTCGGCTTCCTTGCGTCGCGTGTCGAGCTCGGCCGCGGTGCAGAAGCAGCGGTAGGCCTTTCCGGCGGCGAGGAGTCTCGCGGCGTCGGCCTGGTGTCGCGCGACGTTGGCGCCCTGGAAGACGACCGCCTCGTCCCAGTCGAGACCGAGCCAGTGGAGTCCGTCGAAGATCGCCTGGGTCGACTCGTCGGTGGAGCGCGCCTTGTCGGTGTCCTCGATGCGGAGGAGGAACTTGCCGCCGGTGCTCCGCGCGAGGAGCCAGTTGAAGAGCGCGGTGCGGGCCCCGCCCACGTGGAGGTAGCCGGTGGGGGAGGGCGCGAAGCGGAGGCGCGGCGGAGACTTGTCGGCGGTCATCGGGTGGTGAAGTGACATTCAAGAAAACGACGCGGGCCCGGCCGACAGTGCGAACGGGGGGGCCCCGCGCCACGGAGACGGAGGGATTCGAACCCTCGATACAGGTATAACCCCGTATAACGGTTTAGCAAACCGCCGCCTTCAGCCTCTCGGCCACGTCTCCATTCGTGCAGCCACCATTCGCGGTGGGAGGATGAATCTCGCCTCGCGCGAGGGGTGAATCAAGGCGACGGAGGGCACAGGATTCGAACCTGTAAGTCCTTGCGGACGCCGGTTTTCAAGACCGGTGCAATAGCCGTTCTGCCAGCCCTCCCGCCGCGAAGTCTAGCGACTCCCGTCGCAGGCGACCAACCCGCTAGACGGCTTCGTGCGGCCGCACCGTCACCACGAAGACGAGCGTGGCGACGAGACCGACTCCCGTCGCGATCACGAAGGGCAGCGACGGGGCCGCGATCCAGAGGAAGGCCCCCAGCACTCCAGCCGGCGAGATCGAGAGACTCCGGATCAGGTAATAGAGCCCGACCGATCGGGCACGAAGTCGCGGGTCGGCGAGATCGACGATCAGCGCTTTGCGCGCCGGCTCACCGATCTCTCGCAGGCCACCGATCACGAACGCGACGAGGAGCCACTGGAAGCTCGAGGCCGTGACCACGGCGAGGGGGAAGGCGGCGAAGGCGATGAAGGTCAGCGTCACCAGCGCCTTCTGTCCGATCAGGCGGCCGAGCCGCATCGCCGGCAGGTACACCAACAGCGATGTGCCCACCTGCACGGAGATCAGGATCCCGAACTGCGCGACGCCGATGCCGACCACGTTCGTCGCGTAGAGCACGAGCAGCACATCCACCATCCCTTCGGCGAATCGCACGAGCACGTCGGAGGCGAGGAGCCGGCGCAGCGCGGGCGGGAAGTGGCGCCAGACGTGGTGGATCGAGTGGTCGGGGGCGTCGGTCGGTGGGGTCGGCGGCACGAAGCGGACCACCGCCAGCGTCGCGGCCGCGAGCACGATCGTGATCAGCAGCGCGATGCGCACCCCACTCTCGACGCCGCGCGCCGCCATCAACGTCCCTCCGATGATCGGCGCGATGAGGATCGGGGCGCGGCGCAGCATCGACTGCAGGGTGAAGCCGGCGACGCGCTTCCCGTGGGCCAGCGCGTCGCCGATGACCGCGAAGAGGGCGGGATTCGCCGACGCCCCCCACTCCATCATCAGCACCACGCCTAGAAGAGCGACGGGCCACGTCGGGGCGAGGGCGAGGATGAGATAGCCGACCGCCGCGAGCGCGATGAAGATCTCCAGCGCCCGGCGCCGTCCCAGGTGGTCGGCGATCCAACCCCCCGGATACTGGTAGAGGCCATCCAGCGTGTCGCGGAGCGTGCCGTAGGCACCGATGGCGGTAACGGGGGCGCCGAGGGCCTCCAGGTACTTGGGAAGGAAGCGCTTCCACAGCTCCTCCCCGAAGGTCATCAGGAGGGAGGCGGCCCCGACGGCGAGCACGCTCCTGGGCAGAGTCTCGACAGGGGCTGGGGCGGGTCGCGACATTGCATCACGTTAGCTCCCGGAGCCCGATGCAGCCTCCTTCCGACGCCCAGCACGCGATCGATCAACTCCGAGCGATCGGTGGGGACGAACTCGTGCGCGAGATGGCGGCGACCTTTGCGCACTTCGCGACGACGCAGGTCGAGCGACTCAGCGAAGCGTGCGACGCCGGGGACCTGGAGCTTGTCGCGACAATGGCGCACGCCCTCTACGCGAGTTCGCGGCAGATGGGGGTTGGCGCGCTCGCCGACGCGGCGTCATCGGCCGAGGTGGCGGGGCACGGGGGTGATCCGACTGCGGTCGAGCAGGCGGTCAGCCGCGCGCGCCGCGCCCTCGCCGACGCGCGGCAGTGGCTCGACGTGCTGGCAGCGACCTAGGGGAACCCAGCCGTTCTCAGGGGTTCGGCGGCCGCACCGGGACTGACGTTTTGCGAAGCGAGTCTCCCGACGAGATCGGCGGCGGCTCGGGGATCTGCCCGGCGATGTCTCCGAAGCGCATTGCGAGCGCGAGCTTGCGTGCTGTCTGCAGCAGGCTATCCGCCGCTGCCTGCTGACCGACGCGCGAGAGTCCCTCCGAGGTCGCGATCCCGGTGCTGAGGATGAGGTAGGGGATGCCGCGCGAGGGCGCATCCACCCAATCCCCCTTCCGGATCAGGGACGCCGGTGCCTTGAACTCGTCCCAGAGGCCCTTGGAGACTGGGACATTCACGAAGCCCTCGCCCGGCACGTTCACGATCGTCGCGGTCGTGCGGACACTGTCGGTCATCACCTTCCGCACGTGGCCCTGCATCAGCGTGTAGCCACCGAGTCCGAGCTCCTCGGCGAGGGTGGCGGAGGAACGGCTGAAGTGCACGGACCGGACGTCGTTGTCGTTCAGCATCCGGAGGACGAGCACATCGGCGCGGGTGAGGAGGCGCGGCTCGATCACCGCGCGGATCCTCCCCTTCTCGAACATCTGCGCCTGGCGCATCTCCTGCGCGATCGGGATGCGATTCGCCTCGTCGCCGGAGATCGCGAGCACCGGCGTGGTCGGCCTCGGCCATTCGCGTCCGCGGAAGATCGAAGGCCCGGCGGCCGCGTCGTAGTCGTAGATCGGCCGACGGATCACCTGCCGCGTGTACCAGTCGGTGTTGAGGAGCGAGGTGTTCGCGACCGTCACGTCCTTTCGGACGCCCAGCACTTCCTGGGCGTACCAGAGGGGAAAGGTGTCGTTGTCGCCGACCGTGACGACGATGCCGTAGGGCTCGACCGAGTTGAGCAGGTCGATCGCGAAGTCGGCGGTGTCGGTCTCACCGGCGCGCGAGGCGGACTGCCAGTTGGCGAAGAGCGGAACGAAGGCCAGCGCGAGCACCGGCGACGCCAGCGCCCAGCTGCGCTTCGTCGGCAGGTCGAAGGTCTCGTCTCCGACCTCGACCTCCTCGCTGCCGAAGACGACCGCGATCGACTCCCAGAGATAGACGAGGCCGAGTGCCGCCCACACGCTCCAGGCCGAGAAGCTCCAGAGATAGAAGTAGTCTCGATCACGGACCTCGCGGTCGACGGTGTCGGCGAGCTCGGGCGATTGTGAGGCGCCGTACTTGAAGTTCAGGTAGTAGATCAGGAAGGCCGTCAGCGTCAGCATCAGCGGCCCGAAGAACGCGAAGCTGTTCGGGTCTCGTTTGTAGTGCACCCATCCGCCGATGAGCCCAAGCACGAGGAAGATCGTGGCGAGCGCCCCCTGCCAACCGGCCTGTTCGTTGTGCGCGTCGCGGACCCACTGCCACTTGAAGTAGAGCCACCACATCCCGACTTGCGCCGTGAATGGCGCCATCCGTTCGGTCACCGGTGGCTTGCCGTACTGGCCGCGGTCGAAGTTGTACTTGAAGGCGGTCCAGGTCTCCTTCGAGAAGGTGCAGGAGGCCTTGAGCCCGTCGCGGCAGGCGGTCGGTTCCCCTTCGTTGATCGCCGGGAAGTGCGCGGCGCGGATCGGCTGCGTGGCGAATGAACTGCCGCCGAGGATGACGGCAGCGGCGGCTGCGATGACGACCTTCCACTTGAGCAGCGTGGCGGGGCGGCGGATGAGCACCGCGATCGCGACGGCGGGGACGGCGAGCATCCCGGCCATGTGGTTCGCGTAGCCGAGCCCGCTGAGGTAAGCGATGAGGATCAGGAGGCGGTCGGACTTGGGGCCGTCGGGATCGTCGCACCACCGCACGGTGAGCCAGGCGCATATCGCGAGCCCGGCCAGGGAGACGGTGTAGACCTTCTCGTTCACGACCGACTGACTCCACACCGTGAAGGCGGTGGCGCCGATGAGCACCGCGAGGCTGCCGCCGATGATCCGTTGCCAACGCTTGTCGAACCAACCGACGAGGACCCGTTCGGTGATCAGGAACCACATCCCGGCCGCGGTCGCACTCGAGACCGCCGCGAGGAGGTTGATGCGCATCGCGACCGAGGGGGCGATCGGAAGGACCGCGAAGACGCGTCCGATCAGGACGAAGAAGGGGTTCCCCGGGGGATGCGGCAGGCCGAGGGTGTACGCCGCCGTGATGTACTCACTCGTGTCCCACATCGCGGTCTCGGGCGAGATCGTGATGAGGTAGAGGAGGAAGGTCATCCCCGCCGCGATGGCGGCGGCGAGGTAGGAGGGGCGGTGGTCGAGATCGGAGGACATCTAGTGACTGGATTGGAGTCGGGGAAAGCTATCGAACTGCAGATGGGGGATGGGAGATGTGAGGGGCGCGGCAGGAACCTCGCCGCGCCGGCGTCTTCACCGTCGCCGGCGCGCCGAGCCGTCATCGGCGCGCCCCTCTCCACTCACATCTCCCATCTGCCGCTCTAGTGCCTGA
>JANNKK010000269.1:0-3205 GCA_031396245.1 Gemmatimonadaceae bacterium
CGCCCCGCCACTGCACCACACGTCGACCAACCCGCCGCCCTCCCCGCGCGGCACGGGCCCCGCCGCCCCCCCGCCTCGCCCCACGTCCACGGGTGCGAAGTCCGGCCCGCCGCCGAAGGTGCCCGTCTCGATCGACCGGATCGGGCCGTGGGCGGACTACAACGTCTATCACATGATGCACCCGCAGGCGGTGATGATGTCACAGACGGGGGCGAGCAACGGCCTGCTCGCCGCGATCGCGTACGTGCTCGGCCCGAAGGCGGCGGGAATGGACACGGCGGCCCTGCGGGCCGAACTCACGAAGTACCTGCGGCACCATCGCGTGGAGGAACTGCTTCGCACGCTACCCTACGGACAGCGCGACCTCTTCCGGTCGAACGCGAAACTGCTCGAACTCCACGCGATCACGCTGGCGGGGCTGGCTGACGTGCTCCACGATCTCGGGATCACGCATCCCGCGGTGAAGGGGGCGACGGTGCTCGAGGAGCAGGCGACAGAGCTGGTGCGCACGTTCCATCTCGCGGATTCGGCGGAGGAGGAGCACAAGAAGCTGGTCGCGGAGCAGCGGGCGATCAAGAAGCGGATCGAGGGATACCTGCATCCGGGGACTGCGAAGCGGCGGTGAACACCGTGGCGCCGTTGGTCAAATCTCCGAAGTCCGCCGTCACCCCTCCTCGCGCCCCTCGTGCTCCGGTGAAGAGCGCGCCATGTGCTCGGCGAGGTTCTTCGTCGCGTCGTCGACGGCTGCTTCCGTAGCCGCCGGCTCGATGCGCAGCGGCAGCAGGAAGGCGAGGGGTCGCCGCGCGAACTCGCGCCAGGTGAGTCCCATCAGCCGCGCCGCGTCGGGGACAGACACCTCGCGGGCGCGGATCGCGAGCAGCATCGCCAGCGCGAAGCTCACGCCGAAGTTGAGCACCCCGATGACGAGGATGCCGAGCAACGCCATTCCGCCCGCGGCCGTGAGCAACGACTCGGGGCCCAAGGCCGAGAGCCCGAACGCGAGCTGCGCGGTGGAGAGTGTCACGTGCCGGACGTCGAGGGGCACACCGAAGAAGCCGCCGATCTGCGGCGTCATCCCGAGGAGGACGCCGAGGGCGACGGAGGTCCCGATGCCCGCGATGTTGTGCATGAAGCGGTCGGCCCACGCCGCCGCGCGCACTGGGCCGATCACGCGCGTGAGTGCGCGGTGCCTTGCGATGGCCTCGGGCAGTCGGCGATAGACGGCGAAGTTCTCGAGCCATCCACCGGCGAGACTCGAGACCATCAGGATGACGCCGGTGACGGCGGCGAAGAAGATGGTGCCGCTGCCGAGTGGGTCGAGCGAGGCCACGGTGGCGGCCGCCGACTCGGGGTCCAGGAAGGGATGACCGGCGAGGAGACGCCACGCGGCATCCACCACCAGAGCCACCGGCACAGCGGCGCCCAGGTTGCCGGCGACGGTCGCTGCCTGTGACCTAGTGACGTGCGCGAACTCGGTGACGAATCGCCTCGGGTCGAGGCGCTTGCGCACGTCGAGGAGGGAGTCGGCAATGGCCGCGGCGAACATCGCCGGTTGCTTGGTCGCGAGCTTGAACCCGGCCCACTGCAGCAGGAGGAAGCTGCCGGCGTAGTTGACTGAGAGTGCGAGGCCGTAGAAGAAGGGCGCGAAGTGCGCGGCGGTGATCGCGAACTTGAGGAGCGTGGTGCCGACGGTGAGCGCGCCGCCGCCGGCGGCGGCACGAAGCATCGTCCACCAGGCCGCGCGCGTGTGTGTGATGTACTGCTTGCCCGCCTCGCCGGTGCGCTCGACGACCTTGCGCGAGAGTTGCCGCGCCGCGCCCCCGATCACCGACCGCACCGAGCGCTCCTGCAGCACCCCCTGGACGAGCGCGCCGACGAAGGGCGCGAGGACGCGGGACCTCCCGGCGTCGCGCGAGGCGAGGATGCGCACGATCGACTCCATCCGGTCGAGCAGGGCGCTCAACTGTTCGAGACGATAGACGAGGTGCAGGCTCACGCCGCGCGTCTCGAGGCGCGCGACCACTTGTCCTACGGCGCCGCGGCAGCGTTCGGTCGTCGCCAGCACGCGCCGCGCTTGTGCGGCGGTCTCGTCGCTCTCCTGGAGCAGGCAAGCCACGAGGATCTCGGCGTCGCGCACTAGTGCGAGGAAAGGGAGGTCGCGGGTGGACTCGCCGGGAAGCCGCGCGACCACGTCAGCGGAGACGCCGATCGAGGCGACGTTCGCGGCGAGCACGGTGACGGCGTCGACCATATCGCGACGGACGTGGGCCCATCCACCGGCATCGTCCGCTGGCGCGAGGAGGGTGACGAGTGCGCGGAAGTCGGCCGGCGCGAGCTCGGCTACGCGCCGAGCGCCGGGGGCCGAAGTCACGAGCCGCTGGAGGATCTCGGCGAGGTTGGCCGGTTGCGGCGGGGCGGGGAGGAAGCGGCGGATGATCCGCTCGAGGAGTTCGCCGGCGACGCCGAACTCGCTCGAGACGCCGGTGTCGGCGAAGAGGCGGAGGCCACTGGTCGCGGTGAGGAGCCGCAGGAGCGCGTCGCGGAAGCGCGGCAAGTTCTTTCGCGCGGGATCGGCGCCCATCTCGGTGACGAGCCGGTCGAGTCGTGCGGCGAAGGCGCCGGGCGCGCTATCGGCGAAGAGCCACCGTGCGATGGACTCGAACCACTCGATGCGCGCGAGTTGGTCGGCGTCGGAGGTTGAGGCGGCGTCGAGCGAGCCGAGCCGCTCGAGGAGGGCGCTCAGTGCGGCGGATGGATCGCGGATCTCGTCGACGCCGCGCAGCAGGCTGAGCGACCGTCGCGCGCGGGCGACGACGCCGGGCGAGGGGGGGTGGGACACAGGCGAAGGGTATCGGCAGGGAGGGCGGAATGCGATCCGCGGGCGCTGCTTCACGGGCGGCGATGTTCCCGCGTTCACCACGCCACGCGCAACTCCGCGGAGACCGAGCGCATGAGCGGATACGAGCGGTCCTCTCCCATCCGCAGTCCGGCGCCGTGGAGGCTGCCGACCTCGGGATCGAGCCCCGAGTAGCCGGTCCAGGTCGCGAGGTTGCGTGCGGAGAGCACCAGTTCGGTCGAGCCCGCGGCGCTCGAGATGCGGCGGCCGAGGCGGACCCGGAGCCAGAGCTCGCGCAGACGCACGAAGCTCGCGTCCTCGATGAACGCGCTCATCGGGCTGGATGTGAGGCTGTAGGTCGCCACGACC
>JANNKK010000276.1:0-4945 GCA_031396245.1 Gemmatimonadaceae bacterium
CGCGCGAAGCGCGCCTCCCGGTACAGACGGCGGTTGGCGGACAGCGGACGGCGGGTACTGCCGACGACTCAGGTCGAGAGTTGCTCGACGATCGCCGCGAGCGCGGCTCTCGGGTCCGCGGCGGCGGTCACCGCTCGGCCAAGCACCACATACGCCGCACCGTCGGCGGCGGCGCGATCGGGGGTCACGGTCCGCGCCTGATCGTGCGTCGCGCCACCGGCGAGGCGGATGCCGGGGACGAGAGGAGCGAGCTTCGGATAGGTCGTCCGCACTGCCGCAACTTCGTGACCGGAGCAGACGACTCCGTGTGCCCGCGCCGCGTGCGCGACACCAGCGAGCCGCAGCACCTCGGCGCCCATCTCCGGTACCTCGCGCCCGAGGATCACACTGAGCGCGCGCGCGTCGGTGCTCGTGAGCACGGTGACGACGAGGATCCCCGTTCCCTCCCCTGCCCCTTCGACCGCCGCCTCGACCATCGCCGTGCCGCCGTAGCCGTGCACGGTGAGCAGCGACGCGCCAAGGCGCGCGGCGCTGCGAGCGGCGCCGCGAACGGTCGTCGGGATGTCGTGCAACTTCAGGTCGAGGAAGACCCGTCGTCCCGATCCCAGCAGCCACTCGACGGCGCGCGGCCCTTCGGCCGCGTACAACTCGAGACCGACCTTCACGAAGTCGGCTTGGGGCCCGAGCCGATCGAGCAGCACTCTCGCATCGTCGAGACGCGGGACATCGAGTGCGATGATGGCTTGCGGGCGAGGAGCCGTCACGAGGGCCACGTGAGGGTGCCGACGAGATCCTCGACGCGAGACACGCGATGCGCCTCGCACCAGCGACCGAGATCGTGTACCAGACGCGCGGGGAGTTTCGGATCGGCGAGGGCGGCGGTGCCGACCATCACTGCGCTCGCCCCGGCAAGGAGGTACTGCACGATGTCGGTCGCGCGCTGGACGCCCCCCGCACCGAGGATCGGGACCTTCACCGCCTGCCGGACCCGCCAAGTCGCGAGCACCCCGACCGCGAGGAGCGCCGGACCACTCACGCCGCCCGAGCCGAAGCCAAGCACCGGACGACGGAGTTCGACGTCCACGATCAGCCCCGGAAGCGTGTTCACGACGGTGATCCCGTCCGCCCCGGCATCGATCGCGACCCGCGCCGCGTCGGCGATGCTGGGCAGGGTCGGCGAGAGCTTGACGAAGAGCGGCCGCTTCGTCGCGGCGCGCGCTCCGCGCACGACCTCGCCGAGGGCCGTGGGGTCAGCGCCGAACTCGAGTCCCCCCTGCTGCACGTTCGGACAGCTGACGTTGAGCTCGTATCCCTGGAAGCCGCTCGCACCGTCGAGGCGCGCGACCACCGCGCCGAACTCGTGCGCCTCACGGCCGACGATGTTCACAAGCACGCGGGGACGCTGGACATTGGCCGCGATCCAGGGCAGCTCGTCGCGCAGCACCGCGTCGACGCCCGGATTGGCGAGCCCGACCGCGTTGAGCATCCCTCCATCGAAGTCGGTGACGCGCGGCGCCGGCGCGCCGGCGCGAGGTTCGAGACTCACCGCCTTCGTGACGAATCCCCCGACCGTCTCGAGCGACATCACGTCGGCGAGTTCGCGACCGTAGGCCGCCGTTCCGGCGGCGAGCAGCACGGGATTCTCGAAGGTGAGGCCAGCGGCGCTCACCTGGAGGAGGGTCATCGCTGCGAGGTCCGGGCGCGTCGGTCGTAGTGCTGCGCGTACTCGGCCGCCGCGGCGGCGATCGCGCGTGCGGCATCCTCCTGCCCCTGCGAACTGAGCATCCAGCGCGCCTCGGCGGGGTTCGACCCGAATCCGATCTCGACGAGGACCGCCGGCATATAGGCGGTCGCGAGCACGGCGAGGCCGCCCTGCTTCACTCCACGATCCGGTCCCGGGTGCACGGCGCCGAGGTGCCGCTGGACCACCGTCGCGAGATCACTCGACTCGCGCAAGTGTTCGTTGCGTGCCATGTCGTTGATGATGAAGGCGAGGGGATCCCCGTCCTTGGGGCGGTCGGCTTCGGACTCGAAACGCACGACGTCGTTCTCCATCGCGGCGACGTGGCGCTCGTCCTCGGTGCGCGCGGTCGAGAGATAGAAGGTCTCGAAGCCGCGCGCCGCGGTGGGATTCCGCCACGCCGGGTTGGCCGAGTTGACGTGGACCGAGATGAAGAGGTCGCCCTTCGCGCGATTCGCGATCGGGCCGCGATCGTCGCGGGCGATCAGCGTGTCGGCGCGCCGCGTCATCACGACGTCGTATCCCATCAGCTCGAGGATCCGTTCGAGACGCTTGGCAACGGAGAGGGTCACCTGTGCCTCGCTCAGGCGGCTCCCGCCGATGAGCGCCCCTTGCATCCCGGGATCGCGTCCACCGTGGCCCGCGTCCACGACCACCGTGAAGCGGCGCGAGAGTCCGGTCGGAGCGCCACTCTCGCGACGCGGCGTTGGCCCGGCGGGCGCGGTGTTGGCGACGCGCCGCTCGACCGCGGGCGTGCTCGCCACCGCCGGGGCGACGGTCGGCGCCGGCGTCCCGGAGGGAGGATTGGGCACGGCGCGCCGCGCGATCGCCTGGAAGAGTCTCACCTCACTGCGTGTGCGATCCCAGATGATCCCGATGCCGAACCGCGGCACGATCTCGGAGAAGAGCTGCAGTGGCACGTGCAGCGCCCCGTCGATCGCGCGCGTGGGCTCGGCCAGCGGGAGGGTGAAGCCGTTGTATCCGGCGAAGGGCGATCCCTCGCGGAGATCGAGGCTCACGCCATAGAGGCCCAGGCGCCATTGCCCGGGACCACTGCTGTCGAGCGACCCGCCGAGGAGTCGCGCGAGGACGTCGGCACGCACGAGGCCGCCACCGTCGCTCGACACGAGGGCGAGTACGGTGTCGCCGGAGATCCCCTTCACGCGGATCGAGTTGCCGGGCGGCGTATCGGCGCCAAGGGCGAGGAGCGTCGCCGGAACGAGGAGGAGCGCGCGAATGCTCATCGCACCTTCAGGGCGCGCTGCATGTCGCGCTCGTCGTCGCGCGCCTTGAGGTCGGCGCGCTTGTCGTGGAGCTTCTTTCCGCGTCCGAGTCCGATCCGGACCTTCGCGCGGCCCCGCTTGAAGTAGAGATCGAGTGCCACCAGGGTGAGCCCCTTCCGTTCGACATCGCCGATCAGTCGCCGGATCTCCTTCTGGTGCAGGAGGAGCTTCCGAGTGCGCGTCGGCTCGTGGTTCCAGATGTTGCCGTGCCCGTACGGGGCGATGTGCGCATTGAGGAGCCAGACCTCGGCGTCCTTGACGATCGCATAGGCGTCGGTGATCTGCGCCCGACCGTCCCGCAGCGCCTTCACCTCGGTCCCCGTCAACACGATACCCGCCTCCCACGTCTCGAGGATCTCGTAGTCGTGGCGGGCGCGTTTGTTCCGTGCGATGGGAACGACATCATCGTCAGGTATTGGCTTGGACATCGCCCCTGAAGAATGACGACTCAGCGTTGACTTGGGTATCCGACGGCCCTTACGTTTCGCGGCCTGCCGGAGTGGTGGAATTGGTAGACGCGCTGCGTTCAGGGCGCAGTGGGCGTAAGCCCGTGGGGGTTCGAGTCCCCCCTTCGGCACTGACTACAGACGGCGGACAGCGGTCGGCAGACGGCAGTTACCGCCGTCCGCTATCTGCCGTCCGCCGTCTGCCGCTTGATGACCGACGGTTTCACGTCCTCGGGAAGTGAGGCGAGACCATAAGTCTCGCGCAGGGCGTCGGCCGCTTCGCCGGCGTAGCGCTGCAGCAGCTCGATCGCATACGGGAGCGGCGTCCCGGCGGTCCGCGCACCGTCGCTCGCGAAGGCGAGGAGGCACCGGCCGAGCCGGTCGCTTGCCGAAAGCGCGCCCCCGCGGGCCTGCATCGCCTCGCGGAACGCGAGCAGCCGCTCACCGAACTGCTGCTCGGCGAGTTCCCGCCGATCCACCGCGATGTGCGCATCCTGACCCAGCGCGGTGAGGTAGGCCGCGGTCAGCTCCGCGGTCGTCCGATCGTCGAGCGCGTCGCGTTGGGCGACGAGCAGGCCGAGCGTAGCGCGCGCGTAGCGGAGCTCCCAGCGCGCGTGGTCCTCGTCGCCATTCGCCGCGGCCTCGGCGAGCCACGATACGTCTGCGCCGTCGGGTTCGCGCCGAAGGACCTCCACCATCGCGCGAGCGCGTCGTTCCCTCTCCCGCGCCGTGCGCCACTCGGTCGTGAAGGGGAGCGGCACCGGCCGGCCGCTCAGGCCTGCAGGACGGGGAGGCCGACGCGCTCCCGCACCTTGGGCTCGGTGTGGAGCAGGTCACTCAGGCGGACCCCGTCGAGCACCTCGTCGATCCGGCGCTGAAGCATCACCCAGACCGGGCGGATCGAACAGTCGCACGACTGCGCGCAGCGCACGGCGTCGAGTGGATGCGTCTCGCAGTGCAGGTCGAAGGTGACGAGTTCTGCGGCGGTGATGATCTCGCGCACCGTGATCTCGCCGGAGGGGCGGCCGAGGGCGTATCCGCCCTTCGCGCCGCGCGTGCTCCGGACGATGCCGGCGCGCCGCAGTCGGAGCAGGATCTGCTCGACGTAGTCCCCCGGCAGGCGCTCGCGGGCGGCGATGTCGCGACCGGTCACCGGACCTTCCTCGGCGCGTCGCGCGAGGTGCAAGGCACAGATCACGCCGTACTCGGCCCAGGTGGTGATGCGCATCGTATACGGAAGATGCCTCGAACGGTCCTACCGGGACAAGGGCGCGCGCCCTAGTCAGGCGCCGGGAACGCCCGGTTCGGTGAGCCGGTGGAGGTCGAGCACGACGGCGGCCTCCTCGGAGGTGAGCAGGCCCTCGCGAACAACGAGTTCGCGCACCGAAACGCCCTCGGCGACGGAGCGCTTCGTGATCTCGGCGGCGCGAGCGTAACCGATGCGCGGCGCGAGCGCCGTGGCGAGCGCCGCCGAC
>JANNKK010000032.1:0-3918 GCA_031396245.1 Gemmatimonadaceae bacterium
AGCGCCTTGCCGAGCGTCGAGGTGATGATGTCCACCTCGCCGAGCACGCCGAAGTGTTCCGCCGTGCCGCGGCCCGTCGCGCCGAGGACGCCGGTCGCGTGCGAGTCGTCCACCACCAGGATCGCGTCGTGGTCGCGCGCGATCTGCAGTAACGCCGGGAGCTTCGCGATGCTCCCTTCCATCGAGAAGACGCC
This sequence comes from Gemmatimonadaceae bacterium, assembly GCA_031396245.1. Lineage (GTDB taxonomy): Bacteria > Gemmatimonadota > Gemmatimonadetes > Gemmatimonadales > Gemmatimonadaceae > Pseudogemmatithrix. The sequence continues at coordinate 195 of JANNKK010000032.1, forward strand.
GTCGGTCCAGATGATCCGACGTCGCGCGCCCTTGTTCGCCTTCAGCTTCGCGATCAGATCATCCAGGTCGCCGTGCGGGAAGACCGCCGTCGTGCACTTCGTGATCGCCTTCGCGAGCCGGATCGAGTCGATGATCGAGGCGTGATTGAGGGCGTCAGAGACGACGAAGTCCCCCTCCTCGGCGATCGACGCGGTGAGTCCCTCGTTCGCGTTCCACGCCGAGACGAAGGACATCGACGCCTCGGTCCCGACGAATCGCGCGAGCGCCGCCTCGAGCGTGCGGTGGATCGTGAAGGTCCCGCAGATGAACCGGACGCTGGCGGTGCCGGCGCCGAACTTCCTCAGTGCCGCGATCCCCGCGTCGATCACGGCGGGCTCGTCGCAGAGTCCGAGATAGTTGTTCGAGCTGAGGATGAGCACCTCGCCCCGGCCTTCCATCCTGACGCGCGCCCCCTGCGGTGAGTCGAGGTGGTTCAGGCGCTTCAGCGTCCCTTTGGACGCGAGGTCGGCAAGGCCGGACTTGAGTTGTTCCGTGAAGGCGGGGTTCATTCAACTGCAGGTGAAGGGTGGAAGGGGGAAGGTGAAAGGTGTGATGCGAGAGACGGGATTCGGGAGGCGGCACGGTCGCAGCCGAGCTGAGTGACCTTTCTCCTTCCCCCTTCCCCCTTTCACCTGCCGTTCGTTCACATCTCGAAGACGACCTTTCCGGCTTCACCGGACTTTATGACCGCGATCGCCTCGGCGTGCTTCTCGAGCGGGAACCGATGCGTGATCACCGGCGTCGGGTCGAACTGCTTCGACCTGAGGAACTGCGTCATCTGGATCCAGGTGTCGTACATCCGGCGGCCGACGACGCCATAGACCGTGACCCCCTTGAAGATCACCTCGGTCGCGAAGTCGACCTCCATCGGCTTGGCGGGGATGCCCAGCATCTGGACGCGGCCACCGAGCCGGACGAGCTGGAAGGCCTGATGGATCGCGGCCGGAACGCCGCTCATCTCGAGCACGACGTCCACCCCGAGCCCCTGCGTGGCTCCGCGCACCGCTGCCTCCGCGTCCTTGGGGTGCACCGCCGAATGGGCGCCCATCGCCGACGCCAGTGCGAGTCGCCGCGGGTTCACGTCGCTCGCGACGATATGCGAGGCCCCCGCCGCCTTCGCGATCCCGACCGCGAAGATCCCGATCGGCCCGCAGCCGGTGACGAGCACCGTCGCGCCAGGAAGGTTCGTACCGTGCAGCGCGGTATGGAACGCGTTGCCCATCGGGTCGTGGATCCCGCCGATCTCGAAGCTGATGTCGGCGTCGAGCTGCCAGACATTCGTCGCCGGCATCGCGATGTAGTCGGCGAACGCCCCGTCGCGATCGACCCCGATGATCCGCGTGTTCGGGCAGACGTGCGCGTTCCCGGTGCGGCAGAGGTGGCAGTGGCCGCACACGATGTGTCCCTCCGCCGTCACGCGATCCCCGACCTTCACGTCAGTCACCAGGGCTCCCACCCGCTCCACCTCACCCGCGAACTCGTGCCCGACGGTGAATGGGGGGCGGCAGCGTCCCTGGGCCCACGCATCCCACTCGTGGATGTGTACGTCGGTGCCGCAGACGCCGGCGCGCTTCACGCGGATCAGGACCTCGTCCTCCCGGATCGTCGGGGTGGGAACCTCCTTCAGGACGAAGCCGGGCGCAGCGGACTGCTTGACGAGGGCTCGCAACGAAGGCTCGATGGGACGAAGGGCGGGTGACGGGTCACACCGTCGCGGACGGTGCTGAAACTATACCAGCGCCGGTCTGACCGCCTCGACCCGCACCGCGCACACCTTGAACTCGGGGATCCCCGCCGAGGGATCGAGGGCGGGGTTCGTGAGGAGGTTCGCGGCTGCTTCGCGATAGTGCATCGGGATGAACACCTGCCGCCGCGCGACCCGCGAGGAGACGCGTACCGCGATCCGCACCGAACCGCGCCGCGAACTGATTGCGACCTCGTCGCCGTCGTTCACGCCGAGTTCCGCCGCGTCGGCCGGGCTGAGTTCGACCGTCGCGGTGCTCTCGCGCGAGTCGAGCGCCTGCGATCGGCGCGTCATCGTCCCGGTGTGCCAGTGGTACATCTGGCGGCCAGTGTTGAGGAAGAACGGGAACTCCTCGTCGGGCAACTCGGCCGGCGGGAGATACTCCACCGCCACCAGCCTCGCCCGACCATCGTCGGTCGGGAAGGCATCGTCGAAGAGGAACGCGGTGCCGTCGTGCGACGCATCCGGGACCGGATACTGCAGCCCGCCCGGCCGCTCACGCAGCCGCTGGTGCGATACGCCGCGCCAGCTCGGGGTCACGCGTGCGATCTCGTCGAAGACGCCGGCGGCGTCGGTGTACGGCGTGGGCACGCCGAGCCGCCGCGAGAGGTCGAGTACGATGTCGAGGTCGCCACGGGCCTCACCCGGAGGCGCGACCGCCTTGTGCGAGAGTTGGATGCGGCGCTCGGTATTCACGAAGGTGCCGTCCTTCTCGGCGAACGAGGCGCCCGGCAAAACGACGTCGGCGCACCGCGCGCTCTCGGTGAGGAAGAGGTCCTGCACCGCGAGGAACTCGAGCCCGAGGAACCAATCCTCGGCGTGCGCGACGTCGGGGTCGGAGATGATCGGGTTCTCGCCCATGATGTAGAGCCCGCGCACCGGGGATTCGGCGCCGACGATCTCCGTGACCTTGCGCCCCGGCTTCGCGTCGAGCGTTTCCACCGGGATCCCCCACACCGCCGCGTACTCGGCCCGCACCGCCGCGTCGTCCACCCGGCGATAGTCGGTGAAGGCGAAGGGGATCGCCCCCATATCGCTCGCGCCCTGCACGTTGTTCTGTCCGCGGATCGGGATCATCGGTGCGCCCCACCGGCCGATCATCCCGCAGGCGAGCATCAGGTTGAGGAGCGAGGTGACGATGTCGGTCCCCGTGTGGTGCTGCGTGAGTCCCATCGCCCAGAGCGTCGCCGAGTTGGGGCCCCCCGCGTACATCTCCGCCGCCCGGCGGATGGCCTCCGCCGGGATGCCGGTGATCGACTCGGCGAGTTCGGGCGTGTAGCGCGCGACCGCGGCCCGTACCTCGTCGAAGCCGGTGGTGCGCGCGGCGATGAAGGCGCGGTCCTCGAGCCCCTTGGCGAGCACGTGATGGAGCATCGCGTTGAGCAGGGCGACGTCGGTGCCGGGGATCATCTGGAGGTGGACGTCGGCGCGAGCGGCGAGCTCGATCCGCCGCGGGTCGGCGACGATGAGCTTCGCCCCGCGCTTCAATGCGCGCTTGATCGCCGCCCCGAACACCGGGTGACTCTCGGTCGTATTGGCGCCGAGGATGAAGAGGAGGTCGGAGACGTGCTCGACCTCGCGCATCGAACCCGACGCCGCCGAGGTCGCGATCGCCCGCTGCATCGCGGTCACCGACGACGAATGGCAGAGGCGCGTGCAGTGGTCGACGTTGTTCGTTCGGAGTCCGGCCCGGAAGAGCTTCTGGAGGACGTAGTTCTCCTCGTTGGCGCACTTGGCCGACGCGAAGGTCGCGAGGCTCTCCGGTCCACGCGTATCGCGCAGCCGCGCGAGCTGCTGGGCCGTGAGGTCCATCGCCTCCTCCCACGTCGCCTCGCGGAAGGGTGCGAACCAGTCGGCGGGCGTCGCGAGCCGGTCGCGCGGATCGCCGAGCGCGGCGTCCGCGCCGGCGTCGGTGCGCTTCCGGAAGGGGTTCGTGCGGG
>JANNKK010000116.1:0-4722 GCA_031396245.1 Gemmatimonadaceae bacterium
ACGCGCACCTTGATGCCCCAGGTCGTGGCGCGGATTTGGTCGCCGGGAATTCCCCTCGCCATGAGATACGCCTTCACTTCGCCGCCGCACGGGGGACTCGTTCGCGCGGGCAGCTCGGTGGTCGTGCGTCACCCGGTGGAACTCCTCGACGACGCCTACGCGGGCGCGGGGCACCCCGGTTAGGATTCGGGCATGGAAGTGCCGGTCCTGCTCGTGGAGTTCGAAGGGGTCGTCGCCGATACCGCTGCGATGCGCGGCGAGGCTCTCGCGGAGTCGCTCGCGGTTGAGGGGCTCACGGTCAGCGAACCGGCGCTCGTGCCGCTGCTCGGGTACACGACCGAGGAGGCGGTGCGCCGCGCGCGTCGCGCCGTAGGCGCAGCAGAGGACGAGACCGCCGTGGAGCTCGGCCGGCTTCGGGCCGAGCGCGCCTTCGCCGCGCGCCTCGGCAAGGGTCTGACGCTCCGCCCCGAGGTCCGGCCCTCGCTCGAACGACTCGCGGCCACCTGCCGACTCGCCCTCGTCACACGTGCGTCGAGGCGCGAGGTCGAGTTCGTCCTCGGCCTCGCCGGACTCGACGGGCTCTTCCGCCCGATCATCGCGGTCGAGGACGCCACGCCGCCGAAGCCGGACCGCGCCCCATACCTCGCCGCACTCGCGCGGATCGGACAGCTCTTCCCCGGCCAGCAACTGAAGGCACTCGCGGTCGAAGACCACCTGGTCGGGATCAGGGGAGCACGCGCGGCGGGGATCCCCTCGGTGGCGGTGGGACCTCTCCCGGTCCACGAGGCGCTCGAGGCCGACGCCTGGGTGGACTCACTCGCCGACCTCACGGTGGAGCGCGTGCGGATGCTCTCCGGCGCGAGTGCGGGAGGTCGGCGATGACCGCGCCGCTCCTCGTCGATCGCTCGACCCGCCTGCGGATGGTCTTCACCGGCGACAAGGCGAAGGAAGCGCTCGGCGGCCTTCTCACGAACGACGTCGTTGCGATGCGTGCCGGCAGCGGCCTTCGCGCCGCTGCGCTGACGCCCAAGGGACGCGTCATTGCGCTCACCCGAGTCTTCGACCGTCGGAGCGACGTTCTCGTGGATGCCGACCCGGCGGCCGCTGACGGTTTCGCAGCGATGATCCGGAAGTTCGTCAATCCGCGACTCGCGAAGTACGCGGTCGTCACGGAGCAGACGGGATGCATCGGCTTGTATGGCGACGACGCCGCGACAACCATCGCGCGCGTGCTCGGCGCCGATGCCGCCGGCATCGAGGATCTCGCGCCTCTCGGTGGACGTTCGTTCGGGGATGGCGACACAGCGGCCTATGTGGTTCGCTCGACCGACTTGAGCCTGCCCGGATTCGACCTCATCGCGAGCCGTGCGCGCATCGACGAACTCTCGAACGCACTTCGCAATGCGGGCGCCGAGGACGCGTCGCCGGAAGCGGTCCGCACGATGCGCATCGAGGCCGGGCTCCCCGAGTACGGCACCGAGATGGACATCGAGACGATCCCACAGGAGGCCGTCCTCGACGACTTCGGCGCCATCGCCTTCGACAAGGGGTGCTACACGGGTCAGGAGGTCGTCGCGCGGATCCACTTCCGCGGCCACGTGAACCGCCAACTCCGCTGGCTCACCTCCCCGACGATGCTGGTGGTGGGAGCGAAGGTCCTCGACGCCGAGGGGAAGGAGGTCGGCGACGTCCGCTCGAGCGCGCTCTCGCCTGTTCGCGGCCCGCTCGCGATCGCGATGGTGCGCCGCGAAGTCGAGCCGGGAAGCACGGTCGGGGTCGTGTGGGAGGGCGCAACCGTCGCCGCCCGCGTCGAACGGCTGGGCTCCACGCCGCCAGCTATCTTGAAGGGGTAGGTCGATGAGGAACCCCTCGTGAACCCTCCCACAGCCGCAGCGAACCCGACGGCCCGCGTCATTCGCGGCGCCTGTCCGCACGATTGTCCGGACACCTGCGCGACGTTGGTGACGGTCGAGGAGGGTCGCGCGACGCGCATCCAGGGGGACCCCGACCATCCCTTCACGCAGGGCTTCCTGTGCACGAAGGTGAACCGCTACCTGGAGCGCACCTACCACGCCGAGCGGGTGCTCAAGCCACTCAAGCGCGTGGGACCCAAGGGAAAGGGCGAGTTCGTTGAGACGACGTGGGACGAGGCCCTGAGCGACATCGCGACGCGACTCAACGCGATCCGCGACTCGGCTGACGGGCCGCAGGCGATCCTCCCGTATTCGTACGCCGGGACGATGGGATACCTGCAGGGCGAGTCGATGGACCGCCGACTCTTCCATCGCATCGGCGCGTCGAAGCTCGATCGCACGATCTGCTCGACCGCCGGGATGATGGGGATGCGGATGACGGTCGGCGCGAACATCGGCGCCGACGCCGACGAGATCGTGAACTCGGATCTCATCCTGCTGTGGGGGACGAACACCCTCACGTCGAATCCGCACCTCTGGCCGAAGATCCTCGAGGCGAAGGCGAAGGGCGCGCCGGTCATCTGCATCGACCCGATCCGCACCCGGACCGCCGAGCAGTGCGACGAGTGGATCAGCATCCGGCCGGGGACCGACGCCGCCCTGGCGCTCGGGATGATGCACGTCCTCTTCGCGGAGGGGCTCGAGGACCGCGACTATCTCGCGAGACACACGCTCGGCGAGGCGGAGCTGCGCGAACGGGTGAAGGAGTATCCTCTCTCGCGCGTCGCATCGCTCACCGGGGTTCCCGAGGCGACGATCGTCTCGTTGGCGCGACGGTACGGGGCGGCGAAGGCGGCGTTCCTCCGCGTGAACTACGGGCTGCAGCGCCACGGCGGCGGCGCGATGGCGGTGCGCACGATCGCCTGCCTCCCCGCCATCACCGGTCACTGGCGGCGCGCCGGCGGCGGCGTGCAACTCTCGTCCAGCGCGAACTTCGCCTTCGACAAGAAGGTCCTCCATCGCGAGGATCTCTCCCCCGCCGGCACGCGCACGATCAACATGTCGCTGCTCGGTGATGCGCTCACGAGGCGCGACGCCGGCGTGGGCGGTCCGCCGGTCAAGGCGCTCGTTGTCTACAATTCGAATCCCGCGGCGATCGCGCCGGACATGAACGCGGTGCGGGCCGGGTTCGCACGCGAGGACCTCTTCACCGTCGTGCTCGAACATTTCCGCACCGACACCTGCGACTGGGCCGACTGGGTGCTCCCCGCGACGACACAGCTCGAGCACTGGGACGTGCACCTTTCGTACGGCCACATCTACGCGACGCTGAACAAGCCTGCCATCGCGCCGATCGGCGATGCGCTTCCCAACACCGAGATCTTCCGGCGGCTCGCGGCGAAGATGGGGCTCACCGACGCCTGCTTCCGAGACGACGACCTCACGCTCGTGAAACAGTCACTCGGCTCCGGCGACCCGAAGATGTCCACGATCACCTTCGAGGCGCTCGACCGCGATGGATGGGCGCGGCTCAATGTCCCGCGCCCGTACGTGCCGTACGCCGAGGGCGCCTTCCGGACGCCGAGCGGGAAGTGCGAGTTCTATTCGGAGCGGATGAAGGAGATGGGATTGGATCCCCTCCCGGCGTTCACTCCGCCGTACGAGTTCGCCGAGACGGCGCCCGAGCTCGCGGCGAAGTACCCCATCACGCTGATCTCGTCACCGGCGCACCAGTTCTTGAACTCCACGTTCGTGAATATCGGACCGTTGAAGCGCGCCGCTCGTGAACCCGAGGTCGCGCTGCACCCGCGCGACGCCGAACGGCGCGGGATCGCCGACGGAGCGAAGGTCGTGGTGCAGAACGATCGTGGCCATTTCGAGGCGACGGCGCGGCATCGCGAGGGGATCCGTGAAGGGGTCGCGTGGGCGCCCGGCGTCTGGTGGGCGAAGCTCTCCCCCGACGGCGTGAACGTGAACACGACGACGAGCCAGCGCCTCACCGATATGGGAGGCGGTCCCGTCTTCTACGACAACCTCGTCGAGATCCGGCTGGCGGTCTGATGACGACACTCCCGACCACCCTGGGCGCCCTCAAGCGCTCCCCGCTCGGTGCCGAATCGCGCCGCGGCCGTTCGGTGCGCGAGGAGATGCGCAAGAACCTCCTCGCGCGGCTCGCTGACGGGAAGCCCCTCTTCGCCGGCGTCCTCGGCTACGAGGACACGGTGATGCCGCAGATCGTGAACGCGATCCTGTCGCGGCATCACTTCATCCTCCTCGGGCTGCGCGGACAGGCGAAGTCGCGGATCCTTCGCGCCCTCACCACGCTGCTCGATGCGGCGATGCCGGTGATCGCCGGGAGCGAGGTGAACGACGATCCCTTCGCGCCGATCTCCAAGTACGGCCGCGATCGGCTCAGGGAGATGGGGGACGAGACGCCGATCGCGTGGCTCACGCCCGACCAGCGCTACGTCGAGAAGCTCGCGACTCCCGATGTGACTGTGGCCGACATCATCGGTGATCTCGATCCGATCAAGGCGGCTCGTGGCGGACACATCCTCGGCGACGAGCTGACGATGCACTACGGGATGCTCCCCCGCGCCAATCGCGGAATCTTCGCCTTGAACGAGCTGCCCGATCTCGCCGGCAAGGTGCAGGTGAGCCTGTTCAACATCATGCAGGAAGGCGACGTCCAGATCAAGGGATATCCGGTGCGACTTCCGCTCGATGTAATGATCTGCTTCACGGCCAACCCGGAAGACTATACGGCGCGCGGCAAGATCATCACGCCGCTCAAGGACCGCATCGGGAG
>JANNKK010000156.1:0-5464 GCA_031396245.1 Gemmatimonadaceae bacterium
AATCTACGCTGGTCAAGGCCTCGGGGCAAGGGCCGATTTGGCCTCTTTTTTGGGGCCGGGGGGCGGCCGGTGGGCGGGCGCTTGGCAGCCTGGGGAGGGGTGTCAGTAGAGGCCGGCGGGGTAGTCCCTGGCGGCCCGGACCTGGTCCACGATCGCTTCGAACGATTCGTCGTGGTTCTCGTGGACCGCCCGAAGCTCGCGCCGGACGCGCCGGCGGGCCTCCGCGCAGAACGTCTTGGTCAGGAGCAGCTCGCGCTTCGCCCCGTCTTCGCCCTGCTTCGAGACGGCCGAGGTGGCCCGGGCGATGCAGGCCGACATGGCGTAGAGGTCGATCGCGGCGTTGGCGATGCGGCTCTGGACGTATTCCCGGTCGAGGATCCCCCGGCCGTGCTTGATCAGGGCCCCCTCGACCTGCTTGGCCAGGTCGGCGGCCGCCTCGGTGACCAGATCCGATTCGTGCTCGAGGGCCGGGGCGACCTTCTCGATCCGCTCGCGCGAGACGACCCGACGCAACCGGCGCGCCGCGAACTCGCCCAGGGCTCCGACCGACTTGTGCTTCGCCAGGGCCTTGAGCGACTCGCCGGGGCCCTGCATGCCGTTCAGGGCGATGAACATCCTGAGGATCTCGTTCGTCCCCTCGAAGATCATGTTGATCCGCGAGTCGCGCAGGGCGCGCTCGTAGGGGAACTCCTTCGAGTAGCCGATGCCGCCGGCGATCTGCATCGCCTCGCTCGCGGTGCGGAAGGCGAGCTCCGACGCGTAGATCTTGCAGGCCGCGGTCTCGAGGGAGAAGTCGATCCCGCCGCGGTCCACCATCCCCGCGCAGAGCATCCAGCCGGCGTCGGCGGCGTAACAGTCGGCGGCGGCGCTCGCGATCTTCTTCTGGATCATCTCGAAGGACCCGATCGGCTTGCCGAACTGCTCCCGCTGCTTCGCGTAGGCGATCGCGTGCGCCATCATCACACGGGTGCCGCGCGATGAACCGGCGGCGAGCCCGAGACGCCCTGAGTTGAGGACCTCCAGCGCGAGATTGAATCCGTGGCCGAGCTCACCGAGCAGGTCCTCCTTCGGGACCTTCACGTTCTCGAAGATCACCGCGCGCGTGTCGCTCGCTTTGATCCCCATCTTCTCCTCGATCTTGCCCAAGGAGATGCCGGGGGCCTTCGCGTCGACGATGAAGGCGGTGACGCGCTGCTTCAGCTTGCCGTCGATCGTGACCGGCACCTTCGCGAACACCGTGAGCACGCCAGCATAGCCGGCATTGGAGATCCAGAACTTCGTGCCGTTGAGCACATAGTGCGATCCGTCCGCACTCGGGACCGCCGTCGTCAGCATCGCTTGCGCGTCGGAGCCTGAGCCGGGCTCGGTGAGGCAGAAGGCGCCGACCAACTCGCCTGAGGCGCATCGCGGGAGCCAACGCTGCTTCTGGTCGTCGGTGCCGAAGAGAATGATCCCCTTGATCCCGATGCTCCCGTGGGCGCCGAAGTAGACGGCGAGGGCCGCGTCGTGCGCTCCGATCTCACCGAAGACCCGGGTGAAGACCATCGACGAGGCGCCGAATCCGCCGTACTGCTCAGGGATGTTGAGGCCCATCAGTCCCAAGTCGGCCATCCCCTTCCGCACTTCGTCGGGGAACTTCCCGTCGTGATCGAGCTTCGCCGAGTCGAGGGTGTCGGCGGCCCAGGAGCGAAAGGCGTCGAGGATCGCGGCGAGTGACTCCTTCTCCTCCTTCGACGGCTGCGGGAAGGGGAAGACGATGTCCTCGCGGATCTCGCCCTGGAAGACGCCTCGGGTGAAGGAGGGGTTCGTGTCGGGGTCGGCGAGATGCGGGGCGTTCTGCTTGGCAGACATGGCGCGTGGGGAACGGGACGAGTGGAAGTTAGCGCGCTGACAGCCCGGTAGTGTCGCTTCCGCGCCGCTTAGGCGAGGAAGGCCATCGCGAGGTCCGTGCGCCCGGTGAGCGCCCGCTGCGCCGCCGCCCGCCCGAGCAGCGATCCGACGACGTTCCCCGTGCCGCTGAATGCACCGACCACGTGCACCCCGTCGCCCAGCGATTCGAAGATGGGGAAGCCGGTCCCGGTGTATGACACCGTCGCGCCCCAGCGGTGCGTGACGTCGGCGCGCACGCCGAGACGCTCCCGCAACGTGCGGTCGAGATAGTCCTGGATGGCTGGTGTTGGAGTCGCGGTGACCGTCCATTCGGTGTCGGGGGAGATGTCGCGCCCGCCGCCGAGGACGATGCTCCGGTCCGGCAGCTGCTGCCAATAGTCGAAGCCGTAGCGCGTCGAGACGGGTCGTGCGAAGGTGACTTCGGGCGCCGGCGCGGTCGCGAGCATCTGGAGGCGCGCGGTTCGCACACGCCCGCTGAGCTCCGGCAGCAGGAGCTCGAGACCGCCGTCGACGCAGACGATGATGTGGCGCGGCCGAATGATTCCGCGCTCGGTTCGCACCATCCCCGACTCGATCGACGCCGCACGTGTGTCGCCGAAGAGCCGCGCGCCCTCCGTCCTCGCCGCCTCGGCGACGCGCCGACACCGTGCGATCGGATGGAACGCCGCATCGGTCGGGATCAGGATGCCGCGCCCTTCCGGTCCCTCGTACGACTCGCACGCGAATCCGTCGGCGACCATCTGCGCACGCTGGCGCTTGCAGTCCTCGAGTTCCGCCTCGTCACTCGCGATGCGGAGCGAGCCGGTGTACCGCACGATCCCTGGCGACTCCTGCGCGAGTCGCTCCGTCTCCTCCATCGTGAGGCGCGTGATCGCCCTCGCGCGCTCACGCCCGACCTTCGCCACGAGGTCGTGATGGAACTCCGAGGTCCCTGAGAGGAGGAATCCGCCATTGCGTCCCGCGGCGCCGGCCGCGACCCCGACGGCATCGATCCCGATCACCGACCGCGCGCCGAGTGCGAGCGCCTCGCTGATGCAGGAGAGTCCCGTGCCGCCCAGCCCGACGACACAAACCTCGGCCTCCGCATCGCCTTGGAGCGCGGGGAGGCCGAGGTCGGGATGGTCATCCCATCGGGGACGGTTCTTCGTTACGACAGCACCCGCTTGAAGACCTGCGTGGCGCGCTGCATCTCGTCCAGCGTGCCGATCGAGGTGCGCGCGTGCCCGGTAAGACGCGGAAAGACGCGGCCGACCAACACACCCTGCGCGGCGCACGCGGTCCGGAACGCCGCCGGGTCCCGCCGGATGTTCACCAGCAGGAAGTTCGCCTGCGACGGGACCATCTCGAAGCCGGCATCGCGGAACCACTGCATCGTGAAGGCGCGCGCCTCGCGATTCGACTCCTGTTCCTTCTTCACCTGCGCCGGGTCGGCGAGCGCCGCGATGCCGGCCGCGAGCGTCAGGCCACTGATCCCGCTCGGCAGACTCAAGCGCTCCATCGCCTTGATCGTCGGCGCCGAGCCCAGCGCATAGCCCAAGCGCATCCCCGCGATGCCGTAGATCTTCGAGAAGGTGCGCGAGACGAAGACGCGCGGGTTCGCATCGAGCAGTGAGACGGCCGACGCATACGCCGGATCGTCGACGAACTCGTGATACGCCTCGTCGACGACGACGATCACGTCTGGGTCGGCGGCGAGCGCGGCGGAGACGAACGCGGTCACCGCCTTCGCGCCGTGCACGTGCCCCGTGGGGTTGTTCGGATTGCAGAGGAAGACGAGCCCCGCGCCCTTCACCTGCGCGAGCATCGCATCGAGGTCGAGCTGGAACTTCGCGTTGAGCCCCACCTCTCGCACCGGGAACCCGAGGGTGCGGGCGTAGTCCCCCGGCGTCTCGAAGGTCGGCACCGCGACGACGACCGCCTTGGTCGGCGAGCAGAAGGCCTGCACCGCGAGCCGGAGGATCTCGGTGGAGCCGCAGCCGATCATCACACGATCAGCCGCGAGTCCGTTGGCCTTTGCGATCGCGTCGCGAAGCGGCTGTTCGTCGCGGTCGGGGTAGAGCGACCCGCGGCGCATCGACTGTTGCATCGCGCGGATGGCGGCCGGCACGGGCCCGTGGGGATTCTCGTTGGAGTCGAGCTTGATCGGCGCGGTGCCCTGCCGGTTCACTGCGGCAAGAAGCGAAGGCTCGACGGTGCCCCCCTCGCGGCCACGGGCGTGGAGCCAGGAGGGAGCCACGAGCGTGGCGGCACCGCCGACGGTCACGGTGCGGAAGAAGGAACGGCGCGAGACGGACATATGGTGAGCTCCGATGGGCGACTTGGGAGAACCTACCGCGCCGCGGCGGTCAGCGCATCAGCGCCGGGATGTCGCGCCAGAGGACGTATGCCCCAGCGGCCGCCATCGCGAGCGCGACGACCGCACCGAGGAGCGTGAGCAGGCGCGGGTGCCGGTAGTCCCCGACGACGCGGGTGCGGTGCGCCGCGACGAGCATCGTCGCGAGCGAGATCGGCAGGATGAGGCCGTTGATCGCGCCGACCAGCACGAGGGTCCGCACCGGGCGGCCGATGACAAGGAAGATCAAGGTCGATAGCGCGATGAAGACGATCACGACGCGCGTCCAGTGCCGGTCGAGTGCACCGTGCAAGCTTCGCAGGAAGGAGACCGAGGTGTACGCCGCGCCGACCACGGAGGTGATCGCGGCGCTCCACATCACCACGCCGAAGATCCGGTAGCCCACCTCCCCGGTCGCGTGACGGAAGACCGAGGCCGGGGGATTCGCCGGGTCGAGCGCGAGGCCGCGACTCACGACGCCGAGAGCGGCGAGGAAGAGCACGATGCGCATCAGCGACGCGATGCCGATCGCCGTCGCGGCCGATCGGGTGACTTGCGGCAGCGAGTCGCGCCCCTTCACGCCCGCGTCGACGAGTCGGTGCGCCCCGGCGAAGGTGATGTACCCACCGACCGTTCCACCGACGATCGTGACGATCGAGAGCACATCGAGTGACTCCGGCATCACGCTGCCGCGCAGCGCCTCGAGATACGGCGGATGCGCCGCCACCGCGACGTACCAGGTGAGCGCGACGAGCAGGAGCCCGAGCCCTAAGGCGAAGCGATCCATTGCGCGCCCCGCCTCCTTCACCACGAAGATCACGATCGCAATGCCTGCACTGAGCAGTGCCCCGAGCCAGACCGGCATCCCGGTGACGACCTGGAGCCCGAGCCCCGCTCCGGCGACGTTGCCGACATTGAACGCGAGGCCGCCCAGCGCGACGAGCACGGCCAACATCGTGCCGAGCCCCCGGGCGACGTCGTCCCCGATCTCAGTCGCGCGGCGACCACTCACCGCGATCACCCGCCAGATGTTGAGCTGTGCCGCGAGGTCGATCACGATGCTGACGAGGATCGCGAAGCCGAAGCTCGGGCCCAGACGTTCGGTGAAGACGGCGGTCTGCGTGAGGAACCCCGGCCCGATCGCCGAGGTCGCCATCAGGAACGCCGCACCGATCAGGACGCCGCGCTGTCGATCGCCCAACCGATCCCCCAGGTGCCGAGTGAGACCGCGACTGACGCGAG
>JANNKK010000168.1:0-12007 GCA_031396245.1 Gemmatimonadaceae bacterium
GGGGTTGTGTCTCAGGGGCGGACAGGTACGTGTATTTCGGGAAGGTCACGCGACGGTGTGCGACGTCGGACACGAGGACGGCGGGTTGTTCGTCGAACTAGCCCCTGGGGAGAAGGCGTTGTTCCCCTTGGGGTTCCGCGCCCGGCTCCCAGTGGGGTATGAAGCGCAGGTGCGGCCGCGGTCGGGGACGAGTCTCAGGACCGACCTGGTGATCGTGAACAGCCCGGGGACGATCGACGCCGATTTCCCCGACGAGTGGTGTGTGCCGGTGAAGAACGGTGGTGCGGCTCCCCTCAGGGTGCGCGACGGGGAACGGATCGCCCAGATGGTGCTCGCGAAGTACGAGACCCTTCCCTTCGTTCAGGGCGCGGTGACGCGCACGACCGAGCGGGCCGGCGGTTTCGGTTCCACCGGGCGCTAGCGCCCTCGTTCCTCGACTATTCCACCCTGCTGGAGGATCGCGATGCGGTTGCGCGTGATGGTGTGGGCCCTCTTCCCGGCTGTGCTCGCAGCGCAGGCGCCGCGGCCGCTCGCCGTCGAGTCCTTCTCCCTTCCCAACGGGCTCAAGGTGCACCTCGTCGAGGATCACTCGTCGCAGGTGGTCGCGGTCAACGTCTGGTACGACGTCGGGTCGCGGAACGAGCGCGCCGGCCGGACCGGGTTCGCGCACCTCTTCGAGCACATGATGTTCCAGGGGTCGGCGAACGTGAAGAAGGCGGAGCACGGGCAGTATGTGGAACGGGCCGGCGGCTCCCTCAACGGCTCGACCAACCCCGACCGCACCAACTGTTACGAGGCGCTTCCCTCGAACCGGCTCAACCTCGCCCTCTGGCTCGAGGCCGACCGGATGCGTTCGCTGGTCGTGAACGACTCGAATCTCAAGAACCAGCAGGAGGCGGTGAAGGAGGAGCGCCGGATGCGATTCGACAACCAGCCCTACTTCGCGGCCTTCGTCGACTCGCTGCCGACGATGTTCGATCGGACGAGCTGCTTCGCCTACGCGCATTCGATCATCGGCTCGATGGATGACCTGAACGCCGCCGCGGTGGCGGATGTGAAGGCCTTCTTCGACCTCTACTACGCGCCCAACAACGCGACGCTCGTGATCACCGGCGACTTCGTGCCGGCCGAGGCGCGGCGGATGGTGCAGCAGTACTTCGGCGCGATCCCGCGGGGCCAGACGCCGCCGGCGGTGACCTGCACGCCGCAGGGTGCGACGGGCCGCGAGGTCGTCAAGCGGATCCCCGACCGCAACGCGTCGCTTCCGGCGGTGCTGGTGGCCTACCGGACGGTGCCGCCTTCGCACAACGACCATCCCGCACTCGAACTCCTCTCGACGATCATCGGCGTCGGCGAGAGCTCGCGGCTCAATCGCTCGCTCGTGCGCGAGGCGAAGGTCGCGGTCGCGGCGCAGGCGCTCTACAACCCCTTCGGCCCGATGCGCGGCACCGGGATCTTCGGGGCGCTGGTGATCGCGAACCAGGGCGTCGACGCCGATTCGCTCCGGGCGCGTCTCGCCGCCGAGATGCGGACCGTCGCCGACGGGATCAGCGCCGAGGAACTGACCAAGGCGAAGAACTCCTGGCGGTCGGCCACGATCTTCGGCCGGCAGACGGCGATGGAGCTCTCCGAGGCGGTGCACTACGCCGCGATGTACCTCGGCTCGCCCTCGGCGGTGAACACCGAGGCGACGCGGTACGACGCGGTCTCGCTCGCCGACCTCCGCCGCGTCGCGGCGACCTATCTCCGTCCGGAGAACTCGTTGACCCTCGTGATCGTCCCGGAGGCCAAGTAGATGCGCGCGCTCACTGCCCGACTCGTCGCCGGCGCGCTCCTCGTCGCCGCACCGGCTGCTGCGCAGTTCCCGACCAATCCGCCGGTGCCGATGCCACTCACACCGGCGCTCTTCCCTCCGTTCGCCGAGACGATCCTCGAGAATGGATTGCGGATCCTCGTCGTCACCAACCACAAGCAGCCGGTCCTCTCCCTCACCCTCGCGGTGCCGGGGGGCTCGTTCTACGATCCGACCGGGAAGAGCGGCACCGCCGAGATGGTGGCGGGACTGCTCACGAAGGGGGCGGGGAACCGCACCGCTGAGCAGATCTCGGCCGCGATCGAAGGGGTCGGCGGGTCGATCGGCGCCGGCGCCGGTGTCGACTTCCTCACGCTCAGCGCCACGGTGCTGAACGATGATCGCCGGCTCGCGTTCGAACTCCTCGCCGATGCGGCGCTGAGGCCGACCTTCCCGACGACCGAGATCGAACTGTTGCGCAAGCAGACCCTCTCGTCGCTCGCGCTCGCCAAGTCGCAGCCCGACGCCATCGCGGCGCGCACCTTCGCGCAGGGGCTCTTTGGTGACCATCCCTATGGCCGCTCATCCGACGAGGTGACGGTCGCGGCGATCACCCGCGCCGACTTGGAGACCTTCCACCGGCAGCGGATGCGTCCGAACCAGGCGATCCTCGTGATCGCCGGCTCGATCGACACCACCGAGGCGCGTCAACTCGGCGAGGCATCGTTCGCGGCGTGGGGCGGCGTGGCGGCGGGATCACCGGCCACGCGGCCGGCGCCCCAGCGCCAGCAGAAGGAGATCCTCCTCGTGCATCGGCCGGGTTCGGTGCAGTCGAACATCGTCGTCGGCAACACGACCTGGTTGGCGACCGACACCCGCGGCTATGCGCTGACGATCGCGAACCAGATCCTTGGCGGGGCGAGCGACTCACGCCTCTTCTCGATCCTGCGCGAGTCGAAGGGATGGACCTACGGATCGTACTCGAGCGTCACCCGGCGGCGCGGGCTCGGCAACTTCTCGGCGACGGCCGAGGTGCGCACCGAAGTGACCGACTCGGCGCTGGTCGAACTGCTCGCGCAGTTGCGGCGCGTGGGAACGGAGCCGATGCCGGTGGAGGAGTTCGACCGGCAGAAGCAGACGCTCGTCGGCCGGTTCCCGCTGCAGATCGAGACGGCGCAGGCCGTGGCCTCACAGGTCGCGAATGCGCGCCTGCTCGGGCTCGCGAACGACTATGTGCAAACCTATCGGCAGCGTCTCGCGGCGGTGACGCCCGAGCAGGCGCAGGGGGCGGCTCGGGTCGGGATGCGCGCCGACGCCTCACTCATCGTCGTCGTCGGCGACGCGACGAAGATCGCCGACAAGCTCCGTCCGATCGCACCGGTGCGGATGATCGACGTCGATGGGAAGGAGGTCGCGGCGGCCGATCTCGAAGTGAAGGCGATGGCGCTCGATCTCGACCGGGCGCTGATGGTGCCGCGCTCGGATTCCTTCACCGTGATGTTCCAGGGCCAGGCTTTCGGATTCCAGCTCGGCACGCTCGAGAGGGACGGCGAGGGCTGGGTGTACCGCGAGCGGTCGCAGCTCGCGACGATCGTTCAGCAGAACTCCGAGGTGCGCTTCACCGGCGACCTCACGATGCGGTCGGCGACACAGGCCGGGCGCATCCAGGGCCAGGAGATCAAGCTCGACGTGACCTACGTGGACGGGAAGGCGAGCGGGAAGGGCGTCACGCCCGGCCAAACGGGGATGGTGCCGGTGGACTACACCGGGGTCGAGGTGCCGAGCGGGACGGTCGATGACAACCTGATCCAGGCGCTCCTCCCGTACTTCAAGTGGACGGCCGACGCCGACATCAAGGTGCAGGTCCTCTCGACGGGGAAGGGTGTGGTGCAGCAGCGGAGTTACCGGGTGAGCGGCGATGAGACGCTGACCCTGGCGATCGGGAGCGTCGAGACCTATCGCGTGAGTGCGAGCGGAGGGGATTCGCCGGGCACGTACTGGATCGAGAAGGCGGCGCCGCACCGGGTGATGAAGTTTGGGCCGGTCGGGGGACCGCCGATTGAGTTCGTACGAGCGCGTTAAGAAGCAGACGGCAGACGGCGGACGGCGGACGGCGGGCCAACTGGCCCGCTCCGTTGTCCGCCGTCGTGCGTAGTAAGCGCGTATGCGCTCACTACTGCTGCTCGTCTCATCACTCACGGCTGCGGCTCCGGCTCGTGAACCCGTTGAATCGGTCCGCGCGATCGCGCTGGCGGTGCAGGCGTTCACCGATTCGGTCGCGCGTGCGCGGCCCCTCTCTGCCTCCTGGGGCGTGGAGCCGGCGGCGATGCGGGATTCGCGACTGGGGCGATATCGGGCGTGGGTCGGTGCGCTCGATTCGCTCGATCGCGCGGCGCTGACCGGCACGCCGGAGTTCCTGCTCTACCGCGGGCTGCGTGAGGGTCTCGCGCGACAGATCGCTGCGGCCTCCTGCCGGGACGAGGCGTGGAACGTGAGTCCGCTCGGCGGGCCGCACCTCGCGCTCTCGGGGACCATCGCCACGATGGCGCGCGATTCGGTCGCGTTCGCGCAGAACGCTCCGAGACTCCGCTCCTTCCCCGACGCGATCCGCGACCACGTCGACCAGCTCGAGCAGGGGATCGGCGACGGTTTCGTTGCCTCGCGCGACAACGTCGACCGGGTGGTGGACCAACTCGACGTCCTCCTGGGCCAACTCGCCGCGACCACGAGCGCCCTCACGCACGACACGCTCGCCGCGGCGGTGATCGGCTACCGGAGCTACCTCACGGAC
The DNA here is from genome assembly GCA_031396245.1 of Gemmatimonadaceae bacterium. GTDB lineage: Bacteria > Gemmatimonadota > Gemmatimonadetes > Gemmatimonadales > Gemmatimonadaceae > Pseudogemmatithrix. The sequence goes on from JANNKK010000168.1 coordinate 4,584, forward strand.
GCTTACAAGTCGCGCGCCCGCACCGATGGTTCGCTTTCGGGACTCCCCGGCGGCGCCGAGTGCTATCGAGCGAAGGTGCGCTTCACCTCGGGCATCGACACGCCGGCGGAGTCGCTCGCGACGATCGCCGCGGAGCGGATCAGGAGCACCGATGCGGAACTCGCGCCGATCCTTCGGCGACTGGTCGGAGATGTTCCGCTCGCCGAGGCCAAGCGACGGATCCGCACCGAGGCGCGATTCCTCCACACGTCGCGCGAGGAGATGCTGGCCGGTGCGAAGGAGATCGAGGCGCGACTGACGCCGGCTGTCTCAAGGCTCTTCAGGAACCCGCCGTCGGCACCGCTCCTCATCGAGCCGACGCCTGCCGTACGCGAGCGGTCTGACCCGCCCGGGCGCTACTCGGGCCCATCGACGCCCGGCGGGCCCGGCACCTTCTATCTCAACACCTGGCGTCCCGACTCGGCGCCGCGCTGGAACCTGCCGATCGCCGTCGCCCACGAGGGGGCGCCGGGCCATCACTTCGAGCGCACCTATCCCCGCTCGGTCGAGGTCCCGCCCGCCGCGCGCAGCTACGGGATCGGTTCCTACATCGAAGGGTGGGGGATGTACGCCGAGGAGCTCGCGGTGCGGGAGTCTGGCGTGCTCGACGAGGATCTCTATCGCGCCGGGTTCCTGTTGCACTTCCTCGACGGCTGGAACGGCCTCGAGCTCGACATCCGGATGCATCTCGAGGGATGGACGAGGGAGCAGGTGATCGCACGAACGATGGAGGTGACGGGCAAGTCGCGCACGATCGCCTCGAACTACGCCGATCGACACGCGGCAACGCCGGGCCAACTCGCGAGCTACATGATCGGCTATCTCGCGATCCGTGAGATGCGGGACGAGATGCAGCGCTCGCGCGGATCAGCGTTCGACGTGCGGGACTTCCACGAGCGCTACCTGGAGGCTGGGCCGCTCCCGCTCACCGTGGTCCGCGAACGGATGAGAGCGCCTTAGCGAGGCGCTGGACACCCTCGGCGATGTCGGTGGTGTTGAGTCCGGCGTAGCCGAGGACGAGTCCGGGGGCGATGGGGCCCTCGCTCATCCGACTCAGCGGCACCACATCGACGCCTTCCTTCGCCGCCGCGTCCGCCGCTGCGATGTCGGTCATCCCGTGCAGCCACGCGGTGACGAAGAGGCCCGCTTCACCGGGTGGGATCTCGAGCACGCCGCGCAAGTGGCGCTTGACCCCATCGCGCAGCACCTGTTGGCGTTCGAGGTAGACTTGCCGGACACGGCGCACGTGGCGCTCGAAGTGCCCGCCCTCGATGAAGTCGGCGAGAACGACCTGCTCGAGCGTGGGGGAGTGCACGTCCTGCATATGCCGCACGGCGGTCGCGGCCGGGACGAGATCGGGGGGTACCACGAGGTAGCCGATCCGCAGGGCGGGGAAGAGCGTCTTGCTGAAGGTGCCGCAATAGAGGACGCAGCCGTGCGGGTCGTCCCCCTGCATCGCGGGGAGGGGGCGCGACGCGAAGCGGATCTCGGAGTCGTAGTCGTCCTCGATGATCCAACTCTTCTGCTTCGCGGCCCAGGCGAGCAGCGCGGCGCGGCGTTCCTTCGAGAGCGTCACGCTGAGGGGGAGCTGGCGCGAGGGCGTCACGAACGCCGCCCGCGCGTCGCGCGCGAGACGGATCCCCTCATCGACCCGGAGGCCCGAGTCATCCACCGGCACCGGAACGAGCGTCGCGCCGGCGCCGCGCAGCGCACCGCGCGCGCCGTGATATCCGGGGTCCTCGACCCACACCTTGTCGCCGGGATCGAGGATCAGTCGCGCCGCCACCGAGAGCGCTCCCTGCGCGCCGCCGACGATGAAGATCTGCTCGACGTCGCAGATCACACCCCGTGCCGCGGCGAGGTAGCCGGCGATCGCCTCGCGCAGTCGCAGGTGTCCCTGCGGAGTGCCGTAGCCCAAGTCGCGAGTCGTGATTCGGCTCCACCGCCGCGCGAGGAGTCTGCCCCAGAGGGCGTAGGGGAAGAGGTCGGTCGCCGGAACGCCGGCGCGGAAGGCGCGGGGCGGCATCTCGAGGCGCGGCGCCATCGACCTGTAGGTCTCCTCCATCGCCCGCGCAGCCGTCGACGGTCGGGCGATGCTCCCCTGAGCGCGCGGCCTCGGCCTGGTCGGCGCCGCCTGCATCACGCGGTCGGGGACCTCGTTCGCCACGCGGGTGTCGCTCCCACCGCGCCCGACGGTGTACCCCTCTGCCCGCAGCTGCTCGTACGCCATCACCACCGTGTTGCGCGACACGCCGATGTCACTGGCGAGGGCGCGGGTGGAGGGGAGACGCGAACCGGGTTCGACGACGGCGTTCAGGATCGCGTGTCTCACGCCGAGATAGACCTGCCGATAGACGGGCTGTTCGCTCCCGGGATCGATCGCGAGGGAGAGGATCCGGTCGCCGTGCACGCGGAGGAGTGGCATCGGTTCGTCAGTGGTGATGGAGGTGGTCCGGACTACGGACGGTGCCTGAGGAGAGATTCCCCGGATGACACTCACCCGACTTCGATACGCATCGCTCGACGAAGTCATCGAGGCGATGTACCGATCGATCAGTGGGCCCGCTGGGGCGGCGCGAGACTGGGAGGCGTTCGGGGATGCGCTCCTGCCTGGCGCGCCGCTGGTGCCGCTCTCCGCGCCCGCGGGCGGCGCGGTTCGACCGCTCAGTTACGGCGAATATCGCCGCACGCGGGAACCTCTCTTCCGCACGAATGGCTTCTACGAGTTCGAGACCGAGCGCGTGACCGAACTGCGGGGCCCGCTGGCCCAGGTGTACTCCTGGTTCACGGCGCGGAAGGAACCGGAAGGCCCCGATGTGTTGCGCGGCGTGAACGCGATCCAACTGGTCCGGAGCGGCGACCGGTGGTGGATCGTCTCGTTGGCCTGGTACCGGGAGTTCGATGAGACGGAGGCGCACGGTCTGGTGGTGGAGGGGACGCACTGAGATAGACACCCGTCCTTCTGACACCTCCGGACCGCTTAGCGGGGGATTGGCCGACCAGTGCGACCGGTCCATCTTGCGTGACTGAGCAACCACCCCGGATCGTGGGGGTGTCGCAACGATGGACCCCAACCAACGAGTCGCCGTGCACCGCCGTCTCTCACTCAGCCGTTCGTTGATGCTGCTCAGCCTCACCACATCCCTCATCGGTGCGGCGGCGGCTCAGGCGCCTACGCTCTCCAAGGACCTCACGATCGGCTGCGCCGAGTGCGGGGGCGCGCTGCAGTTCTCGAACATCCAGGAAGTGGCCCTCACCGCCGACGGCCGCTTGCTCGTCGTGGACCGCGACGCGCCGATGCTCCGGTTCTTCGACGCCGCCGGGAAACCATCTTGGAGTGCCGGCCGGAAGGGAGCAGGTCCGGGGGAGTACCAGTACGTCCTTCGCGCCGCTGTCGCGCCCACAGGGAGTCTCGAGATCGTCGATATGGCAGCGCGACGTCTCACGTCGCTCGGTCCAGACCATCTCGTGCTCGGCACCTCGCAGCTGCACGGTTTCTTCACCACCGCCGGGACCGACGGTCTCGGTCATCTGGTGCTGGGCGCCGAGTCTCCGGCGGGGCAGCTCCTCGTCTACCGCGCGGTCGACGGGAAGCCCGTGCCGCTCGAGCTCCCGGAGCTCCCTCGTCCCGAGACAGGCGCGGTCTTCGCGGGGAGTTCCGTCGCGCTCTCACGCTCGGGTGTCGTCGCGATCATCCCGCACAACGAGCGGTATCAGATCATCCGACTCGATTCGACCGGCCTCCGGATGCAGGACATCACGCGCACTATCGACCGTGTGCGGCGCACGCCGAACGAGGAGGAAGCGCTTCGCTCGCGGATCAGCCGCCAGATGGGCGCGGTGCGCGCCGCCGCCGAGGCATCGTCCGGGAAGTCCGGTTCGTCGGCGCCGGCTCCGGTGAGGAAGATGGACCTCTCACTCAAGCCCCACCTCGCGGTGGATGGCCTCCGCTTCGACGGCGCGGGGCGACTCTGGGCGCGCACGCTGCGTGGCGACGACACCAAGACGATCTTCGATGTGTTCGCACCGTCGGGGGACCTCCTCGGCAGCGTCACGCTCGAGGGCGTCGTGTACAACTTTGCCTTTGCGGGGAAGTGGATAGTGACGACGGGAGAGGATTCGGACGGAGTGCCGCAGGTCACGCGGTGGACGGTGAAGTAACCCGCCGTCCGCCTACCGCCGTCCGCCGTCTGCCCTATCGCCGTCCTTCGTCGCGGCCCGTCCTGATCGCCGCGTCCCCGAAACGCTGCCTGACCTTATCAACCGCCTTCGACACCAGGCGATCCTCGGTCCGCTCCACCTGAGTGGCCGGCGCCGCGAAGAGTCCGAGCTGCTCGGCGTCGCGCGCAGGGACAAGGTTGCCGAGCGCCACGCCGACGAGACGGGCCGGCACGCCCCGCGATGACCGCAGCTTCTTGAGCAGCGTCACCGCAACGTCGCCGATCGCGCGGTCGCTCTCGATCGCGTCGGGCAATGTGCGGCTGGCGTGACGGGTGGTGAAATCGGTGTCGCGCAGCTTCACACTCACCGTGCGTGTCCCGAGTCGCTCGCTGCGGAGTTCCTGCGCCGCCTTGGCGCCGAGGGCACGGAGCAGGGGCTCCAACTTCTGCGTGTCGCGAATGTCGCGGTCGAAAGTGCACTCGCGCGAGATCTGTCGCGCCGATGCGCGCGAGGCCACGGGGGCGGTGTGGATCCCGCGCACCCGTCCCCAGAGCCACTCGGCGGGACGACGCCCCAGCCAGCGCGCGAGGGTCGCCCGCTCGTGGGGCAGGACATCGGCGACCTGCACCATCCCGAGTTTGGTCAGGCGCTCCTGCATCTTGGGACCGATGCCGGGGATCTCGGCCAGCGTCAGTCCGGCGAGGAACTCCTGCTCGGAGCCGACCGCGACGATCCGCACGCCGTTGCCTCCGAGCTCGGGCCGTGGTTTCGCGCGCTCGGCGGCGAGCTTCGCGATCAATTTCGACGTGCCGCCGCCGAAGGAGAGCCACATCCCGGTGTCGCGCTTGACTCGTTCGCGGATCCGCGTCGCGGTGACCTCGAGGGGCTCATCGTTGTAGAGCGCCTCGGTGCCGGTGAGGTCCAAGTACCACTCGTCGATGCTCGCCCCCTCGACGACCGGGGTGAACTTGGCGAGCACGGCGGCGATCGCCTTCGAGGTGGCCGAGCAGGCGCCGCGCGGGACGGGCACGCACATCGCGTCAGGGCAGAGTCGCAGCGCCTGCGCGATCGGCATCGCACTGCGCACGCCGAAGACGCGGGTCTCGTAGCTGGCCGAGCAGACGACGCCGCGGGAGTTGGGTCGGCCACCGACGATGAGGAGCTTCGCCTTCCCCGCGCCCTCCGGATCCGCCATCCGCGCCACCGCGACGAAGAAGGCGTCGGCGTCGGCGAGGAGGATACGGCGAGGTGGCATGAGGAAAGCATATCGGAGGAGTCCGACGCACGCGACAGCGTGTTCCGTGCGGTGACGGTTACGGGGACTTGCGGATTCCGGCCGACTCATTCAGTGAATCCAGCGTGCTATCTTCCCCCGCGATGAACGAACCGCGATGAGCGAACCGCTATGGCGACCCGATCCGTCGCGCGCACGGGCGAGCGCGATGTCCGTGTTCTTCGCCTTCCTCTCGGCGCGGGTGAAGGGCGCCCCGCGCGCGAACGCGAGCTACGAGGAGTGGCACGCCTGGTCGGTGCGTGAGCCGGCGAACTTCTGGTCGGCGGTGTGGCGGATCGGGTTCGTGATCGCCGACACGCTCCCCGATGGTCAACCGTGGGAGTCGGTACTCGTGAACGCCGAGCGGATGGAGCCGCCGACGCCGAGCGGGGGCCCGAGGTGGTTCACCGGGGCGCGACTCAACTTCGCGGAGAACGTGCTGCGTCGGCGGGATCCGGGGGTCGCGATCATCGCGCGCGACGAGTCGGGTTCGCGGAGGGAACTCTCCTATAAGGAACTGGCGGAGCAGGTGCGGCGGGCGTCGAACGCGTTGCGCGCGCTGGGGGTGAAGCCCGGGGACCGTGTTGCGGGGTTCCTGCCGAACATCCCGGAGGCGGTCGTCGCGTCGCTGGCGGCCGCGTCGATCGGCGCGGTGTGGTCGTCGTGCTCGCCGGACTTCGGAGTTCGCGCTGTGCTCGACCGATTCGGGCAGATCGAGCCGGTCGTGCTCGTCGTGGCGGACGGATATCAGTATGCCGGGAAGTCCATCGATTGCCTCGGGCGTGTGGATGAGATCGTTGATTCGCTGCCCTCGGTGCGGGCCACCATCGTGGTCCCGTTCAACTACAACGGCGTTCACCACAGAGAGCACAGAGGGCACAGAGAGGGGCAGGAACGGGGGAACTACGTGGCGTGGGCCAGCTTCCTCGATACGGGGAGTGAGGGGCAACTCAGCTTCGCGCGGCTGCCGTTCAACCATCCCCTCTACGTGATGTACTCGTCGGGAACGACGGGACTCCCGAAGTGCATGGTGCACGGGGCGGGGGGGACGCTACTGCAGCATATCAAGGAGCATCGGCTCCACACCGACCTCAAGGCGAACGAGCGGATCTTCTACTTCACCACCTGCGGGTGGATGATGTGGAACTGGCTTCTGACGGCGCTCGCGTCCGACGCGACGATCGTGCTCTATGACGGGGCGCCGCTTCCGGAACATCGTCCGGCAATCCTCTGGGACGTGGCGGCCGAGGAGAAGGTCGCGGTGTTCGGGACCAGTGCGAAGTTCCTCGCGATGTCGGAGAAGTTGGGGCTGGCGCCTGCCGCTTCACACGACCTGAGCGCCCTGCGCGCGATCCTCTCGACCGGGAGTCCGCTCGCCGAGCATTCGTACGACTATGTGTATCGCGACATCAAGAAGGACGTGCATCTTGCGAGCATCTCTGGCGGCACTGATCTAATCTCCTGTTTCGCGCTGGGGAATCCGATGCTGCCGGTGTACACCGGCGAGCTCCAGTGTCGCGGGCTCGGGATGGCGGTCGAGGTGTGGGACCCCGACGGCCGGATGCTGGTCGGCAAGCCGGGCGAGCTCGTCTGCACGCGGCCCTTCCCGTCGATGCCGATCGGATTCTGGAACGACCCCGACAGCACGAAGTACAACGCCGCCTACTTCGACTTCTTTGAAGGGGCCTGGCGGCACGGCGACTGGGCGGAGATCACTTCGAATAACGGGGTGATCATCTATGGAAGGAGCGACGCGACGCTCAACCCGGGTGGCGTGCGCATCGGCACGGCCGAGATCTACCGGGTGGTGGAGCAGATGCCCGAGATCCTCGAGAGCATCGTGATCGGACAGGATGTCGTGAACGGGCTCGAGAAGGACGTGCGGATCGTCCTGTTCGTTCGCGTCCGACCGGGCCACTCGCTCGACGACGTCCTGCGCGACCGGATCCGG
>JANNKK010000188.1:0-2794 GCA_031396245.1 Gemmatimonadaceae bacterium
GCGCGCACGGCCGGGCTGAACACCTCGGCGCCACCACCCGGCATGGTGTCGAGCCCGGCTTCACGCAGCGCGATGAGCACGTCCTTGATGCTCATCTTGTCGATGCGTGCGATGTGCGCGATCTCCACCGCCGTCAGCGCCTTGATGTGCGTTTGCGGGTGTTCGCGCTTGAGGGCGCGGAACATCGTCGTGTAGTACTCGAGCCCGGCCTGCATATCGAGCCCGCCGACGATGTGGAACTCGCGGGTGAGCCCGTTCTTCGCCTGCCGGGCCTCGGCCATCACCTGTTCCAGCGAGTACCGGTACGCCCCCTCCTCCTTCGGCAGCCGCGCATAGCCACAGAAGTGGCAGGTCGTGCGCAGGGTGCAGATGTTGGTCGGGTTGATGTGCTGGTTGGCCGCAAAGGTCACGCGGTCGCCGTGCTTCGCGCGGTTCACCGCATCCGCGAGGAGGCCGATCCCCGTCAGGTCATTGCTCTCGAAGAGCGCCACGCCGTCCGCCTGCGTCAGCCGCCGTCCGCCGACCGCCTTCTCGCCAACGGCCCGCACCACGGGGTCGGCGATGCGCTCGAGTGAAAGGGCCAGCGCCCCGGCCGCCACGGACTCAGTCCTTGAGGCGGCGGAGCGCGATCGAGACGTTGTGCCCACCGAATCCCGAGGAGTTCGAAAGTGCGGCGTGCACCTCACGCTTCACCGGCACGTTCGCCGTGCAGTCCAAGTCGCACTCGGGGTCGGGCGTCGTCAGGTTGATCGTCGGCGGGATGATGCTGTGCCGGATCGCCATCGCGGTAAAGATCGCCTCGACCGCACCGGCGGCGCCGAGCATGTGGCCGGTCGATGACTTGGTGGAGCTCACGTTGAGCCCCGTCGCGTGAGGGCCGAAGACCTTCTTGATCGCGCGGATCTCGTTGGGGTCGTTCATCGGCGTCGACGTGCCGTGCGCGTTCACGTACTGGATGTCGGAGGGGGAGAGCCCTGCATCCTCGAGGGCCCGACGCATCGCGCGCTGCAGCCCCTCGTGGTCCTCGGGCTGTCCGGTCAGGTGGTAGGCGTCGCCGGTGGCGCCGTAGCCCACGACCTCGCAGTAGATGTTCGCGTTGCGGGCCTTCGCGTGCGCGTACTCCTCGAGCACGACACTCGCCGCACCCTCGCCGAGCACGAATCCGTCGCGCGTCTGGTCGAAAGGGCGCGAGGCCGTCTGCGGGGAGTCGTTGCGCGTCGAGAGGGCCTGCATGTTCCCGAACCCGCCGATCGACATCGGTGAGACGGCCGCCTCGGACCCGCCGGCGATGATGATGTCGGCGTCGCCGTAGGCGATCAGCCGGAAGGCGTCACCGATCGCGTGAGCGCTGGTGGCGCAGGCCGACTGCGTCGCGTAGTTGGGCCCCTTCGCCTGGAACCGCATCGAGACCACGCCGGCCGCGATGTCGCCGATGAACATCGGCACGAAGAAGGGGGAGATGCGGTTGGGGCCGGTCGTGAAATAGGTCCGGCACTGGTCCTCGAAGGTGGCGATGCCGCCGATCCCCGAGCCGATGATCACGCCGGTGCGCAAGCGGTCGTATCCCGTGCCGTCACCGAACCCGGCGTCGCGCATCGCCTGTACCGACGCGGCCATCGCGTACTGCGTGTAGAGATCGGACCGCTTGATCTCCTTCTTGTCCATGTACAGCGAAGGCTCGAACCCCTTCACCTCGTGGGCGAAGCGGACCTTGAATGCCGAGGCGTCGAATCGCGTGATCGGCCCGCCCCCCGACTTGCCGTCGAGAAGGGCCTGCCACGTGGTGGGGACGTCATTGCCGACGGGGGTGACGCACCCCGCCCCGGTGAGGACGACGCGGCGCTTGGCACTACCCACGTCAGCCGCCGATCTTGCCGTTCAGATAGCCGATCGCGTCGCCGACGGTCCGGAGCTTCTCGGCATCCTCGTCGGGGATGTCGATGTTGAACTCCTTCTCGAACTCCATCACCAGCTCGACGATGTCGAGCGAGTCGGCGCCAAGGTCCTCGATGAAGCTCGCGCCATCGGTCAGCTTCTCCCGTTCGACGCCAAGCTCCTTCTCGATGATGTCCTTGACCTTCGCGGAATGGTCGGCCATGCGGAAAGACTCCGTAGGGGTGGGACTGCGGTCGGACGCCTAAATATAGGGCACGGAAGGGGCTACATCACCATCCCGCCGTCCACGGCGAAGACCTGTCCGGTGATGTAGGCGGCGTGCTCCGAGGCCAGGAATGCGACCATCCCGGCGACATCGGAGGGAGCGCCGAGGCGCTCAAGCGGGATGTGGGCGCTCAGGGCCTTCACCGCCTCCTCGGTCATCTTCTCCGTCATATCGGTCCGGATGAACCCCGGCGCGACCACGTTGCAGAGGATGTTGCGAGAGGCGAGCTCCTTCGCGACCGACTTACTCAAGCCGATCAGCCCCGCCTTGCTGGCGGCATAGTTCGCCTGCCCCTTGTTGCCGATGATCCCGACCACCGAGGAGATGTTGATGATCCGCCCCCAACGGCGCTTCATCATCCCCCGCTGCGCCGCTCGGATCGCGACGAAGGCCGACCGCAGGTTGGTCTCGAGCACCGCGTCCCAGTCCTCGTCCTTCATCCGGAGCATCAGGTTGTCCTTCGTGATGCCGGCGTTGTTCACGAGGATGTCGAGTGAACCAAAGGCGTCCTCAACCGTCTGCACCAGCATCGTGACATCAGCAGGCACGCTGATATCGCAAGCGAAGCCGCGAGCCTCGCCGAGTTCCTCGGCTACCTGCTCGGCTTTCTTCAGGTCACGACCGACGACGGCG
>JANNKK010000196.1:0-7359 GCA_031396245.1 Gemmatimonadaceae bacterium
GTGCCGTCGAAGTTGAAGTTCCCGCTGCGCGTCACCCACCGGATGCCCGTCACAGTGCCGTCGCGCCGGATGAGGAAGAACACCTCCGCCTTGAGCGCACCGGGATTCCTCGGCTTGAAGTTCAGTGCGATCTGTCGGACGATGTTCTGCAGATACCCTGGGAAAGGGAAATCGATCCCCTCGGTGCGCACGGTGGCGACGTCAGTGCCGGCGCCGCCGACCTCGCCACCACCGGCGGTCGGCGCGGTGGAGACGGCGACCTTCTCCGGCGCCTTGGTCACGTTCTCGGTCGCGCGGGTCGGCACTTTCGCGGCCTTGGTCGGTGGATTGATCGGTGCGACCTTCGCCGCCTCGTTCACTGCGGCCCTCGGCGGCGCCTTGGTCGCGGCCGGCGGATCGACGACGGGGGGCGTCTCGCGCACGACTCCGGCCGCGCGCTCCCCCGCCGGCGCGGCGACGAGGTTCACGTTGTACATCGGCGGCAGCTGGGGCACCACATCGCCGCGCCAGAGGAGCGCCAGCGCGAGCACCGCGGCGTGCATCAGGACCGAGAGACCGAGCGGGGCCGCGATGCCGGGGGCGCGCCGCAGCGCGACACTCATCGGTCGATCTCCTCGGGTTCGGCCACGAGGCCGATATCACCGACGCCGGCGGCGCGCATGATCGCGAGGACCTCGACGACCCTCCCGTAATCCACACGCTGATCGGCGCGCAGATAGACGCCTCCCCGCCCCGCCTTCGCCGCGAGTGCACGGAAGCTCGCCTTGAAATCCGCCAGGCTGAGGCGGTCATCGTCGACGAAGATCCGACCGTCGCGCGTCACCGTGATCACGAGGGCGCTCTTCGCGTTGAGCGGGCGCGCCTCGGCCTTCGGCAGTGAGACGTCCACCCCGCCCTGCATCATCGGCGCCGTGATCATGAAGATGATCATCAGGAGCATCATCACGTCGATCAGCGACACGACGTTGATCTCCGCGTTGAGCGGGGTCCGCTCCCCGCGGCGGCGGCGCATCCTAGATCCGTCCCTCGCGCGCCATCAGCGCGATCACTTCGGAGCCGAAGCCATCGAGCTCGCTGTCGAAGCGGTTGAGGCGCGCCGCGAAGATGTTGTAGCCGAAGTAGGCCGGGATGGCGACGGCGAGGGCGAAGGCGGTGGCGATGAGCGCCTCGGCGACGCCGGGGGCGACCGCCGCGAGGTTCCCCGACCCGCCACGCGCCACGCCGAGGAACGCGCTGATGACGCCGAGCACCGTCCCCATCAGCCCGAGCAGGGGACTCACCGAGCCCACCATCGCGAGGAAGGGGATGTACGTCCCCAGCGCATCGCGCTCGGAGTTCGTCTCGGCGTCAAGGACCATCCGGAGCGCCTGCACCTGCGCCGCCGAGAGCGTCGCCGGGGCGCCCGTCTCGTCGGCCACCATCCGCGTCTCGGTCAGGAACTGCAGGGCGCGGTCGAGGACCCGCGTGTGCGCGCTCGGCTTCGATCGCTTGGCGAGCGACGCTGCGGCGTCGAGGCGCGAGCCGCGGTGGAACTCCTCGACGAAGAGCTTCGCCGCCCGTTCGGCGCGCCGGAAGGCGACCCACTTCGAGATCATCACCGCCCAGGAGGTGAGCGAGAGGAACGCCAGCACGACCAGCACCGCCTTGGTGACCGGCGACGCCGTGAGGACGAGCTCGATCGCGGAGGAGGGGACGGCGGCAGCGAGCTGGAAGAGGATCACCGGGCGGCGAACCAGTCGAAGGTGCGGCGGAGGCCTTCGTCGAGCGACATCTGCGGAGTCCAACCGAGGCCCGCCTTCGCCTTCTCGATACTCACGACCGAGCGTCGCTGTTCCCCCGCGCGGGCGGGGGCGTGGCTGAGCGGCACCTCCTTCTTCGCGCCGCGCATCAGCGTCGTCGCGAGGTCGAGCACCGAGGTCTCGCGCTGCGTGCCGAGGTTGAAGGCGCGGTCGTCGACCCGGCCCGCCGGGATCGTCGGGATCTTCGCCGCGAGCGCGTGGGCCCGCGCCACATCGCCGACGTACACGTAGTCGCGCGTCTGGCCACCGTCACCGAACACGGTGAGGGGCTTCCCGTCGATCACGCGCTGGCAGAAGATCGCGACGACGCCTGCCTCGCCGTGGGGATCCTGCCGCGGGCCATAGACGTTCGCGAACCGGAGGGCGACGTAGTCCAGGCCGTGGACGCGTGCGTAGTAGGCGAGATAGAGCTCGGTGGCGAACTTCGCGATCCCGTAGGGGGACTCGGGATCCTTCGCGTACGTCTCGACGTTGGGCGGTGTGATGAAATCGCCGTACACCGCGCCACCAGTCGAGGCGAAGATCATCCGCGTCTTGCGGCCGCTCGCCTGCACCGCCTGCATCAGGTTCACCGAACCGCCGATGTTCACGTCGACATCGTAGGCGGGGTCGGTCACGCTGCGGCGCACGTCGATCTGCGCCGCCAGATGGCAGACGAGGTCGAACTGACCCTGCTTGATCGCATCGGCAGCGGCGGCCGACCGGATGTCAGCTTCAACGAGCGTCGCGCCGGCGGGGATCTGCGCCCGCTTACCTGTCGAGAGGTTGTCGAGGACCGTGACGGTCCAGCCATCGGCGATCAGTGCATCGCCGACGTGTGATCCGATGAATCCGGCACCGCCGGTGATGCGGGCGCGTCGAGTCGTCATCCGGGGAAGATAGGCGACTCGACGCTCGGCTCACACCCGTCAGGGCATCTTCGCCGTGACGCGGCCGACCATGCCGTTGGCAACCCCACCATCGGTCTGCCCGATCATCATCGCGCTGGCGCCCCAGTTGGTGACGCGAGTGACGCGCAGCACCGCCACGTCATCGGGGGGGAGCGGTTTCCCGTCGGCGTCGTTGCCGAGGTCGCGTTGCAGCGTGACCTGGTCACCGGGCACCAACCCCTCCGGCCCACCGGCCGAGAGGATCACATACTGGCCGATCGTCGGGATCACCGGGTCATCGTACATCCAGATGAGCGTCGTCTTGAGGCCGAACTCGACCAGCGACGCCACCGCTCCGGCGGAGATCACCAATGTGTCCAACGGCATCACGCCGTGGCCCGTGTAGACCGCCTCGAACTTGGCGAGCAGCACAGCCTCGGCGCGGCCGTCGATCGCGTCCTTCGTGAGCTTTAAGACGCCGGTCGGCACCACGACGATCCCTTCGCCCAGGATCGTCGGGCCATAGCGGAAGGACAAGAAGCGTTCGTCCTTCGCCCCCGAGGCGGAGGCCGGGACGTCGACGTAGACGCGTTCGAACATCTGGATCGGCCGGTCGATCCTCCCGGTCCCGATCGCGTCGACCGCCACCGCCGAACCGACCTTGCCGGTATTGGGGAGGCCAGCGGCGTCCCACAGGAAGGGCGCCCGCGTGTACTCCCCGGGCCGGACCGCCTGGCCGGGCTTGGAGAGCGTCAGGGTCTGGCGCTCGGCGCGCACCACTTCGAACCGCGCCGGATTGAAGATCGTCATCGACCGCGGCGCTCCCGGTGGGAACGACGCCGGCTGCTGCATTTGTGCCGCCGTGTCGGCCGGCGGCATCGTGTCGGCCGGTGCGACCGAATCGGCCGGCGTGCCCGGTGTCGACATCGGCGTGCCGCTGATGAGCAGGACCTGGTCGGGGTAGATCCAATGCGGATCCTTCACCTTGTCGGTGTTCAGCCGATAGATCTCCGGCCACCGGAAGGGATCGCCAAGGTAGAGCTGGGCGATATCCCAGAGGGTATCGCCCGTCTTGACGGTATGGGTCCGCGTCGCCTCCTGACTACCGCCAAGAGCGGGCGTCAGGACGAGGCCGGCGAGTGCGAGCAGGGTGCGGGAGCGGATTAGAGTGCGCATGGCAGGATAGGGCTACGGACGCTGCGATGCCCCGAGCCGGCGCGAGGCCGTCGGGGTGGTCCAGAAGTGACGAACAGCAGGTCACCGGGGAAACGAACATAATGCGGTCCGGCCCCGGGGAACGCTAGAAAGAGGGCGCCGCGCGGCGACGGCGGACGGCAGACGGCAGGGTGTGAATAGCAGGACGGCGGACGGCGGAGCGTGTTCTCCGCCGTCTGCCGTCCGCCGTCTTCTTCAGAACGGCAGATCGTCGTCGCCATCCATCGCGCTGGGGAACTCCTCGAACCCCTCGGCGTTCGCCCCGGCCTTGGCCCCAGCTGCGGCCTTCGCCGGCCGTGAGGCGCCGTCGAATCCGGCATCGCCGCCGCGGCCGCCACCGCCGAGGAGGAGGACCTCCCGCACGTTGATCTCGGTGATGTAGCGCGTCTGCTTCGTCTCCTTGTCCTCGTACTGCCGGTACTCGATGGACCCCTCGACGAAGATCTTGTCCCCCTTCTTGACGTACTTCTCGATCACGTCGGCGAGCTGCGGCCCGCGGTCGGACTTGGCGTTCCAAGCGAAGCAGCGGTGCCACTCCGTCTTCTCCTGCTTGTCCCCGCCGGCGCCGGTCCACTGGCGGCTCGTCGCGACCGAGAAGTTCGCGACCTTGCTGCCCCCGGCGGTCGTGCGGACCTCCGGGTCCGCGCCGAGGTTCCCGATCAGTGTCACCTTGTTCAAGCTGCGGCTCACAATGCCTCCTGGAATGGGTCGGTCCGCACGGGTACGGTACGCCGCCCCGGGTTCCGGCCTGTCATCGTTTTTGTTTGGACGTGGGCGAAAGCTAGCGCCGCCCGCGCGACCTCACACCTCCCACCTCCCACCTCCTACCTCACACCTGTCGCTTCATCAGGATCGCATCCTCATCCGGTTTGCTGTAGTACCCGCGCCGACGTCCCGAGACAGCGAAGCCGCGCGCACCATAGAGCCCCCGTGCGGCGGCATTCCCGGCCCGCACCTCGAGGTGAACGGTCAACACGCCGCGCGCATCGAGCGCACGCAGGAGGTCATCGAGGAGCGCACCGCCGACCCCCGTCCGGAGCGCCGACGGCGTGACCGCGATATTCGCGAGCTCGGCCTCGTCCTCGTAGTGCCAGGCGATCGCGTATCCGACGAGAACGTCGTCCCGCACCGCGACCAGGATGATCGCGCGGCGTTCGGCCACCAGCGTGCGGAAGGAGGCCTCCGACCAGGGGTCGCCGAACGAGGCGCGCTCGATCGCGTGGATCGTCGCGACGTCTCCGAGCGTCGCCGGGCGCAGGATCACGCCAGCGACCTGCCGTGCGCCGCTTCCCACTTCACCTGCGCTTCGGCGAGCCGGCCATAGCGCGGCTCCCACGAGGCGAGGTCCACCGGTGCGGCGGAGGAGACGAGCGCGACACACCGCACGAGGCCGCTCGCGTGCGGGGAGGCCACGACCGCCTCGTCGGGTCCGATCGGTGTGGCCGCGAGCGCGCGCGCGCGCGCGGCGATCGTCGTGGCCGGCGCGAGTCCGAGCGCTTCGAGTGAGCTCACGGTCCCGTCCGTTCCCACGGTGATGAGCGCCAGGTAGCGGTCCCCGCGCATCGCGTCGAGGGTCGCGAGCCAGCGGCTCCCCGCGCGCGCGGTCGCCTCGCTGGCCGTCACGATGAGCGCGAGCGATGGCACCGCGAAGAGGGGACGCCCGAGTCCGAGCGCGAATCCCTTCGCGATCGCGCCGGCGACGCGGAGCGAGGTGAAGCTCCCCGGGCCCTCGCCGCACACGATGCGATCGAGGTCCCGCAGCGTCGCGTCGCCCGCGGCGACCACTTCGAGGATCGCCGGCAGGTAGCGCTCCTCGGCGTCACTCCGCATCGCGACCGATCGCGCCGACACGAGGACCCCGTCGCGCAGGAGCGCGATCGTGCCGGTCGTCGCGGCGGCGTCGAGGGCGAGGGTCAGGCCGTCCATCACCAGCTGAGTCTCCGCAGGTCCGGACGTCCGGCGATGTGTTCGAGCGTCAGGTGCTTCGCGTCGGCCGGGAGCGCGGCTCCTGCCCGCTCGGGCCACTCGATCAGGACGAGTCCGGGCGAGCGCATGCACTCCTCCCATCCAAGCTGCGGAAGCTGCGCGGGCCCCTCGAGCCGATAGAGGTCGAGGTGGGTCACCGGTCCCAGCGGCGTCGCATGCTCGTGCACGAGGGCGAAGGTCGGACTGGTGACCGCCTCGGTCGCACCGCAGGCGCGCACGATCGCGCGCACCAGCGTCGTCTTCCCCGCCCCGAGTTCACCGTGGAGCGCAACGACGGCCGGCCAGCGGAGGTCGGATGCGAACGCCGACCCCCACCGGTTGAGCTCCTGCTCGGTGAGTTCAGCGACGGGCACGGGCGCTGCGGCCTCCCCCCTGTCCCATCGCCGCCTTGAGGTCGAAGAGCTCGTCGCGAAGGCGGGCCGCCGATTCGAAGTCGAGTGCCTTCGCGGCCGCGCGCATCTCCTCCTCGAGCCTGAGCACCAGCGCGGGCAGGTCGTCGGTGCCATAGGTCCGCTGCGCCTCGGCGACCTTCTTCTGCGTCTTCCCACGGGCGCGGTCGGCATCGCGGGCCTCGCTCCCATCGCGCGCGTCGGCCACCCGGGTGCTGAAGCGCACTTGGTCGACGCTCTTCTTCACCCCGGCGGGGATGATCCCGTGTGCCTTGTTGTGCGCCTCCTGGATGGTGCGCCGCCGATTCGTCTCGTCGAGGCACCGTTGCATCGAGTTGGTGATGCGATCGGCGTAGAAGATCGCGCGTCCGTCGACGTGCCTCGCCGCGCGGCCGGTGGTCTGGATCAGCGAGCGGTCCGACCGGAGGAATCCCTCCTGGTCGGCGTCGAGGATCGCGACGAGCGACACCTCGGGCAGGTCGAGTCCCTCGCGCAGGAGGTTGATGCCGATCAATACGTCGAACTCCCCGAGGCGGAGGCCGCGCACGATCTCCATCCGTTCGATCGCGTCGATGTCGGCGTGCATGTAGCGCACGCGCACGCCCACCAGCGCGAGGTAGTCGCTCAGGTCCTCGGCCATCCGCTTCGTGAGCGTGGTGACGAGCACCCGCTCGCCGCGGCGCTCGCGCAGCCGGATCTCGTGGAGGAGGTCGTCGACCTGCCCCTTCACCGGGCGGATCTCGATCGTCGGGTCGATCAGCCCGGTCGGGCGGATCACCTGCTCCACCACCACGCCCTCGGAGAGCTTGAGTTCGAGGTCGGCCGGCGTCGCCGACACGCTGATCGCCCGCGGCGTGAGGGAGAGGAACTCGTCGAACGTGAGCGGGCGGTTGTCGAGCGCGCTCGGCAGCCGGAAGCCGTACTCGACGAGTGTCGTCTTGCGGGCACGGTCGCCGTTGAACATCGCGCCGATCTGCGGCATCGTGACGTGCGACTCGTCGACGATGACCAGGAAGTCGTCGGGGAAGTAGTCGAAGAGGCAGGCCGGGCGCTCCCCGACCGCGCGGCCGGCGAGGATCCGCGAGTAGTTTTCGATCCCCG
>JANNKK010000204.1:0-8356 GCA_031396245.1 Gemmatimonadaceae bacterium
GCTCACCGATGCGGCGATCCGCGGGGCGAAGGACAACCTCCTCGGCCTCAAGGAGAACATCATCATCGGGCACCTCATCCCGGCGGGCACCGGGATGTACCGCTACAGCGATGTCGATATGGACATCGAGCCGCCGCCGGCGCCGACGCCCGAGTTCGGTGGGTTCGGCGAACTGCCCGCGAGCTTCCTCGCGGCGCCGAACGAAGCGGATATCACGCTGCTCGCGTCGCCGGTCGAGGACGACTAGGGGCAGAGGCGAGATGGGAGGTCGGAGAGGGCCGCCAGGTACGGGCGGCCCTTCTTCGTTGCTGGCATCGCGGCGCGAGCGAACGGCAACTGCGATTCAACACAGAGGCACAGAGGAGAACAGAGAACTACAACGACCTCACCACAGGGCACAGGGGACGCAGGGGGTTACAGGACACGACAACTGCCAATGCTGCGGGAACTGCAACTCAGCGCGCGGCGGGGGGCGACGCCTCGAATGAGACGTTGTGTGGCGGTTCTCCCCGTTCTTGCCGTTGCAGTTCCCCCAAAGTCCTTCTGTTGCTGTTCTCTGTGGCCCTCTGTGCCTCTGTGGTGAAAGCCGTTCAGCGCGCCGCCGCGACGCCTGCCCGCAGCGCCTTCTCCTCTTCCATCAACGCTGCGATCGCGGCGATCAGCTTCTGCGAGATCTCATAGTAGAGCGCGGGTGAGCCCGGCTGGGCGCGCTCGGCGCTGAAGTCCACCGGCGGGCCCATCACCGCGTGCACGTGCGGGTGCTTCCGTGCGCCGGGCCGCCAGTTCTCCCGCAGGACCGCGACCGGTCCGACGGGGAATCCGTGGAGGAAGACCGGCATGACGGTTGCCCGCGTCTGGTGGATGATCTTCCCGAGTCCGGGGCGCCCACGCATCAGCTGATAGGGATCGGATCCCTTGTTCCGGCCCCCCTCGGGGTGGATCGGCACCACCATCGGCCCGCTATTGAGCAGGTCGATCAGGATCTGCGTCACCTGCTTCCCCCACGCCGCCCCGCGAGAGCCACGGACGATCGGCGGATAGATGTTTCCGCAGGCGAGGACGAGATTGACGAGGATACTCAACCAATGGTCGTAGACCCCCTCGGTACGTGAGGGGACCACGAATCGCACGTTCGCGGGAAGGTGATCCCACGCGAGGGCGGAGACCGCGAAGTTATCGAGGAACGAGCGATGGCTCGCGCAGAGCAGGATGCCCCGCTCGAGCGGCAGGTCGCGCACCCGCTCGAAGTGATGGGTGCGGACCAGTCGCGCGCACACGGCCTTGATCGCGTTCCGCGAGACATAGTGGCCCGACACCGCGCTCAACCAGCGGAGCGGCCGGACGCTGTGCCACCACTCGACGGCGCGGACGTTGAATCGTTCAGCCGCGGTGAGTCCGCTCAACCGATCAGCGGGGCCCGCGGGTTCCATCGCCGGTTCGCTCACGCGGCGGCACTCCCGTTCCTCTTGGCGCGCTCGACGGCGGCGATCCGCGCGAGGCCCTCGGCCATCGTGACCCGTGGTTCGTAGCCGAGTCGGGTCCGCGCGCGGGTGATGTCGCTGTAGTGCTCGGTGGTGAGTTCGGCGATCAGGTACGCGGAGATCGGCAGGTGGACTCGCCCCCGCGAGATCACCACGGCGGCGTCGCAGGCGTGGGCGAGCGCCATCGCGGCGCCGACCGGGACCTGCCCGCGGATGGGGGAGAGGCCGCAGGCCCGGCTCAACTCCGCGACCCAATCCCAGAAGACCACCGGCTCACCACCGTGAACGAAGTAAGGCACGCCGCCTACGCTGGCGTCCCGCGTGAGGGCCTGCCAAGCGGCGAGATGGGCCGAGATGCAGTCGTCGAGGAAGGTCATCCCGATCCGGTTCCCGCCGGGGCCGATCTGCCAGAGCGCGTTGCGGGCGGCGCGCCGCACCATCCCCTGGACCCACTGGCTACGTCCGGGGCCCCAGATCATGTGCGGTCGCACGACGATGGTGCGGAAGTCGTCGCGATGGGCGGCCAGCACCAGCTGCTCCGAGAGGGCTTTCGACTCGGGGTAGGGCGAGGCGAATCGAGTCGAGTACGGGTGTGACTCGTCGACCCCGAAATGATCGGAGCCGTCGGCGATGACCGAGGGGGTCGACGTGTGGATGAGCGCGCGGACCTGATGTTCCCGGCAGGCCGCAAGGAGGTCCTTCGTGCCCTGCACATTCGCGCGAAGGTACGCGGGGCGGTGTCCGAAGTGGCCGACCATCCCGCCGGCGTGGAAGACGGCGTCGATCCCTCGGGTGGCCTCGCGGAGACTCCCCGGATCCTCGAGGTCGCCGCGCACCCAGTGCACGCCGGGGATCGCCGGCGCCGCGTCGGGGTGGCGGGTGAGTCCGCGGACGGAGGCTCCCTCGGTCACGAGACGCGCCGCGAGGGCCGAGCCGACGAATCCCGTGGCCCCGGTGACGAGAACGGTCGCGCGGGCCGGGGAGGACCCGGGGGAGTCGGGCACGAGCGGGAGGGTAAGGGGTATGGCGTAGGGTCCGCGCGTCGAAGGATGTGTGCGCGGTCAATCGAGAGCAACGCCACGCAGTGCCGGTGGCTTGCGCGAGGCGTTGCCGCGTGGCGATAGTCAGCGGAGAATCACCCCACCCCCCTGGAGGTCGCATGCGTTCCTTTCTCAGGCTGGCCACGGCGCTCGCTGCCGGCGCCACCCTTGCTTCAGCCCCACCGGCTCTTGCCCAGTCCGGGGGTACCGTCGACCTCGGCTTCTCGGGCCGCTACACGCTGGTCGATCTTGACGTCAGCCAGGACAATGCCCTCGGATTCAGCGGGCGGTTCGGGATCTTCCTCTCGCGCAACCTCGCCCTCGAACTCGAGATGGCGAACAGCACGACGACCGGGGACACCGACGCCAAGCTCCAGCCCTACTACGTGCGGCTCGCCTATCACAAGCCGCTCTCGAACCGATGGACCGGCATCATCGGCGCTGGGTGGGTGCACGACCGTACCAACCCCGACGGACCCGGCGGACTCTACGGCGACGACGGCGTCTCGGCGATGATGGGCTTCCAGGTCAAGATGAGCGAGCGATTCGCCCTGCGCATTGACGCGATCGGCGACATCCTGATGAGCCCGATCTTCCAGACCCCGACCTCCGACCTCAAGACGGGCAACATCGCGCTGCAGGCCGGGATGAACTTCCGCATGGGGCAGCGGCAAGCGCCGAAGGATGGCGACGGCGACGGCATCAACGACGCGATGGATGCCTGTGCCGGATCGATGGCAGGTGAGAACGTCGACTCGCGCGGCTGCGCCATCCCGAAGGATTCCGACGGCGACGGCGTGATGGACCCGAGCGACCGCTGCGGTCAGACACCGGCTGGCACGCGCGTCGATTCCAACGGTTGCCCGGTGGACAGCGATGGCGACGGCGTCCTCGACGGTGTCGACGGTTGCCCGAACACGCCGGCCGGCACGCGGGTCGACGGCCGCGGCTGCACCGCGCCGGGCGATGCCGATCGTGACGGCGTGCTCGACAACGTGGACGCTTGCGCGAACACCCCGACCTTCACGCGGGTGGATTCGCGTGGCTGTCCGGTGCCGGTCGATACCGACGGCGACGGCGTGCTCGACAGCGCCGACGGCTGCGCCAACACGCCTGCCGGAACGAGAGTGGACGGGCGAGGCTGCCCGCTCCCGACCGACTCCGACAGCGACGGCGTGATGGATCCGAATGACAACTGCCCGGGAACGGCCGCTGGCGTCCGGGTGGATTCACGCGGCTGCGCGATCGTCTTCGAGGAAGGACGGACGAGCATCGTCCTCGAGGGCGTCACCTTCGCGAGTGGCAGCACGCTGCTCTCCGCTGGCGCCAAGGTGGTGCTCGACAAGATGGCGCTCGCGTTGGTGAATGCGCCAAGCGTGAACGTCGAGGTGCAGGGCCACACCGACAACACCGGTTCGGCGCTCGGCAACACACGGATCTCGGGGCTTCGTGCCGACGCGGTGCGTGCCTATCTGATCGAGAAGGGCGTGGCGGCGCCGCGGCTCACGTCGCGCGGGTACGGTCCGGACGCGCCGATCGCTCCCAACACGACGGCATCGGGTCGCGCGCAGAACCGGCGCGTGGAGTTGAAGCGCACGAATTGAACTGCAGAGGGGAGAAGGGAGGTGTGAGGAGGGCGCCCGATCGGGCGCCCTTCTTACATCCGGCGGTAGCGGTGTGAACGTCACGGGGTATATTGGGCGGATTCCTCGGACCATCCAACCCAGGCTCACCGAATGTCTGAACAACACAAGGAAGAGTGGGGCTCCAAACTCGGCGTCATCCTCGCAGTGGCGGGATCGGCGGTCGGACTGGGCAACTTCCTCCGCTTCCCGGGGCAGGCGGCCCAGAACGGTGGCGGCGCCTTCCTGATCCCCTACTTCTGCGCTCTCTTCCTCCTCGGCATCCCGATCGGCTGGGCGGAATGGGCGATGGGCCGCTACGGCGGCAAGAAGGGGCTCCACTCGGCGCCGATGGTGATGGGGGCGATCGGCAAGGGCGCGGTCGCCCGGTACTTCGGCGTGATCGGCGTGCTCATCCCGCTGGGCGTTTCCACATACTACATGTTCATCGAGACGTGGACGTTCGGGTACTTCCTCAAGTACCTCACCGGCGGCGTCGGCGTGGATGCGAGTGCCACGGTCGCCGAGCAGACGACGCAGGCGATGACGTACTACGAGAGCTTCACCGGCAACCTGCAGGACGGTTCGCTCTTCACCGGGGGTTCGTACTTCACGGTGATTACCTGGGCGATCGTCTTCGCGATCAACATCTACTTCGTCTGGCGCGGCCTCTCGAAGGGCATCGAGAAGTTCGTCTCGTGGGCGATGCCGGTGATGGCGGTCTGCGCGCTGATCGTGCTCATCCGCGTCCTCACGCTCGGCACCCCCGACCCGGCGCATCCCGAACAGAACGTGATCAACGGGCTCGGGTACATGTGGAATCCGAACTATTCCAAGCTCGCCGACTTCAAGACGTGGCTGGCGGCGGCGTCGCAGATATTCTTCTCGCTCTCTGTCGGCTTCGGCGTGATCATCAACTACGCCTCGTACATGAAGCCGAAGGATGACGTGGCGCTCTCGTCGATCACGGCGAGCGCGACCAACGAGCTCTTCGAGGTCGGTTTCGGCGGCATGATCACGCTGACCGCCGCCTTCGTCTTCCTGGGCCTGAGCGGTACGACGGCGGCGGTGCAGGGGGGCTCGTTCAGCCTCGGCTTCGCGACCCTCCCGGTGGTCTTCGCGCACATGGGGATCTTCGAGAACATCGTCGGCGCGCTCTGGTTCTTCATGCTCTTCCTCGCGGCGATCACGAGCTCGCTGTCGATGTACCAACCGGCGGTGGCGCATGTGAAGGAGTCGCTCGCCCTCTCGCACAACAAGGCGACCGCGATCATCTCGGTGATCGGCATCCTCGGCGCCTTCCTCACGCTCTGGTTCACCGCCGGCGGGTCGTTCTGGAACACCGTGGACTTCTGGGTCGGGACCTACCTGATCTTCGTCCTCGCGATGGTGCAGATCATCTACTTCAGCTGGGTCTTCGGGCTGGAGCGCGGGTGGAAGGAACTCCACAACGGCGCGGCGATCAGGATACCGCCGGTCTTCAAGATCGTGATGAAGTACATCGCACCGATGTACCTGATCATCGTCTTCGTCGGCTTCACGATCCAGAACTTCACGTCATCGTTGAAGGCCTCGTGGGCCAACACCGGCGCGCGGGTCGGGATGCTGACGATCGCCGCGATCCTCGCCTTCCTGGTCATCGTGACCATCAAGGGTGAGAAGCGGATGCGTGCGGCGGGCATCGACATCGACGACAACAACCCTGCGGACTGAGGAACCTGACCATGAACATCGGTGGCTGGATTACCATGATCGTTTCCCTCACCCTTGTCTGGGTGGGGACGTTCTGGTGTTTCAAGAAGGTCCTCTCGTCCCCGAGTGAGGAGAAGGCGCCTCCGGGGTTCGGCCCCTGAACCACTGAGGGGAGAGGTGAGTTGTGAGGGGGGCGCCCATTCGGGCGCCCCTCTCGCCTTTTCGCCCCGTCCGTTCTGCCGTCCGCCGTCTGCCGTCCGCCGTCGGCGTTCAATGTCAGATCGCCGCTCCGACCATGCGTCCGATGCCGTAGGTCAACGCCATCGCGAGCGCGCCCCAGAACGAAACGCGCAGCGCCCCGGTCGCGACGTTCGCGCCGCCGACGCCGGCGGCAAGGCCGCCCAGCAGCATCAGGAAGGCAAGGGAACTGAGCGAGATCGCGAGCGGCGCGGCACGCGTGGAGGCGAACCAGGCGACGGTGAGGGGAAGGGCCGCGCCGACCGCAAAGGTCCCCGCTGACGCGAACGCGGCCTGGAGGGGACGGGCGCGCTGGTGCTCGCTGATCCCGAGCTCGTCGCGCAGGTGCGCACCGAGCGCGTCCTTCGCCGTGAGCTGCTCGGCGACCTGCTTCGCGAGCGCGGGGTCGAGTCCGCGCGTCACGTAGATCCCGGCGAGTTCCTCGAGTTCGTGCTCGGCGTCGGCGGCGAGTTCCATCCGCTCGCGCGCCATGTCCGCATCCTCGGTATCCGACTGCGAACTGACCGAGACGTACTCGCCGGCGGCCATCGACATCGCGCCAGCGACGAGACCGGCGACGCCGGCGACGATCACCGCGGAGCGGTCGGCGCCCGAGCCGGCGACGCCGACGACCAGGCTCGCGGTCGAGACGATGCCGTCGTTCGCGCCGAGGACCGCGGCGCGAAGCCATCCGATGCGTTCGAAGCGGTGCCGTTCGACGTGGACCACGCGACCTCCGGATGAGAAGAAGCTACTGGAGCGATCCGCCGGCGCTGGCGGGTGAACCCGCACACCGGCAACTTCCCCCGATGACGATCCCCAAGCGCGCCGTCTGGAGCTGGATCATCTACGACCTCGCGAACACCATCTTCTCGATGGGGGTGGTCTCGCTCTACTTCTCGCTCTGGGTGCGCGAGGAGGTCGGGGCCGAGCGCGCCGACTTCGTGTACGGAATGATCACCGCGGTCTCGATGGGGATCATCTTCATCATCTCCCCGATCCTCGGTGCGATGACCGATCGGGCCCGGCGACGGATGCCCTTCCTGGTCGCCTCGACGCTGATCTGCGTGGGCTTCACGATGCTCTTCGCCCGCGCGGGCTACTGGTTCTCGGTGATCGCGTTCGTGGTCGCGAACGCGGCGTACCAGGCCGGACTCCAGTTCTATGATGCGATGCTTCCCGAGGTCACGACCGAGGAGAACCGGGGCCGGATCTCGGGGATCGGGGTCGGCATCGGGTATCTGGGCTCGTACGTCGCCGTCGGACTGGGGCTCCTCATCGGGACCGAGGACAAGGCCATCCTCTTCACGATGATCGCCGTCGCCTTCCTCCTCTTCGCGATCCCCTGCTTCCTCTTCGTCAAGGAACGTGGGAACCCGAACCCCAGTCCCGTCTTCGCGTGGAAGGCGATCAGGGGGTCTGCGGCACAGACGCTCAAGACGCTGAGGGGCGGGCGCGAGTATCCCGGGCTGGTCAGGTTCCTCGTCGGCCGGGTGTTCTACACCGACGCGATCAACACCGTGATCAACGTGATGGGCCTCTACACGATAAACGTCGCGATGGCCTCCGGCTTCGACCAGCGCGGCGGCGAGTTGAAGGCGCAGCAGATCATGCTCTTCGCCATCACCTTCGCGGTGATCGGTGGCTTCGTCTGGGGGCGGATGGTGGACCGGATCGGCCCGAAGGCGACGCTCGCGTGGGTGCTGCGACTTTGGATCGTCACCTTCCTCTTCGCTGGCCTCGTCGGGCTCCTCACGCTCCCGGTCGCGTCGCTCTTCCTCGTCGCTTCGATGGCAGGCGTCGCGCTGGGAGGCATCTGGAGCGCAGACCGGCCGTACATGCTGCGCCTCACGCCACCGGAGCGGATCGGCGAGTTCTATGGCCTGTACGGCATGGTGGGGCGCTTCTCGGCGATCACCGGACCGGTGATCTGGGCAC
Organism: Gemmatimonadaceae bacterium; assembly: GCA_031396245.1. Taxonomy (GTDB): domain Bacteria; phylum Gemmatimonadota; class Gemmatimonadetes; order Gemmatimonadales; family Gemmatimonadaceae; genus Pseudogemmatithrix. The sequence goes on from JANNKK010000204.1 coordinate 8,011, forward strand.
TCGTGGCCTGGGTCTGCGTCGGGCAGCTCGGAATGGCGCCGGCGATGGGGCAGGGCATCGGCGTGCTCGTGCTGCTCGGCCTGGTGCTGATCTCGCAGTGGATCCTTCGCCCCGTGACCGACGAGCCGCGTGACTGGCCGGCGATCAGACGGTCACTGGACTCCGCCGCTCCTCCACTCCGCTGACGAGGTCGCTGCCCCGCAGGCCGAGCTTCGCCGCCACGCGCGCGCCATAGTCGGGGTCGGCTCGCCAGAAGTGTCCCACCTGGCGCACCTGGATCTCCTTGCGGGCCTGTCCGAGTCCGAGGGCGATGCGCGTCGCGAGTCGCTCCCGCTGGTCGTCGTCG
>JANNKK010000210.1:0-25641 GCA_031396245.1 Gemmatimonadaceae bacterium
GCCCCGGCACGCCATCGCGCGACTGGCGAAGCGCGCCGCGATCCCCGTCTGCAAGACATACGGTACGAGCCCGAGCTTGATCACGCGCGCGATCTCGCGGCGGCGCGCGTCGGCGGTGGTATTCGGCGGGATGGTCGTGCGCACGGTGTCGGTGCGCGGGGCGAATCGCTGCTGGCCGATGAGCGCTAGGGTGTACTGCGTGCCGCCGCCGCCGGTCTCGAGCCCCGTCACGAGCACGTGCACGAGGGCGTCGAGCGGCTGCTGCGTCCAGACGACGAAGGGGAGTTCCTCGATCAGGAAGTTCCGGTCGCAGCCGCCAGTGCGGCAATCGAGGAAGACCGTCAGCCGGTCGGTCGGTGCCTGGGCTCGGGCTGGAGAGCTCGCGGCCAGCACGACGGCGACGACGAGCGAAGCGGAATATGAGAGGCGCATCCCGCCAAACTACATCTGTAGAACGCGCTTCGGCAACAGCTATTCATGTTGCCTCAAGCCGAGTCGCAGGATTCGCTCCAGCAGGTTCCCATACGGGGTCCCGTCGAACTCCGCCGCCTGCGCGAACTCCTCCTGGCGCGCGATGTCGGGGTTCGGATTCGCCTCGAGGAACCAACAGCGCCCCTCGTCGTCGAGACGGAAATCGATTCGCGCGTAGCCACTGAGCTCCAAAATCCTGTAGATGCGCTTGCTGTCGTGCAGCAGCCGTTCTTCCACACCAGGATGCACCTGCTCGGCGGCGCGGATCACCACGCCCTTCTTGTGCTGGTAGTCGGGGTCGTGCTTGAGTTTCGCGGTGGCGATCAGGGGCTGGTCGGGATCGCCCTTCTCGACCACGAGTTCCCAGGGCGTGAAGGCGACGAGACGTTCGTTCCCGAGCACGCTCACATAGAGTTCGCGCCCATCGATGAACCGCTCGGCGATCGCGTCCGTACCGATCCGCTCGTGCACGAACTTCACGCGCTCGGCCAACTTCTCATCGGTGTCCACCACTGACGCCTGCGAGATGCCGAGCGAGGAATGTTCGATCAGCGACTTCACGATGAGCGGGAAGGCGAGCTTCGCGGGGCGCCGCACCTTGCGGCCGAGAGGGAAGACGGCGAAGTCGGGGACGCGGATACGGTGGTAGGAGAGGAGCTTCTTCGAGAGCGCCTTCCCGCGCGAGAGCATCAGTCCGCGGGGATTGCAGCCGGTGTAGGGCACCTTCATCAGCTCGAGATGACTCACGACGTTCTGGTCGTAGGTCGTCTCTCCGTGGAACTCTTCGAGGAGATTGAAGACGATGTCGGGCTTCAAGCTCTCGACCGCCTCGCGGATCGGCTTGAGTTCCCACTGCACACCAAGGACGTGGACCTCGTGGCCGATCTCGCGCAACGTGGAGACCACGTCATACTCGGTCTTGACCTCGAACGCCTCGCGCGGCGTGAGTACCCCCTCCTCTTCTGGCGGCACGAGATCGGGATGCGTGAGCACCAACACCCGCAGCCGCTTCATACGTGCCTCATACGGCGATCCAGTCGCGCCGGCCCTGCCCGACGAGGAAACCCATCGTGCGCGCGGTGAGCAGGACGAGGAAGTCGGTAAGGAGCTGACGCTCGTCGCCGACGACGCGGAGCTTGAGCTCGCGGCAGCGGCCGATCATATCCGTGAGCACCTGGTCCAGGGAGAACTGGTACTCGCCGGTCCAGCGCGAGACGATCCGGCGGATGTCCCCTCGGTGCTGCCGGAGGAAGGCGGCCGCGGTCGGCTTCACGTTGTTCCGCGGATTGTCGGAGAAGAGCCGCTGCAGATCCTCGTCATAAGTGCGCGGATACTCGACCGAATAGACCGCCTGCCGATAGGTGTAATGCTCGAACAGCGTGCGATTGAGTTTGCGCAGGGGATCGACGACGGTGCGGTTCCGCGCCGTCGGTGCGACACCAGCGAGCTCGGCCATCAACCGATCCACGTACTCGAGCTTCTGCATCGCTGGCCAGCCGGCATAGCGCCGCCGCCAATCACTCCGCGGCTTGAGCCACACCGCGAAGGTCTCGGCGAAATCCTCATCAGGATGACTCTGCGCGTACCAGCGGCGCAGGTGTTGCACGTAGCGCTTGCTCGCCGGGTTGGGGCGATACGCCTCAGGGTACTTCTTCCCCGACTTGCCAAAGAGGCGCTGCCACTCGCGACGGCGGTGAAGCGCATAACCGTGCTGCACGGCGTGGCCGCACTCGTGGCGGAGGATCTTCATGCATTCGTGGTGCGATCCCCCCTCGACCTCGATGAGCTGGGAGCGCTCGAGCTTCATCAGCCGCGGGTGCAGCAGATAGAACGGCACCGCGAATCCCGAGACCTTGTCGGGACTGAACCACTCGTCGGAGACCCAGACGTGCGGCTTGAGCCGAAGGCCGCGCTGGGCGAGCTCGCCGTAGAGCTCCGCCAACGGATACTGCAGCCAGGAGCCCTCGATCTTGAGTTCGAGGTCCTTGAAACGCAGGAGGAGGAGCCGGTCGTCGGACCAGTTCGCCCAGCGATTGCGCGACCCGCTCACACCGCGTCCGACAGACTCGTGAAGTTGAAGTCGCGCGAGCGCAGTGCCGGCACCACGCTGCCACCCTCGCCGGTGCGCACTGCGGGCCCGATCGCCTCGATGTTGTTCAGGAGGAAGAGCGGGGAGTCGTTGAAGCGGAAGTTCTTGACCGACCGCGCGAGCTTCCCGTTCTCGACGAGGAAGGTGCCGTCGCGAGTGAGACCGGTGACGACCATCGTGCGGTTGTCGATCGACCGGAGGTACCAAAGCCGCGTCACGAGCACCGCACGCTCGGTGCCCGCGATCAGCTGATCGAATGACGACTCGCCGCCGAGCATCTTGAGTCCGCCGCCGCCAAAACCACCACCTCCGCCACCTCCGAACCCACCACCACCACCGCCGGTCGCGACCTTCCCCTGCTTCTGCGCCCAGAAGCGCGAGTAGGCGAGCTGCTTCAAGACGCCATTCTCCACCCACACTTGGCGCGACTGCGGGAAACCCTCTCCGTCGAAGGGGGAGCCGAGGACCTGCGGGTCCGCCGGGTCGGTGATGAGCGTGACGCGTGAGTCGAGGATCCGATCGCCCAGCTTCGATCCCCCGCCAGGCTTGCTGAACGGTGAACGGCCTTCATCCGTAGATCGGGCGTTCATCGCCCCCCTCACCGAGCCGATGAGGTCGATCACCGCCTGCGGCTCGAAGATCACCGTATAGCGGCCGGGCTCGATCGCCGCGGGATTCCGCGAGGCGCGCGCCTTGGCGATCGCCCGCTCGGAAACGTTATTGAAGTCGATGCGATTCCAATCATTCTCGTCGGCGCCGACCCAACCCGAACCAGTGCCGTCGGTGGTGCGCACGGTGAGGGTGTAGTTCGCCCCCGTGCTGCGATGATAAGCGAAGAGTCCGGCGCTGCTGCCGATCGCCGAAGCGCTCGCGTTGCAGTCGATGAAGCCGGCGACGGTGAAGTCCTTCGAACGGCGCGCCGGCTCCAGTGTGGCGAGCGCGGCCTTTGCGCGGTCGTCAGCTGAGAGCTGCGCGGTGGAGTCGAACCAGGCAGGGATCGTCTGGTACTCTTGCGGCCCCAACTCAGGCATCAACTCCGGATCATCGGGCGCGAGCTTGGCCAGCGCCTCGGCCTGTGCGACGGCGCGCGCCAAGCCATCAGGCGAAACGTCGTTCGTCGAGACACTCGCGCGCTTCTTCCCGAAGACCGGACTGATCGTGATGCTCGCGTCGTCGGAGATGCCCGAGGTGGACATCTGGTTGTCGGCGAAGCGGACGTTGGTCTGGTAGGTGCTGCCGACCGAGACGCGACAAGAATCGGCCTTGGAGAGCTTGAGCGCGCGCTGGACGATGTCCTCGCATTCGGCGCGAGAGAGCACCACCGGTTCGTCGAGCACGCCGTGACGGTCAGCGTCGCGTGTGGCGATGAGGCGCTTCGGGGAATCGGAGACCGCTCGAATGGTGGTCACAGGGCGCGCCCCGTGTTGAGCACGTTGATGTTGCGGAAGAGGCAGGGCGGACAGCCGTGGCTCACGGCGTTCGACTGACCCGGCTGACCCTTGCCGTCGTTGAAGGTCCCGCCGAGCTCGTAGGAGGACTTGCCGCCGATCAGGTCGATCGAGTTCCAGAAGTCGGGGGTGCGCATCACGTAGGCGACGTCCTTCAGTTGGCCGATGATCTTGCCCCCCTTCACCTCGTAGCAGACCTGCGCGCCGAACTGGCCGTTGTAGCGCTGCTGGTCGATCGAGTAGGAGGCGCGTCCGATCATCACGATCCCGCGGTCGGTCGAGGCGACGAGGTCGTCCAACGAACGATCGACCTTGGGGTCGGGGACGATCGAGACGTTCGGCATGCGCTGGAAGGCGACGTCGCTCCATCCCTGCGCGTAGGAACAGCCGTGCGACCGCACCGGCATCTTGTTCTTCTCGTACCAGGGGCGCAGCCACTCGGCCTGCTCGCGCGTCGTCTGGTAATCCCAGAAGATGCCGTTCTTGACGATGTCGAAGTCCTCCGGCTTCACGCCGTCGTCGTCGTAGCCGATGGTGGCGAGGCCGTGCGGCTGCGAGCGGTCGCCGCGGACGTTGAAGTGATCGGGGCCCAGGCGGAGCTTGCCGAGCACGTCGTTCGGGGGCGCGATGAAGGAGGTGCCGGCGAGGTTGGCCTCGTAGCCCATCGCTCGGTCGAGTTCGGTCGAGTGGCCGAGTGTCTCGTGGATCGTTAAGAAGAGCTGGTGCGGATGGAGGATCAGGTCCCAGCGGCCAACGTCAACGGAGCGTGCGGTGAGCTTCTCCCGCGCCTGCTCGGCCCACTTGGGAGCGTTGGCGACGATGTCGTTCTCCAAGACGTACTCCCAGCCACGACCCATCGGTTGGATCACTTCAGGACCGCGCGTAGCAACCTCGGTTCGGTCGTCGGAGATCGCGGTGACGCTCATCGTGACCCAGCTGCGCACGACATCCTGCGCGATCATCGAGCCGTCGGAGTTCGCGTAGGAGCGTTCTTCCTTGACGAAGGAGAGGTTCGAGTTGACGAAGCGGACGTTCTTGACCTTCATCGCCTCGGCGTTGGCGCGGAAGAGCAGCGCGACCTTCTCCTCGACCGGGATGGACCAGGGGTCGATCGTGTAGCTCGACTTCCAGCTCGCGTTCGGATGCGCCTCGGAGGGCGCGAGTCGGACGAACCTGTCGCGGGCGACGCGGTTGGCTTTGGCGAGGGCGACGGCCTGTTTCGCCGCGCGAGCCACGCCTTCCTTCGTCAGCGAGCGGGTTGCCGAGAATCCCCAGGTGCCTTCGACAAGGACGCGCACGCCGCAGCCGATCGTGTCGGTGTCGGAGACGTTCGTGACCTGCTGTTCGCGGGTGCCGAGGTTCTGGCGACGCTGGCGCTGCACACGGGCGTCGGCCCAAGAGGCGCCGGCGAGTTTGGCGGCGGTGAGGGCCTCGAGGAGGAGGACTTTGACTGCGGGGTCGGGCTCGGTGTCGGCGGTGAGGACCGGCGAGCGCGTCTCGGCGGCATCCAGGCGGCGGGAGGCGAGGGCGAGTGCGCTCGCGGTCAGGCCGGCGGTGGCGAGGAACTCTCGGCGGTTGGGCATAGGGGCAGACGGCGGAAGGCGGAGGGCGGAAGGCGGAAGGCGGACGGCAGATGGCGGACGGCAGATGGCGGAGCGGGAATGTCGCGTGCGGGGCGGGGGGCGGCAAACCTGGCGCTTGCAGTGGAGAGATACGGCTCGTGATGTCGAGATGCTGGCCTTCGGGAGAGGAGGGGCGAGCCTTCGCTCTCGTTGCAAGGGAACCAAATGGGTATTACTTTGCGAAGTAATACTTGGAGGGTTCGATGCGTATCACCACGAAGGGCCAGGTCACGATCCCGATCGAGATCAGGGAACGACTCGGACTGCTCCCGAACACCGAAGTCGAGTTCGTTCTCGATGGCCGGACGGCGATCGTCCGCAAGGCGCGGCGGCCGAGTCGTCGTGGCGAGCGGATCCTTGCGCTCCTCCGGGGCAGCGGGACGGTGCCGATGAGCACCGACGAGATCATGGCGCTCACGCGCGGTGGGTGAGTCGAGATGAGCGAGGTGCTGGTCGACTCGAACGTGCTGCTCGACATCGTCTCCCAAGATCCGACGTGGGGGGCGTGGTCTGCGGCTGCCCTTTCGGCCGCGTCGGAGGACTCGGTGCTGGTGATCAATCCGATCATCTTCGCCGAAGTCTCAGTGCGCTACGAACGGATCGAGCAGCTCGAGGCCGCGTTCCCGGAGTCGTCCTTCCGGCGGGATCCATTGCCGTGGGACGGCGGATTCCTTGCCGGGAAAGTGTATCTGGCGTATCGGCATGCTGGAGGGATCCGGCGCTCGCCACTGCCCGATTTCTATGTCGGGGCCCACGCGGCGATTCGTGGGATGACGCTGCTCACTCGCGATCCCGGCCGGTATCGCGGCTACTTCCCCCGGCTTCCACTCATCGCTCCGTAGGCGAGACGAGCAACGCTTTCCCCCCGGCCGCCATCCAAGGGAGAGTGCCGGCAGGTGGAACGCCGGCTGAGCCGGGACCGTACGGGTCCCACCTTCGGCTCCCTTCCCCTGCCCGAGTCATCCGATGTCGATCCGGTCACCGCTGGTGCGTGCGCTCCTGCTGCTTGCCCTCGTCCAAGGAAGGGCGGCCGCGCAAGACCCGCCGCCGCCCGCTCAGCCCGCGGCGGACACCACACAGAACGCGGCCCTTCGCGCCTACCTCGACTGCAACGATCGCGGCTGCGACCACGACTTCTTCAAGACTGAGATGACGTGGGTGAACTGGATGCGGGAGCGGCAGGACGCCGACTTCCACCTCCTGGTGACATCAGAGCAGACGGGGTCGGGTGGGCGCCGCTACGTGTTGGTGGCGATCGGACAGCGCGCCTTCGCGGGGAGGACCGACACCCTTGAGTTCTCATCGGCGCCGAACGATGCGGTGGATGTGATCCGCACCTCTATGCTCCGGGTAATCGGCCAGCTGCTGGTGCCCTACGCGGCGAAGGGGGCGATGGGGAGTCGACTCACGATCACGTACAAGGCGCCGGACGGGGGCGCGGCCGCGGCGGGCGCGCCCGCCAGGGACAGGTGGAACTTCTGGACCTACAGCGTCTCGGCGAACGGGTTCCTCGATGGGGAGTCGCGGCAGTCGTTCCTCGAGATGTGGACCGACCTGAGCGCGAACCGGACGACCGAGGGGTGGAAGATCCGATTCAACGCGAACACGTCGTACGGCGAGTCGAAGTTCACCTACGACACCGGAGCGCCGCCGGTAGCGGTGACCTTCACGGCGATCCGCCGGAGTTCGAACCTGAGCGGGATGGCGGTGAAGAGCGTGAGCCCGCACCTCTCGGTGGGTGGTCGGGGGATCGTCTCGAACACCGTGTTCAACAACCTCGACCTCGCGACGCAGGTGAGCGCGGCAGTCGAGTGGGACTATTTCCCGTACAAGGACTTCACGCGGCGGAAGCTCGCCGTGCTCTACACCGTCGGTGTGCGCGACCTCAACTACAACATCGAGACGATCTACGGGAAGACCGAGGAGACGCGGCCAGTGCACACGCTGGATGCGACCTTCGGCGCGCGGCAGAAGTGGGGGCAGGCGAACGTCACGCTCTTCGGCTCGCAGTATCTGGATGGGCTCAAGTACTACAACGCGGGGATCCGCGGCGGGATCGAGATGAACCTCGGGCGCGGCCTCACGTTCAACGTGGATGGGCAGCTCAGCCGCGTCCGGAACCAGCTGTACCTGCCGAATGAGGGGCTCGCGCCGGAGGAAGTGGTGGCGCGGCTCCGGTCGCTGCAGACGAACTATCGGTACTTCACCTTCTTCGGGATCCAGTACCGGTTCGGGTCGATCTTCAACTCGGTGGTGAATCCGCGATTCGGGAACATTGGCAATATCGATGATTTCTGAAGAGGCAGACGGCGGACGGCGGTGGGCGGACGGCGGGGCACGACTCTAAGTTGAGTGCGTCTGCCTGCTTCCCCGTAACCGGCGTGCATCGAATGCAACGAGACCACTGCTTGATCGCATCCGCGATCTTCCTCGCCGCGTGCGGCGGCGAAGGCGCGCCCGCATCGGCTGATCCTGCCCTCGTCACGCCTGACCGCGCTGCTTTGGCCGCGGCCGCGCCGGACTCATTCACGGTCGTGCTCGGCACGAGCAAGGGTGAAGTCGAGATACGTGTGCGCCGCGAGTGGGCGCCGCTCGGCGCGGATCGCGTGCACTACCTCGCGCAACACAAGTTCTTCGAGGGCGCGAAGTTCTTCCGCGTGCGGCCAGGGTTCGTGGCCCAGTTCGGGCTCTCGGGAAGGCCAGAGGTTGACGCAGCGTTCCGAAACTTGTCGCTCACCGACGATCCGGTCCGAACTGGGAATCGGCGCGGCACCGTGGTCTTCGCGGCTGGCAGCTCGCCGAATACGCGCACCACGCAGCTCTTCGTGAATCTCGCCGACAACAGCCAACTAGATGCGATGGGCTTCGCGCCGGTCGGAGAGGTGGTGCGCGGGATGGATGCGGTCGAGCGGCTGTTCGCGGAGTACGGCGAGGGAGCGCCGTATGGACCTGGGCCGGATCAGGGGCGGATCGCGGCGGAGGGGAATCGGTATCTGCGGACGGCGTTCCCGAGGCTGGATTCGATTGTGAGTGTGACGATCAGGCCCTGATCCTTTCTCCAAGAGGGACCGGCGAATGTCGGTACGGTCTAGGCCTAGGACCGCGAGGCCTCGACCACGTGATCCACGCCGACGCCGTACTCCCGATAGATCCGCTGATACGGCGCGCTCGCCCCGAACGTCTCGATCCCGACGACCTTTCCCTCGATGCCGACCCACCGATACCACGACTGCGGGTGCGCCGCCTCGACCGCAACGCGGCGCACACCCTTTAGCAACACCTCCTCCTGGTACGCGACGGGCTGAGAAGCGAACAGCTCCATCGACGCCATCGACACCACACGCGCCGGCACATCCTGCTTCAAGAGCTCGACCTGCGCCTTGAGCGCGATCTCAATCTCTGAACCGCTCGCAAGGATCACCGCCTTCGGTGTCGAGCCAGCCGGCGCGTCCTTCAGCACATAAGCGCCCTTCGCCACGCCACTTGCGGCTCCGTGCGTCGCGCGATCGATGAACGGCAGCTTCTGCCGCGTGAGGACGAGCGCTACCGGTCCGGTCCGATGCTTCAGCGCCACGCGCCAGGCCTCCGCGGTCTCTCCCGCATCCGCCGGCCGGAGCACGAGCAGGTTCGGGATGCATCTCAACGAAGAGAGATGCTCCACCGGCTGATGCGTCGGGCCATCCTCGCCGAGTCCGATCGAATCGTGCGTGAACACATAGATCACCTGCTGGCGCATCAGCGCGGCAAGACGGATCGCAGGCCTCATATAATCCGCGAAAACGAGGAACGTCCCGCCGTAGGGGATGATCCCGCCGTGCAGCGCCATCCCGTTCATCACCGCGCCCATCGCGTGCTCGCGGATGCCGAAGTTGAAATTCCGCCCCCCACGCTGACTCGCGTTGAAGGGCGAGCTGCCCTTGATGCTCGTGAGGTTGCTCCCGGCGAGATCGGCCGAGCCGCCGATCAACTCCGGGATCGCCGGCGCCACCGCATTGAGCACCACGCCCGACGCCGCACGCGTCGCGACATTCCCATTGGTCGCGTCGAACTCGGGGATCGTCCGCTCCCAGCCGGCCGGCAGATCGCCATGCCAGCGCCGTCCCAACTCCTTGGCCTCGCTCGGGAACGCCTTCGCATACTCGGCGAACCGGCGCATCCACTCGGCCTGGAGATTCACCCCACGCTCCTTCGCGTCGCGCCAATGCTCGAGCGACTCCGGCGGCACGAAGAAGGGCTCGGTGCTCGGCCACCCGTACGCCTTCTTGGTGAGCAGCACCTCGTCCTTGCCGAGTGCTTCGCCGTGCGCCTTGGCGGTGTCGGCGCGGTTGGGTGAGCCGTAACCGATGATGGTCCGCGTGACGATCAACGTCGGGCGTGACGCGTCGGCCTTCGCCGCAGCGATCGCCTTGTCGATCTGCGCCTGATCATTCACGTCGGCGATGTGGAGCACCTGCCAGTCATACGCCTCGAACCGCTTCTGCACATCGTCACTGCAGGAGAGATCGGTGCGGCCGTCGATCGTGATCCGATTGTCGTCGAAGAAGCCGATCAACTTTCCGAGTTTCTGATGACCTGCGAACGACGCGGCTTCGTGCGAGATCCCTTCCATCAGGCAACCATCACCGGCGATGAACCAGGTGTAGTGGTCGAGCACCTGGTGCCCCTCTCTATTGAACAGGGCCGCCATATGCGCTTCGGCCACCGCCATCCCCACGGCGTTCGCCATTCCTTGGCCGAGCGGCCCGGTGGTCGTCTCGATCCCCGGCGTGTGGCCATACTCGGGATGTCCCGGCGTCTTGCTCCCCCACTGCCGGAAGTTCTTGATCTCATCCAGCGAGAGGTCGTAGCCGGTGAGATAGAGCGTCGAGTAGAGTAGCATCGACGCGTGGCCGGCGGAGAGCACGACGCGATCGCGATCGGGCCAGCGCGGATCGGCGGGGTTGTGCTTCACGTGGCGCGTGTAGAGCGCGTACGCGAGGGGCGCCAATGCCATCGGCGTGCCGGGATGCCCGGACTCGGCCTTCTGCACGGCATCCATCGAGAGGGTACGAACGGTGTCGATCGCCAACTTCTGGACGGCGGGGTCTGCGGGCACGGAGAGTACGGTAAGAGGGCAGACGGCAGACGGCGGACGGCAGCGACGACAGTAGCGCTGCGCGCGAGAAAGCTAGCCGGGCCTCCGACGCGCCGAAATCCGCTCGGCGACCACGCTCGCCAGCACCATGATCGTCTCCTGCGGGTTGACGCCGAGCGCGGTCGGCAGGAGGGAACCGTCGGCGACGAAGACGCCGGGCGCGCCGAAGACCTCGCCGTGGGGGTCGGTGCCGGCGCTCCGGCGGTCGACGCCCATCCGGACGGTGCCATTCACGTGCGCCGAGAAGAGGGCGATCTCGTTAGCGCCGACGCGGCGGTGGCGGAGCTGCTCGACGTCACGCGCCGAGGTGAGGATCACCGGGCGCGAGTGCGGGGAGCGGACCTCGGTGGCACCGGCGGCGAAGTGGAGCCGCGCCGCGGCGACCATCCCCGCTTCCATATGGGAGGCGTCGGCGGGGTCCAGGGCATAGCGGATGGAAACAGTGCCGTCCTCGCGCGCACGCACGTCGCCGTTCGAGACGCCGCGGCGCGCGCCGTCGCGCGTCAACACGATCAGTGCGCCCAAGTTCACGAAACCGAGCATCGTGTCACGGTGCAGATTGCCGAAGCCGGGCAGCGAAGCGGCGGTGAGCGCGGGATGCATCGGCGGACACTCGATCCAACTCCCGTAGCCGGTGGGATCGCGCGCGAGGAACTCATCGCACACGGCGCTCAGAGGGATGCCGCCGGCGCCGTACATCTCGTGGTCGTAGAGGCCCATCACGCCGGTGGTGGGATGGAGACGCAGGAACTTCCCCGTTGCTTCCCCATCGAGGGCCGAGCGTTGCAGGAGCGCAGGTGTCTCTATCGCGCCGCCGGCGAGGATCACGATCGGTGCCTCGACGGTGATGTCGGCGGCGACGTGGCCGGGCGGTGAGTGGCGCAACGTGACGCGCTTCTTGGGGAAGGAGCCCGCGCGGTCCACGAACTCGATGCGCAGCGCGCGCGCGTGCGGGAGGAGTCGCGCCTCGGCGCGCTGCGCGCGCGGGAGATAGGTCTGCAACCCGTCCTGCTTGGCGCCGACGCGGCAGCCGTAGCCGCAGAATCCCGTCCTGACGCAACCAACAGCATTGATCCGCGCAGGGAAGGCCGACCAGCCGAGTGCGCGCGCGCCTCCCAAGATGACCCGATTGGATGGAGAGTGCGCGTCGTCGGGCACCGTGCGAGTGTGCGTCTCCTCCTCGACCAGGTCGAACCAGGGAGCGAGGTCGGCGGCGCTCATCCCCTCGGTGCCGTGATAGGTGGCCCACTCGTCGAGCACCCAGTCGGGAGTGCGCAGCATCACCATCCAGTTGACCGCGGTGCCGCCCCCGACTCCAACGCCCTGCACGATCGAGACGCCAAGGTCGTCGGTCGCGCGGTGGCCCTGCTCGGCGTAGAGGGCGCGGTAGAGATGGGCCTCGTTCTCGTCGAAGTCGGCGCCACTGCGGAGCGCGCCGGCTTCAACGATGAGGACGTCGTGGCCGGCCTCGGCCAAGCGAGCGGCAGCGACCGCGCCGCCGGCGCCGGAGCCAATCACGAGGACATCGGCTTTCAGGGACTTCCAGGCGCCAAGTTCGAACGGACGAAGGCGGACGGCGGACGGCGGCGGGCGGTGCGCGGATTCGGGGATCGGAGCACGCGCCACCGGCTCGGCTTCGTGTGGTTCGCCGGGGAGCGCGCCCTCCCAGCGCACCGTCGGCCCGCGCGGGTGATAGGGCCCGTGATAGCCGATCTCGTTGTGCGCCGCGGGGGTCGAGTACTCGACGAAGAGGATGATCTTCCGCACCCCCTGCGCGATGGTGCGGCAGAGGGGGAATCGCGACTCGAGCCAGCCGTGGATCACCTTCGCGCCCGACTCCGGCGTTCGGCGACGGAGAGGGATCGGCGCGCCGAGGATCAGTAGGGGAGCGAAGCGGGAACCGAGAATCGCGAGGGCGCGCTCGAAGTCGCGGCGGCGGCGCGAAGGGAGCGTGGCGACGAACTCACCGAGCCGGCCGATCAGGCGATCACCACGGGCGGCGTTCTCGAAGGCGTGGGGGACCACGCACCGGGCGACGGCTTCGAGGGTTGTACGGTCGGCCACGCCCCCAGAGATACGTCTTCCGGAGGGCCGGCGCTATCCTAGATTGCGACAATGGCGCGTTTGACGACGGGCGGCGAATCAGCGGCGCTATCCAAGGAGCTCTCGGATTTCCTTCTCGAGCTCTCGATCGGGCTCCACAAGAACGCCATCTACCCGGCCGGGCATCCCCTCCTCGAGAACACCTCGAGCGAGGTGAATCGTCGGCTCGACGCGCTGCTCAAGGAGCGCGAGACCCTTTCCCTCGGCGTCGCGCGGCACCAGCTGATCATCGAAGGGGTCGCGACCGACGACAGCAACCCGGTGCTCCGCGAACTCGCGACCCGACTCCATCGCCATCATCTGGGCGCGCTCAAGTTCTCGCGCGGGATCACCGAGGAAGAGCTGACGTCGATGCTCTCGACCGTCTCGGTCGATGCGGGCCGGCTGCCGCGGCCGATCGGGCTCGAAGGGCCGGAAGTGTTGACGCAGTGGCCGCACGTTCGACTCTTCCCGATGACCTTCGCGCAGTTGCAGCTGATCGAAGACGACGGGAGCCCCCCCGACCCCGAAGGGGGAGAGGACGGGGCGATGCACGCCCACGGTTCGGCGAATCGCTCGGCCCAGCTCTGGATCGGCCTCGCGCGCGCGGCGCTGGTGGGCGAGCTGGGGGTGCAAGTGGATCCCGACGACGCCAGCTCGGTGGATCCCAAGCTCGTCGCGAAGGCGATCGAGGATACCAAGCGCGACGCGGCCTATGATCAGGTGGTGGTCGGCTATCTCCTCCAGATCGCCGCAGAGGTGAAGGCAAAGGGGGGGAAGGATGCGGCGGCGCTCAGCAAGCGGGTGAGCCAGCTGGTGAGCACCCTCTCGCCCGAGGCGCTGGGCCGGGTGCTCAAGATGGGTGGGGACGTCCGCCAGCGGCGGAAGTTCGTGACCGATGCGGCGCAGGGGATGGCGGTGGACGCGGTGGTGGATCTCGTGAAGGCCGCGGCCGACACCTCGGGGCAGAACATCTCCCACTCGATGGTGCGGATGCTCTCGAAGATGGCGGTGCACGCCGATTCGGGGACGGTCCAGGCGCGCGGCCAGGCCGACGGCGCGCTGCGGGAACAGGTCTCGAAGCTGATCGAAGGATGGAAGCTCGACGACCCGAATCCCGATGGCTACCGGCTCGCGCTCGACAAGATGGCGAAGGAAGCGCCGGTGTTCCAAAGCGCCGAGCACAGCTTCCCGATCGAACCGGAGCGACTGCTCGCGATGGGACTCGAGATCGAGATGCTCGGCGATCAGGTGTGGAGATCCGTCGACTCGATGATCTCGCGGCCCGACCTCGCGCCACTGCTCAACCTCGTCGACAACGCGCCGGCGATGTGGATGCGCGAGCAACTCTGGCGGCACGTCGCCACGCCGCAGCACCTGCGACTCCAGCTCGCGCTCGACCCGATCCCGTTCCTGACGCTGCAACGGATGGTGAAGCGGATGGGGACCGCGGCAGTGGAGCCGATCCTCGATGCACTCGACGAGGCGGAGGACGAGAAGGGGCAGGAGCGGATAATCGACCTCCTCGGCTCGGTGGGAGCGGCAGCGGGGCCGATCATCCGAGAACGTCTGGCCGGGATGCGGTGGGCACTCGTTCGGCCGATCATCGCGCTGCTCGGACGGAATCCCGAGTGGCAGTCGGGCTACGATGCGGCGCAGTGGCTCGCGCACCCCGATGCGTTGGTGCGGCGCGAAGCGCTCAGGCAGCAACTGAGGAGTCCGGAACGGCGCGACGCGGCGATCGTGCGCGCCCTCGCTGACGCCGACGAGGCAACGCTCCGTCTGGGGCTCGGCGCCGCGGTGAGCAACTGTCCCCGCGACGCGGCAGCGATGCTCCGCGTTCGGGCCGACGACGCGACGATCTCCCCCGACCTGCGGGCGCTGGGCATCCGCGCCCTCGCGAGCTACAAGGGACCGGAGACGGCGCAGTGGTTGGCCAATCGAGCGGTGAAGATGGGGAAGGTCCTCAAGCGGCCGGCACTCGCGCCGAAGACCCCGGAGCTACTCGCGGCGCTCGAAGGACTCGCTGTGCATTGGCGCGAGGAGAAGGCGGCGAAGGAAGCGCTGTCATTGGCGGCGGCGAGCTCGGATGCGGAGATCCGGGCATCGGTGACTCCGCGCGGCGCCGCGATCACGCCGGCCTCCGGCGGTCCCGGGGTATGAGCGAGCCGATCAAGTTCCTCACCGGCTTCGCCCAGTCGCTGGCGACGATGTCACTCTATGGAGAGGGGCACCCGCAGCGCGAGAAGACGATCGACGCGGCCTTCGAGACGCTCCTCCGGCTCCAGGAGAACGACCCCCGTCCCCGTTTCTCATTCCTGGGTCAGGACGTCATCTATGGAGAGCTGGCGATGCGGGAACTGGGCGACTGGGGCTGGGGAGTCCGGCTCGCCAACGCCGGGGTCCAACGGCTCGAGTTCGTGCGGGGTACGACGCGGGAGGAGTTCGAGGTGTTCCTCGAAGAGGTGCTCGCGCGTCTCACTCTTCAGGCGGTGGATAGCGCGGGCCGGAGCCCCGAACGACGGTCGACGATCAAGTTCGGCGCGATCGGGGTGAAGGGGAGCGACGAGCAGGTGCGCCCGGTCGAGGATGTGTCGATGCCGACCGCGACGGTGACCTACTCGCTCGGTGACGAGGCCGACGCCATCCGGTACATCAACAACGAGGTCCAGCTCAATGGCGAGCTGCCGCTGATCGAGGCCGAGTCGGTGGTGCGGTCCCTCTCGGTGGCGATGCACGGTGACAAGAACATCGTGATCCCGCTCTTGCAGCTGAAGGAGTTCGACCAGTACACGACCACGCATAGCTTGAATGTCAGCGTGTTGACGATGGCGCTGGCGGAGTGGCTGGGGATGGGGGCGAAGGATGTGCGGGCGTTCGGCGTGGCCGGGCTCCTGCACGACCTGGGGAAGGTGCGGATCCCGAAGGAGGTCCTCACCAAGCCGGGGAAGCTGACGGAGGAGGAATGGGTCATCATGCGCCGACACCCCGTTGACGGGGCGAAGATCATTTATGAGAGTGACCGGGACCTGGACCTCGCGGCCGCGGTCGCCTACGAACACCACATCATGATCAATGGGCAGGGCTATCCGAAGCGGCATTTCGAGCGCGGCGTGCACTCCGCGAGCAAGCTCGTGCACGTCTGCGACGTCTATGACGCCCTGCGGACCAACCGCCCGTACCGTGAAGCGTGGGAATCGGAGAAGGTGCTGCAGCACCTCGAGAAGGGGGCCGGCTCCGACTTCGAGCCCGAGGCCGCGACCGCCTTCGCCGCGATGATGCGCCAGTGGGAGCGGCGGGTGGCGGTGGTGGATGAGAAGGCGCCGATCACTGTGGCAGAGCCGGTGGCAGCACCGGTGGCGGAGCCGGCAGCGGCCCCAGTCGCGGGGACCGCGTGACCTTCCGCTCACTCGGCGACGCCGACGCTCTCCGCAGTCTCGTGCAGAACCTGCGCGAGGCGATCTACATCACGAACGAGCGCGGTGACGTGCTCGATGCGAATCCCGCCTTCTTCGCCCTTCTCGGCGTGCGGTCGCTCAAGGACCTGCAGGCGTATGGCGCGAACGAGTTGGTGGTCGACCCGGCGCGGCGGATTGCGGAGCTCGAGATCATCGAGCGCGAAGGGTCGGTGCGCGACTTCGAACTGCAACTCGTGCGGCCCGACGGCGGACTGCTCACGGTGCTCGATTCGGTGTTCTGTGTGCGCGACGACACCACCGGGGAGATGCTCTACCACGGACTGCTGGTGGACATCACGCAGCGAAAGGCGATGGAAGAGGAACTGCGTCAGCAGTCGATGCGCGACCCGCTCACCGGGTGCTTCAATCGCCGGTACCTCGCCGATATGGATACGGTGCTGAGTCCCTCGGAGACGCCGTGGGGGACGCTCTTCATCGACATCGATCACTTCAAGACCTACAACGACACGCACGGCCACCAGATGGGGGACAACACGCTCATCCGGATGAGCCGCTTCCTGATGCGGCAGGTGCGCGCCGAGGAGCCGGTGATCCGCGTGGGGGGCGACGAGTTCGTGATACTCCTCCGCGGGGCCAGTGAGGCGCAGACGATGATGGTGGCGCAGCGCATGCAGGCGGCGGCGCTGCGCACGGCGCCGGTGCCGTTCTCACTCGGGTGGGCGTCGCGGCAACCGGCGGAGAACCTGATGAACACGGTGCACCGCGCGGACCAGAACCTGCTGGCCGTCCGCGTGATCGAGCGGACGCCGACGCGGACCGCCGGCGCGATCAGCAAAGAGGAAGAGACGGAGACCTGACTCACCACGAAGACAACTACTACTGCCCACCACAGAGACACAGAGGGCACAGAGAACTGCAACAGCTAGCACGAAGACGCGAAGGAACTGCAACTGCAAATACTGGGGGGAACTCAGCGACAGGCCGGTGTCGCTGTCGTTCCCCCCGTTCTTGTCGTCGTCGTTCTTGCGGAGTTGTTGCCCTTCCTTCGCGTCTTCGTGCCTTCGTGTCGGAGGTGCCGTGGCGGTTGCTGTAAGTGATTGCCGGACAAGCTGTTACGCGACGTCCGAAGTCGATGTGCAAGTTCGCGCGCGGCCGACGTCTCCTTGGTGTCACCGACCTTGGAGAACCCGTGTACCGCTCGAACCGCTTGCTCCTAATCGCGCTTCCCTCACTGCTGGCCCCGGAGCTCTGGGCCCAGGACGAGATCCGCGAGCGCCCCATCCCGTGCGGACGGATCGTCTGCATCAGCGCGCCCTGCCCGCAGCCGCCCTGCTCGAACCGCGAGATCGTCGAGCGCACGGGCCGTGAGGTGCGCGTGACGCTCGACGGTCGCGTGCTGCGCTACGAGGTCACCGAGCGGTGGACGAATCACGGCCACGGGATCGGCGAGGCGGATTACATCCTCCCCCTTCCGCGCAACGCGGCGTTCGAGGACCTCGCGCTCGAGATCGACGGCGAGCTCGTGACCGGTGAGGCGCTCGATGCCAACCGGGCGCGCGGCGTGTACGAGGAGATCGTGCGCCGCAAGAAGGATCCCGCGCTGGTCGAATGGATGGGCATGGGCCTCTTCCGCACCCGGATCTTCCCGATCCAGCCGGGGGAGACCCGCACCGTCGTCGTGCGCTTCCGCGCGGTGGCCGAGCGTGAAGGGGACGCGCTGCGCGTCGATGTGCCGGCACCTCGCGGGAATGGCACCTCGGGGAGCGGCACCGAGCTCTCGCTCCGCTGGCCGGCAGGTGAGGGGTTCGGCGAGGTCTGGTCGCCGACGCATCGCGTGCAGCTGGAACGCGACGGCTCGCGCCGTCTGGCGCACGTGCGCGATGCGAATGGCACGGTGACCCTGCTCGTCCCGGTGCGCGATGCCGCGCGCGCTTCGATCGGCGTGCTCACCCACGCGCCGCGCGCCGACGAAGGCTACGCGATGATCACACTGACGCCGCCCGCGGTCGTGCGAGCCGCGACCTCGCGCGACATCACCTTCGTGATCGACGTCTCCGGCTCGATGGCCGGCGTCAAGATGACGCAGGCGAAGGCCGCCGGACGCCAGTTCCTCGGCTCACTTGGTCCGAACGATCGCTTCCGGTTGATCGCCTTCTCGAATGACGTCGAGGACTTCCGTGAGGGCTGGTCGCCGGTCACGCGCGAGATCCGCGCAAGCGCTGAGCGCTGGCTCGAGGCGTTGCGCGCGAATGGCGGCACGAACATCGGTGGCGCGCTGGAGCGCGCACTCGAGGCCGACGAATCGCGTGGGCGTCTCGCGTTGGTGCTCTTCATGACCGACGGCGCGCCGACGGTCGGCGAGCGTCGCGCTGAACGCCTGGCGGCGCGTGCGAGCGAGTTGCGTGGGGAGCGGCGGGTGTTCACCTTCGGCGTTGGTGCCGATGTGAATGCGCAGCTCCTGGAGCAGGTGGCGCTCGACGGCGCCGGCACCGCCCACTTCGTGCGTCCGGAGGAGGATGTGGAGCGCGTGGTCGGCGTGGTGGCGGAGCGGCTGACGCGCCCGGTGGCGACCAACCTGAAGCTGCGCGCGGATGGTGTGCGGTTCTTCGGGTTGCAACCGGCGGGGAGGCTTGATCTATTCGCGGGCCAAGAGCTGACGATCCTGGCGCGCTATCAAACCGCAGGTGAAAGGTGGAAGGTGGAAGGTGGAAGGTCGCGGGTGACCATCACCGGCGACACGCCGCAGGGTCAGGTGACCTGGGAGGCCGAGGCACGGTTCCCGGAGCGGCGGACCGCGGACGCGTTCGTCGGGCGGCTCTGGGCGACGCAGCGCGTGGGGTGGCTCAGCGCCGAGCGCCGGAAGCACGGCGGCTCGAGTGAGGTCGATTCCGAACTGCGCGAGCTGGGTGAGCGGTGGGGGATCCCGACCGAACTCACGTCCTATCTCGTTCTTGAGCCGGGGATGACTGTCGCGAACCAGTCGCAGCCGATGCGGCGCGGTGATCTGGCGCGCGGCGTGGCCGGCGCCAGTGGCACCGGCGCGAACGACACTGGGTCGGCAAGGCCTTCGGCCGCGCCGGCGCCAGCGATGGCCCGCGAGCGGAGCGAGTTCGAGGCGGCGAAGCTCTCAGCCGAGATGCGCGATGCACGGTCGGTGGGTGAGGCCGACGTCGCCGCGGCGAAGGCGGGCGTGCGCCGCGCCGGCACGAGGAGCTTCGTGCTGCAGAGCGGCGTCTGGATGGATCAGCGCGTCGCCGCGAAGGATGCGCGCACCGTGAAGGTCCGTCCTTACTCGCCGGCCTACTTCAAGCTCATCGAGGAGATCAGCGAACTGAAGGAGATCTTCGCGCTCGGCGAGAGTGTCGAGGTGCACGGGCGCGCGGTGACGATCCTGTTGGCGAGTGACGCGACCGAGAAGCTCGACACCGCGACGATCGCCGCGGTCGTCCGGGACTGGTGACCCTGGTGGACCAGGCCGAACGTCTCTTCCGCACCTACCACGAGACCCTCGTGCGGTATCTCACCAGGCGGTTGGGTGACCGCGACTGGGCCGAGGAAGTGGCGCAGGAGACGTTCGTCCGGGCCCTTAGGCAGGAGACGATCGTGAACGAACGGTCGTGGGTCTTCGCGGTGGCGCACAACCTGGTGCGCGATGGGGCGCGGCGCGATGCGCGCAACCGGCGGCACCTGGAGCTCCTCGCCTCGGAGCATCGGGACGACGAGGCGCCATCGCCGGAGCAAACGTTGGAACGGGCGCAGGAGGCGGCGCTCGCGCGGAAAGCGCTCGAAGCACTCGGCGAGCGGGATCGCCAGGCGCTGCTGCTGAAGGAAGAAGGGCTGGACTACGGTGAGATCGCCGACGTGCTCAAGATCGAGAGGAGTTCGGTGGGGACGACATTGTCGCGGGCGCGGAAGCGACTCGCCGAGACATACGAGGCGCTGGAAGGCCAGCGCCGTGGAGGTTCAAGTGCCGCGTCCTGATGAGGGGATGATCCACGCCTGGCTCGATGGGGAACTCGATGTCGAGGAGTCGGCGCGTATCGCGTCACTGGTCGAGCGCGATCCCGAGTGGGCGGCGGCGGCGGCCGAGGCGCGCGGCCTTATCGCCACGAGCTCACGCATCGTGCGGGCGCTCGACGTGGTGCCGGGGGATGTGATCCCGTCGCGGACGAGCGCAGCGGGTGCGAAGCCGCGGTCCACGGTGCGGCCCTGGATGCGGATCGCGGCCGGACTCGCGCTGTTCGTCGGCGTGGGCTACGTCGCGCGGCTGAACTTCGCGGATGACGCAGTGCCGTTGGCGAAGGTCGAGTCGACGTCGGACTTGGCCACCGGCACGGCGGTGAGTGTCGCGCCGCCGGCGTCAGCCCCGGCGCCGCAAGCGAGCGCGGAGCCCGCGAAGGCGGCACCAGTTCGGCGGGCCCGGATCGCGGAAGCTGATGCGGCGGCCGAACCGCGCCGCGGCGAAGTGGCGTCGGGCGCCGGAGCGATCGCGCCGCCGGTTGCGCCACCTGCCGCGCCGCCCGCCGCGCCGGAACGCGTCGAGAGCACCTCAGTCAGCGCCGCGCTCAAAGCGATCGCTAGCGACGCGCGCGAACGCGAGAAGGCGCCTGCAGGCGCGGTCCGGTTGCGGGCCGCGGTGCCCGCAGCGCCCGCGGTGGCCGGTGAGGCCGTGGCGCAACTCAGTCCCCGAATAGTCGTCGACCGCGACGGGCCGGCCGAACTCGGTCGGTCGGATCTCGGCGCCCGGCTCGACGGATGCTGGCGCACGCGCACGGTCGTGCGCTCCGACAGCGTGCTTATCGCGCCGACGATCGTCGGACAGGTCGGCGACTCGCTCGTGATCGCGATCGCTCGCCCCGTCTCCGCTCCGCGACTCACGGCGAACGTGGTCCGACTCGGCGCCGACCTGCTCCGCGGCACCGCCCGCGACCGCGACGGTCAAGCCGTCGCGTTCACGGCGACGCGAGTCAGTTGCCCGTAGGCGGCTTCACCGCGTCGATCGGCCAGAACTCGACGCGATTGTCACTGAAGAGCGGCACGGCGACGATCCCTCGCGCCGGATCGTAGCCCAGGTCGGCGGGCGCGTTCAGTCCCTTTCGCATCGTCGTCGACTCACCGCCCGAGAAGAAAGTCAGCGACGAGTCGGCCCAGCTGGTGTAGAGTGCGCGACCATCGGTGAGCATCTCGATGCCGTCGCCACCACCGGGCCCGGTGCCGAGCACGGTGACCTGCGTCGCGCCGCGCACCCACGAGAAGACACTCGGCGAGTTGAAGCCGATGATGAGCCAGGCGTTGCGCGTGCGGTCCCAAGTGATGCCGTTCGCGGCGGATTCCCTCGGCAGCAGGACGGCCTGCGACGCGGCGCGATTGCGCACGACGAAGACCCCGCTCGAGCCGGGGTGCGACACCGAGCCGTCGGCGCCGAACGCGATGCCGCTGTCGGTGATGTAGACCTCTCCCTCGCTTCCCACCGCGACGTCATTCAGGAAGGTCGCGCGCAACGGCGTGAGGTTCACTGTGGCGACCATCGTTCCGCTCACCACGTTGAAGCCGCGCAGCGCGTCGATGTCGGCGACCCAGAGTGTGTCGCCCTGGAGGGCAAGTCCCTTCGGCGCGTTCAGCGTGATGTCGTCATCGGCACCGGCGATGAAGGGGAGCGAATCGAGCGTCTGCCCGTCGGGCCCCAAGCGGACGATGTAGCCGTTGTCATCTTTCGCGGTCGGCGAGCCATTGATGTTGGAGACGTACCAGACGCTCCGCGCGGCATCCCAGAGCACGGACTCGGGGGTCGCGAGACCCGTGCTCGCGACGGCGAGCGGCGTGTTGGGATCGCGCGGCGGCGCCGGCGGCGGTGCGGCGTCGTCGGCTTTGCCGCCGCACGCGCCGAGGGCAAGAAGGAGCGCGGACGCAGGGATGAGCGGACGTGACATCGAACGGGCCTCGAGTGGGGATCGGATCGAACTGCGATGAAGGGCAATCTACGACCGCTCCACCCTTGCGTCGCGACCCTTCGCGAGCGAACGTCGCTTCCTTGGCATTTTCCACTCCTGCGGAGGCTGCTCCACGTGTCCGTTCGCAAGCTGATCCACCTGGTCACCGTCCTGCTCGTCGTCCTCCCGAGCGCGAGCATCGCGCAGGGCGTCGATCCCTCGGCACTCAATGCCCTTCGTTGGCGCGAACTCGGCCCCGCGCGCGGCGGACGATCCGTCGCCGTCGCCGGCTCCGCGAGCCGTCCGATGGAATACTGGATGGGCACCACCGGCGGCGGCGTCTGGAAGACGACCGATGGTGGCTCGAACTGGCATCCCTCGACCGACCGGTACTTCGGCGGCACGATCGGCGCGATCGGCGTGGCCGAGTCGAACCCCGACATCGTGTACGTCGGTGGGGGTGAGACCGACATCCGCGGCAACACCTCGCACGGTGACGGCCTGTGGAAGACGACCGACGGCGGCCGCACGTGGACATTGATGGGCCTCAAGGAGACGCAGCACATCGCCCGGGTGCGCGTGCATCCGACGAATCCCGATGTCGTGTACGTCGGCGCGTTGGGGCACGCGTTCGGCAATAATGTCGACCGCGGAGTGTTCAAGACGGCGGACGGCGGCAAGACCTGGGCGAAGATCCTCTTCAGGAACGACTCGACGGGCATCTCGGATCTGATCATGGATCCGAGCGACCCGAACACCCTCTACGCCGCGTTCTGGCACGCCTATCGTCGCTCGTGGATGATGAACTCGGGTGGCCCCGGCGGCGGGCTGATGAAGACGACCGACGGTGGCGCGACGTGGAGGGAGATCACCGCGAATCCCGGCCTGCCGAAGGGGCTCTGGGGGAAGGTCGGGATCGCCGTCTCTCCGGCCAAGCCGCAGCGGGTGTGGGCGATCATCGAGAACGATTCGGGTGGCGTGTATCGCTCCGACGATGGGGGCGCGACGTGGCAGTGGCTCAACCGCGACCGCTCGCTGCGCCAGCGCGCCTGGTACTACTCGAAGCTCTACGCCGATCCGAAGGACACGAACGTCGTCTATGGCCTCAACGTCTCCTTCTTCCGGAGCACCGACGGAGGGAAGACCTTCCGCCAGACGATCCAGGTGCCACACGGCGACAACCACGATATGTGGATCGCGCCGAACGATCCGATGCGGATGGTCGAGGCGAATGACGGCGGCGCGAATGTGAGCTTCAATGGCGGCCAGACCTGGAGCGACCAGGAGTTCGCGACGGCGCAGATGTACCACGTCTCGGTCACGAACCACTTCCCGTACAGGGTGTGCGGCGCGCAGCAGGACAACTCGACACTCTGCGGCCCGAGTCGCGCCGAGGGAGGCAGCTCGATCCGCGACTGGTCCGACGCCGGCGGCGGCGAGTCGGGCTATGTCACTGCGCACCCGGTGAGCCCCGACATCGTCTACGCCGGCAGCTACTCGGGCTACCTGACGCGAAAGGACATGCGCAACGGGCTCGAGCGGAACATCAATGCGTGGCCGATGAACCCGATGGGGCATTCATCGATCGACATCCAGTACAAGTTCCAGTGGACCTTCCCGATCGTCGTGTCGATGCACAACCCGACGGTGCTCTACGTCGGTGGGAGTCATCTCTTCAAGTCGACCAACGAAGGGCAGAGCTTCGACATCATCTCCCCCGCGCTCGCGCGCAACGACCCGAAGACCCTCGGGGCGAGCGGCGGGCCGATCACCAAGGACCAGACCGGCGTCGAGACCTACGGGACGATCTTCACGATCGCCGAGTCGTTCCAGTCGGCGCAGGAGATCTGGGTGGGGACCGACGACGGCTTCGTGCAGCTCACGCGCGACGGAGGGAGGACGTGGACCAACGTCACGCCGCGCGGGGTCGGCGATTTCGCGCGCATCTCGATGGTCGAGGCCTCGACCTTCGCGAACGGAACAGCGTACGTCGCGGCGAACCGATTCCAACTCGACGACTTCTCGCCATCGCTCTGGAAGACGACCGACTACGGCGCGAACTGGACGAAGATCGTGAATGGGATCGCGTCGGATGAGTTCACGCGCGTGATCCGGGCGGACCCCGAGCGACGCGGGCTGCTCTACGCCGGCACCGAGCGCGGCGTGTGGGTCTCCTTCGACGATGGCGCCAACTGGCAGCGGCTGCAGCGGAATCTCCCACCGGTGCCGGTGCACGATCTCGTGGTGAAGGAGGGAGACCTCATCGTCGGGACGCACGGTCGGTCGTTCTGGGTGATGGACGACATCTCGACGCTCCGGCAGGCGAACCCGCAGGCGCTCGCCGCGGCGGCGCATCTCTTCGAGCCGCGTGACGCGTATCGGATCGATTGGGGCGGCGGTGGATTCGGCGGCGGCGGTGGTGGTGGTGGCGGCGCCAACACCGGCATCGGCTTTTCACGTCCCGGACAGAATCCGCCAAGTGGGGTGACGGTCTTCTATCATCTCAAGACGGCGGGTGAGAAGGTGAAGCTCGAGTTCCTCGCGCCCGATGGCCGCGTGATCAAGTCGTACGAGTCGGCGCCGCCGGCTCCGCCTGCGGCAGCGCCGGGCGCGACTCCGCCGGCAGCGACTCCTGCCGCGCCGCCGCAGGGTGGGCCGGGAGGGCCCGGTGGTCCGGGCGCTGGCCCGCGTCCCGCGAACGCGGCGGGA
Organism: Gemmatimonadaceae bacterium; assembly: GCA_031396245.1. GTDB lineage: Bacteria > Gemmatimonadota > Gemmatimonadetes > Gemmatimonadales > Gemmatimonadaceae > Pseudogemmatithrix. The sequence continues at coordinate 24,905 of JANNKK010000210.1, forward strand.
AGCAACTCCTTCACATGGGATATGCGCCATCCCGACGCGAGCACCTTCCAGGGGATGATCCTCTGGGCGGGGAGCACTCGTGGTCCGGTGGCGCCGGCGGGCACCTACACCGCGCGGCTGACGGTCGGGGCGGCCGCGCCGCTCACTCAGCGGTTCGACCTGCTCGACGACCCGCGCACCACCGCGACCGCGGCGGACCTCGTGGCGCAGTTCGAGTTTCTGATCAAGGTGCGCGACAAGACGAGCGAGGCGAATGACGCGGTCAAGATGATCCGCAACGTGAAAGCGCAACTCGAGGACCGTGCGACCAAGGCTCCGCGCCTCCGGAGGCAGGCGGACGCCCTTGCCGCGGCGTTCGCGGCGGTCGAAGCGGAGATCTACCAGGTGAAGAACCAGAGCAATCAGGATCCGCTCAACTTCCCGGTGAAGCTCAACAACAAGATCGCGGGGCTGGCGGGCGTGGTGTCGTCGGGGCCGTACCGGCCGACGGACCAGGCGCTCACGGTGTACGCGGAGCTCGAGAAGCTGCTCAAGGTGCAGACCGATCGGATGCAGAAGCTGTTCGCGGAGGATCTGGAACGGTTCAATCGAGAGGCACGGCGGGAGAAGCTGGAGCCGGTGGTGCCGAAGGCGGAGGAGCCGCCGCGCGCCACGGTCACGGCGTGAATGACGGTTCGGCCGGCGGGCACATCGTGGTCGGCATCGGACTGAACGTCAGGCAGTCGGAGGGCGAGCTT
>JANNKK010000212.1:0-5520 GCA_031396245.1 Gemmatimonadaceae bacterium
AGCCCCGATGCCCATCTCGAGCGGGCGCGCCAAGTACTGCGCGAGTCGCCGCTGATCGACGGTCATAACGATCTCGCGTGGGCGATCCGGATTGACAGCACCGCGCCACACGACGTCGAGGCATACGACCTGCGCCGTCGGACACGCGGGCACACCGACTTGGCGCGTCTCGCCGAGGGGATGGTCGGGGGTCAGTTCTGGTCGGTGTACGTCCCCGGAGACTCGGACATCGCGCGGCAGGGCTACGCGAAGGTGCAGCTCGAGCAGATCGACATCGCGCGCCGTTTCATCGCGAAGTATCCCGAGCGCTTCGAGGCGGTGACGACCGCCGACGGATTCCGCGCAGCCTTCGCCGCCGGACACATCGGCTCGGTGCTCGGGATGGAAGGGGGGCACGCGATCGAGAACTCCCTTGGCGCGCTGCGCGCCTTCCACGCGCTCGGCGCGCGGTACATGACGCTGACCCACAACGTCACCTTGGGCTGGGCTGACGCGGCGGCGGGGCCGGCGACGCACGGCGGACTCACCGACTTCGGGCGTGAGGTGGTGCGCGAGATGAACCGGCTCGGGATGCTGGTGGATCTCTCCCACGTCTCGCCCGCCACGATGAGCGACGCGCTCAACGTGGCAGAGGCGCCGGTGATCTTCTCGCATTCGAACGCGCGCGAGCTCGCCGACCACGTGCGCAACGTCCCCGACTCGATCCTTCGGCGACTCGCCGCGAACGGCGGTGTGGTGATGGTGACCTTCGTGCCGGGCTTCACCTCCCAGGCGCTCGTGGAGTGGAATCGCGTCCCGACGGCGCAACGGCCGGCTGGACGCGCCGCGCCGCGCGCGACGCTCGCTCAGGTGGCCGACCACATCGAGCACATCCGCCGCGTCGCCGGCGCGGACCACGTCGGCATCGGGGGCGACTTCGATGGGATCGAGGAGGTCGTGGTGGGTCTCGAGGACGTCTCGAGCTATCCGCGGCTCTTCGCCGAACTCGCCCGCCGGGGCTGGAGTGACGCCGATCTTAAGAAGCTCGCCGGGGAGAACGTGTTGCGCGCCTTCGCGCGGGCCGGGGAGGTCGCCGCCTCCCTCCAGCGCTCACGCCCCCCGTCGACCCTCTTGTATCGCCCGTAGCACGCCACCGACCACTTCGAGACAGGGTCCGAGCGTCTCGACCGAGTGGTCGCCCATATGGCCGATCCGGATGGAGGTGTCGCGGAGGGCGCCGTAGCCGGTGCCGATGATGAATCCCTCCGCGCCGATGCGGTCCACCGCTTCGCGCGCCGAGAGTCCGTCGGGCAGGGTGATCGTACTGACGGTGGGCGACCGCTCCCCGGCGCGCGGGAGCATCGCCAGCGCGAGTCCATCGCGTCGGCACGCCTCGATCCACCGTTCGGTCATCGCGAGCATCTCGGCGTGTCGTCCCCAGCGGGCGATGATCCCCTCCTTGAGGATCGCGGCCAGCTGCACGTCGGCGGCGAATAGGATCGGGAGAGCCGGCGTGCTCGGCGTCTGTGACTTGAGCGCGAACTCCTCATACTCCACGATGTCGAGGTACTTCCCGCGCGCCGGAGTCGCCGACGCCTGGAGCACGAAGGCCTCGCTCGCGACGGCGAAGGCCATCCCCGGCGGGAGCGCGAGCGCCTTCTGCGAGCCGGTGAGCACGAAGTCGAGCCCCCACGCGTCGGTCTCCATTGGGGCGCCGCCGACTCCCGTGACCGAGTCGACGAGGCACATCGCGCCGTAACGATGCGCGAGCTCCGCGAGTGTCCGTAGGTCGCTGAGCGCCCCGGTGCTCGTCTCCGAGTGGACCACCGTCATCGCGGCGAAGTGGCCTTCGGCGAGGAGCTGTTCCACGAGGTCGGGCGGCGCGGTCTCCCCCCACGGCACGGTGAGGACACGGGTGCGCCGGTCGCAGCGCTGCGCGACCCGGGCGAATCGCTCGGCGAAGGCCCCATTCACCACCGAGAGGATCGGCCCCTCAGGCGCGTTGCGGATCGCGGCCTCCATCATCGCGGTGCTCGACCCCGAAGCGAGGTACACCGGTCGGCGCGTGTGGAAGACCTGCTGCAAGGCGTGGTTCACGCGCCGATGGAGCGCCTGATACTCAGCGCTCCGGTGCGGGATCATCGGCTGCACCATCGCCCGGAGGATCTCGGGGCGGACTTCGGTGGGGCCGGGGAAGAAGAAGGTGCCGAAGGGCTCGTTCATCGCCGCGGGGGTCGATGAAACATACGACGGCACGCGTACCTCAGCGCCGGAGGACCTCGATGAGTTCGCCGGCGAGCGTGAGGGGGTCGAAGGGCTTGGTGAGGCAGGCGATCGCGCCGACCTCGAGCGCGCCCTCGAGCTCGCCGCGCTGGGCCTTGGCGGTGAGGAAGACGACCGGGAGGTGCGCGGTCGCCGGGTCGGCCTTCAGGCGCCGGCAGGTCTCATAGCCGTCGACGTCGGGCATCATCGCATCGAGCAGGACTGCGTCGACGTTGCCCTGTTTCGCGCGCGCGATGAGCGCGATCCCCGATTCGAAGAACTCCGCCTCGAGCTCGGGTTCGAGACCGAGGGCGAGTTCGAGGATCGTCCGGATGTCGGGTTCGTCGTCGGCGCAGAGGATCCGCATCGTGGGTCAATATCCGGTCGAGGGGAGCGCTCGCGCAACGCGCCCGGCGAGCCAATACTTCCACCTGATGTCACCCTCACCGCTCTCCGAGACACTCGCGAAGCTGCGCACGCGGTACGCGGCGGCCGCACCGGCGACGATCGCCATCTTCCAGCGGTCGACGGAGGCGCTGGCGGCCGATCCAGGTTCGGTCACGGTGCTCGCGGCGCTGCGTCAGGATCTCCATCGGGTGCACGGGACCGCGGGGAGCTACGGCTTTCACGAGGCGAGCCGACTCGCGGGCGAGTTTGAGTCGCGCGTGCTCACCTGGGAGAAGGACCCGGCACTCGAGCTCGCGGAGCGCGCGGCAGTGGTCGCGCGATTCGTCGCTCTCCTCGAACTGGCGCTGCGCGCCAGCGAGGCCCGCTAGGCCCGCTAGGCGCGGGCGAGTTCGCGTCGCAACCGATCGAAGAGCACCGATTCGGCGTCGCGCGATTTGACGAAGGCATCGGCGGCGCGGATCCCGGACGCTCGAAGCTCTTCGGCGCTGTACTCGCGTGCCGAGAAGAGGAAGATCGGCATCGTGCGCAATCGAGGGTCGCGTCGGATGCGCTGGGCGAAGGCCAGCCCATTCATCCCCGGGAGGCCGGGGTCGAGGATGATCGCCGAGACCTTCTCTCGGTCGAGGAGGTCGAATGCCGCTTCGGCACTCTGGGCGGCGAGGGGCCGCGCGATCGATTCGCACTGGGCGATCAGCACCTCACGCATCGACGGATCATCCTCGACGATGAGGACCGCGGGACGCGAGTCCGACGACGTCGACGGCGTCAGGGTGGTGGCCAGTGTCACCCAGAAGATGGTTCCGCCCCCCTCGGCCGGGCGGAAACCGACCTGCCCGCCGTGCAACTCGACGATCGCCTTCGCGATGTTGAGCCCGAGGCCGGTGCCGCCACTCTTGCGCGAGTCGGCACCGCCGGCCTGCTGGAAGCGGCCGAAGATCCGCGCCGCGAACTCCTCGGGGATCCCGGGCCCGTGGTCGCGCACCGAGACCGTCGCCTGACCGCGCTCGACCGTGACGGCGAAGTCGACCGAGCTCTGGGCCGGGGAGAACTTCACGGCGTTCGAGGCGAGGTTGGTGAACACCTGGACGAGACGGTCGGCGTCGCCGACGATGTCGGCATCAGGACCGGGTTCGAGCTGGAGCGTGACCTTGGCGGTGGCGGCGAGGCCTTCGAGGCCGGCGATCGTGGTCTCGAGCAGGGGACGGAGCCGAAGTCGATCGCGTCGCGCCGTGACCTGTCCGGCGTCCATCTTCTCGATGTCGAGGATGTCGTTGATCAGGCGGATGAGCCGCTCGGTGTTCGACACCGCGATCTGGAGCAGATCGCGCGCGCGCGCCGGGAGCTCGCCGACCTTGCCGCCGACGACGAGGCTGAGCGCGCCGCGGATCGACGTGAGCGGCGTGCGCAACTCGTGGCTCACCGTCGAGACGAAATCGCGCTTGAGACGCTCGAGTTCCTTCAACTTCTCGATGTCGTCCTGGAGCTGGCGCTCGCGCTGGGCGATGCTCAGCGCGACCTGCTCGAAGGTCTGCGCGAGCTGCGCCATCTCCCGGTTGGGCGCGAGATGGGACGACGGCAGGCGGGCCTCGTCGTACCTCCCCTTCTCCAGGGCGCTCGACGCCGTCACGACCTGTCCGAGCGCGCGTGAGACGAGGCGCATCAGCAGCATGAGGACGAGCATGAAGACCGCGAGCGCCGCCGCCCAGATGAGGAAGCTGACCCACTCCTCGTTGGCCGACGCCTCCTCCTCCATCAGGGCGATCGACGCGACATCCTCGCTCAGGTCGCGGACCGCGCGCTCCTGGACGCGGGTCGCGCTGTCGATGAGGTCGGCTCCACGCCGGACGACGTTGGGACGCAACGCCGAATCCTCCCACAGCGTGGCCAGCTCCCGCACGTGGGCGAGGCCCTGGCGCACCCGCAGGTCGTCGACCGACTCGACGAGGCGGTCGATGTCCTGATCGAGCGAGGCGTGCGCAGCGGCGACGTCATCCAGATACGCCGCGTCGCCACTCAGCAGGAAGCCCCGATGGGCACGCGACATCGTCGCGAGCATCGTCCCGACCCTCGTCGCGGCCACTTCGGCGCGCCGCAGGCGCTCGAGCTCGGTGAGTCGGGCGCGGGCATCTGCCTGGATGCGCTCGCCCGTCGTACGAGCGATCAGGAACCAGGAGAGACTGACGAGCATCCCCACCGCGAGGAGCTGCGCCGTGAGGGGAAGGGAACGCCAGGTGGGCAGTCGCCGGCGGCCGACGGAGACACTTTCAGGTTCGTCGAGTTGCATCGTACCCGGACGAGCGACGACGCGCGCACGGCACGTCAGCCGTGGTAGATTCCACCTCGACCGACGCGCCCTCAGCCTACTGGAACATGGCCCTCTCCCCACTCCGCGCCCTGCACGCCGCCGGCCAGTCCATCTGGCTCGACTACATCGACCGCACGATGCTCGGCAATGGTGAGCTCGACCGCCGCATCCAGGGCGACGCCCTCACCGGGATGACCTCGAACCCGACGATCTTCGAGAAGGCGCTTGCCACCGGCACCGCCTACGACGCCCAACTCCGCGAAGCGGCCGGTGCGCGCACCGCGTGGGAACTCTTCGAACTCGTCGAGTCCGACGATGTGCGCCGCGCCTGCGACGCCTTCGCCGCGACGTACGAGGCGACGGGTCGGAAGGACGGCTTCGTCTCGATCGAGGTCTCTCCCGGCGCAGCCCACGACGCCAAGGCCACGATCGCCGAGGCCCATCGGCTCTGGGAGACCGTCGACCGCCCGAACGTGATGATCAAGGTGCCCGGCACTCCCGAGGGGTGCGTCGCGCTGCGCCAACTGATCGCTGACGGTCTCAACGTCAACGTCACGCTCCTCTTC
>JANNKK010000279.1:0-1599 GCA_031396245.1 Gemmatimonadaceae bacterium
GGGGTTCGATGAGCTCGTCTGCCGCAAGCTCGGACTCGACACCAAGGCGCCCGACCTCGCCGCGTGGCGCATGCTCGTCCAGCGGGTGCTGGAACCGCAGCGCAAGGTGCGGATCGCGGTCGTCGGCAAGTACACGGACTACGCCGACTCGTACAAGAGCGTGCAGGAGGCGCTGATCCACGGGGGCATCGCGAACGACGTGGGCGTTGAGATCGCGTGGACCTCGAGCGACCTCTTCACCGACGGGATGCGGGCAAAGGAACTGGTCCAGCAGTTCGACGGGATCCTTGTTCCGGGTGGTTTCGGGGTACGAGGTGTCGAAGGGATGGTCGAGGCGATCCGCGCGGCGCGTGAGGCTCAGATCCCATTCTTCGGGATCTGCCTCGGGATGCAGGCGGCGATCATCGAGTTCGCGCGAAACGTTTGCGGGATCGACGACTCGAACTCGAGCGAGTTCGCACCCGAGTGCTCGAATCCCGTCATCTCGCTGCTCGAGTCCCAGCAGAGTGTGACCGATATGGGGGGCACGATGCGGCTCGGCGCCTACGCCTGCCGCCTCAAGCCGGGGAGCAAGGCAGCCGAGATCTACGGTCAGCCCGAGATCAGCGAGCGCCACCGCCACCGTTACGAGGTCTCGAACCAGTATCGAGAGACCTTCCAGCAGAACGGGTTGCGGCTCTCGGGCCTCTCGCCCGATGGCTCGCTGGTCGAGATGATCGAGCTGCCGGCGCACCCGCACTTCGTCGCCTGCCAGTTCCACCCCGAGCTCAAGTCGCGTCCGACGCGGCCGCATCCCCTCTTCGCCGCGTTCGTTGGCGCCTCTGCGCAGCGCGCCACGGCGACCGGCGGCGCGGCGCGCGGGCGCGCTCAGATGGCCGAGGCCACCAAATAAAGATGCCGGCGACCTTCCCGCACGATCAGCTCTTCCTCATTGCCGGCCCCTGCGTCGTCGAGGGGGATGACCTGATGTTCCGCGTCGCCGATCATCTCGCGCGTCTCGCGGACAAGGTACCGGGAGGACTCATCTTCAAGGCGAGCTTCGACAAGGCCAACCGCTCGAACGCCGGCGCGCACCGCGGGCCGGGACTCGCCGAGGGTCTCGCCGCGCTCCAGAGAGTGAAGGAGCGCACCGGATTGCCGGTGCTCACCGACGTCCATCTTCCCGAGCAGTGCGCCGAGGCGGCGCTCGTCTGCGATGTGCTGCAGATCCCCGCCTTCCTCTGCCGGCAGACCGACCTGCTCGAGGCGGCGGGCGCGACGGGGAAGCCGGTGAACGTCAAGAAGGGGCAGTGGATGCACCCTGAGGGGATGGCCGGCGCCGTCGCGAAGGTCCGGGCCTCTTTCCCGCCGGCGATCGCCAAGCGCGAGGGGAAGAACTGCGATGTCGCGGTGACCGAGCGCGGCACCTTCTTCGGGTACGGCGATCTCGTCGTGGATATGCGGAGCTTCGTCCGCCTCCGCGAAGCCTGCGACGCCCCCGTGATCTTCGACGCGACGCACTCGGTGCAGCGGCCGGGGCAGGGTGTGGCTGGCGCTTCCGGTGGCGCGAGGGAGTTCATCCCGACGTTGGCGCTCGCCGCCTGCGCCGCCGGCGCCGAC
>JANNKK010000121.1:0-1797 GCA_031396245.1 Gemmatimonadaceae bacterium
GTGCTTCGCGCCCGTACTCATCCGGGGCGAAGAACGACACGGCGCGAACTCCGGCCATAGCGTCGATACCGGCCTTGTACGGGAGTAGCACGATCTCGAGTCCGCCTTTCGACCAACCCTTGCCGATCGCCACTTCGCGCACCGTCGCCCGTGGGAACTCAAGCGCCTTGAAATACCCTCCCACCGTGCTGGCCCCGAGCTCTCCAAGCCCCGGCCAGAGTCCCGCGCCACCCATCGATACGACGAAACTCACGATGAAGAGCGCGATGGCGGCAAGGAACCATAGCCAATCCCATGTGACGGCCGCGGCCACCAGTGCGGGTGGCACCAGCGCGAGCATGAGCCCTTGGGTCCAGATCCAGAGCTGATACAACCTGCGCGGCACGCGCGGCCCCGCCATCGCGACGCGATCCTCGTAGACGGCGATGCGAACGCGGCCCGCGAAACGCGCTCCGACGCGGTAGGACCAGCCGTCGAACACTCGCGCGCCCTCGGGCACGGCGCCCCCGACCAGAGCCGACTCGACGGCGGTCCCCTCGCGAAGCACGCCCTTACCCAAAGCCGGTCGCGAGAACAGCCGTACGATCGCGAGGACCATCCAGCCGATCGACACGGCTCCGACGATTGCGACAACGACCTGCTGCCACATCTGTATACCGAACATCACGTACACCCCCAAGACGATTCGATGAACCGAACACGCGAGGCGACCGTCTCAACCGCCTGCAGTCCGCGTTAGAATATTAACTCTAATCCCACTCGATAGAGTAAAAGCTCTATTCGCTGGTGTCAACAGATGGTGGTCGGCCGCCGTCAGGGGAAGTCGAACCGCTCTCCACGGTCGTCGGGTGCAGACCCCTAACCGCGCGGTCCGGAGCGTCAGCAGAACCGGGTGAAATCGGCCACGTCGCGAACGAACCGCTTGTCCAGGAACGCAGCGGTGTGCCCACCCCGATAGATCCTCAGCTCGCTGCCGGGGAGCAGCCGATGCATCTCCTCGAGTGCCGCCAGCGGGAACGCGAAGTCGTCCGTGCCTCCCACGATGAGCACCGGGGCGGTGGTTCGGCGAAGGGCCCCAAGGGCGTCGTGATCCACCTCGGCGCGTGCTTCTATGACGACGTCACGCCGAAACGTGTCATCGACCTTCCCCAGCAGCGCCTTGCCGAACAGCCAGAGGATGCCGGCCATCAGGATCCGGGCGATTCCGATGAACGCAGCGTCGGCGCGCAACGCCATCGCCTCGCGGTCCTTGTGCCGGCTGATCAGCTCCGCGTACAGCGTGTCGATGCGCTTGGCCTCATCACTGATGACGTGAGCGGCCATCACGATCACCAAGTGGCCGAACAGGTCGGGGTGATCCGCCGCGAAGTGCTGTGCGATCAGGCCGCCGTAGGACACGCCAAGCACCAGGTCCACATACCCGCCGAACTCGTCGCGCACGAGCGCCGCGTAGTCCTCTGACATATCCCTCGTCGTGTAGCCCTCCGGCAGACCGGACTTCCGCGTCACCAGATAGATCGAGTACTCGCCGATGAAGGCGCGCATGCCCCGAACGAAGCCCGAGGCGCCAAGTCCGGACGGCACGAGATTGCCAGGACCACCGGCAAGGAAGAGCATCGTCTTCGGACCGTCGCCGAATCGAAGGTACGGGATGCCCCCTGCGAACGTCCCATGGATCAATCGATTGTCAGACGTTTCGGTCACTCATCCACGGACTCCCAGAACTTCGACGGTCCGAATCTCACAACGTGGCGTGCGTCATCGATGAAGCCCGGCCGGACCAGCGTACCCACGAAG
>JANNKK010000016.1:0-12004 GCA_031396245.1 Gemmatimonadaceae bacterium
GTCACTCCGAGCCCGAACTTCGTCACTGCCCCCTCGCACCAGCGGGTCACCCGCCCGGCGAAGTCCGCGACCTCCTCTTCGACCAGGCCGCTCATCACGACATTCGCGAGCCTCGTCGTGGGGGGGTAGGGCGGATCCTCGCGACCAGCGAGTTCCTCCTCTACGAAGGCGGCGTAGTCGTGTGACGCGGCGTGGCGCACCGCGTGATGCGTCGGGACCCGCGTCTGGTTCACCACCTCCCCACCCTTCGGCCCTCGACCGGCGCGCCCCGCCACCTGACTCAACAGCTGGAAGGTCCGCTCGCTCGCCCTGAAATCGGGGAGGTTGATCCCCACGTCGGCGTCGATCACCCCGACGAGCGTGACATTCGGGAAGTCGAGCCCCTTCGCGATCATCTGAGTGCCGAGGAGCACATCCACCTCCCCGCGCCCGACCCGATCGAGGATCTCGGTGTGCGCCCATTTACCGCTCGTGGTATCGACATCCATCCGCGCGATCCTCGCTCCCGGCAGTCGCTCGATCAGCAGCCGCTCAACCTGCTGCGTGCCCACCCCGCGTTGTTCCGCCGTCCGCCGTCCGCAGTCGGCACAGGAGCGCAGAACCGTCTCCTGATGCGCGCAGTAATGACATACCAGTCGCTCAGGCGTGCGATGGTACGTGAGCGAGATGGAGCAGTTCGGGCACACCGCCACGTGCCCTTCCTCGCACTGCACGAACGAGGCGTACCCACGCCGATTCAGCAGGAGGATGCTCTGCTCGCCGCGCCTGAGTCGCTCCTTGAGTCCCTCCTCCAGTGGCGCGGAGATGATGAGCCGCCGCGTGCGCTCCTCTGGCGTCGCCACCCGCATCTCCTGCCGCAGGTCGAGCACCCGCACCTCGGGGAGCTTCCCGCCACCGACCCGGTCCGGAAGGGTGAGCAGCCTCAGTCGTCCCTCCTCGGCGTTGCGCCAGCTCTCGAGACTCGGCGTTGCACTCCCCAGCACGCAACGGGCGCCGGCGGCGCGCGCGCGGACGAGCGCGACGTCGCGTGCGTGGTACCGCGGCGTCTCTCCCTGCTTGTAGCTCCCTTCGTGCTCCTCGTCGACGATGATGGCGCCGAGGTTGTCGAGGGGGGCGAAGACCGCCGACCTGGCGCCGACCGCGATCCGCTTCTCGCCGCGGCTCAGTGCGCGCCAAGCGTCGAGCCGCTCCCCGTCGGAGAGGCCGGAGTGCAGCACCGCGACCTGGTCGCCGAACACCGCGCGGAAGCGATCGACCGCCTGCGGCGTGAGCGAGATCTCGGGCACCAGCACGATCGCGCTGCGTCCTTCGACGTGCACGACCTGCTCGAGAAGCTTGAGATAGACGAGCGTCTTCCCGCTCCCGGTGATGCCGTGGAGGAGGAACGCCTCCCCCGGGCCGGCGGCGACGAGTTGGTCGATTGCCGCGCGCTGCGCCGGAGTGGGCGTGTGGAGCCCTGACTCCGCCAGCGCCCGCGCCCGCGCGGCGAAGGGATCGCGATGCCGCCCCTCGCGCTCGTAGCGGGCGAACCCGCGCTTCAAGAGCCCGTCGGCGACCGCGGCCGAGCAACCGAGTTGGGCGAGCACACTGGTGAGCGGCGCGCGACCGCCGAGCTCCTCGAGCAGCTGGTAAAGGGCGCGCTGCTGGGGCGCTCTCTTGAACGCCTCGTCGCGCGCCACGAGCGTTGGCACCTCGCGGGCGATCGAGAGGATCCGCTCCGACTTCCCCTCAGGCGCCGGCCGCGCCGCGACGCCGAGTGGCGCCGGCAGCACGGCGCGGCACACGAGGCCGAGCGGCACGACGTAGTAGTCGCTGATCCACCGACAGGTCGAGAGGAGGTCGCCGCGGAGCGCCGGTTCGGGGTCCGGCACATCGAGCACGGCCTTCGCCTCGGTGTCGCCGAGGGTGGCGCGGTCCCCTTCGCCGACACAGAACCCGATCATCCGGCGGTTCCGCACCGGCACGACCACGCGCGAGCCCGCGACGAGGGGGTTCCGCGTCGTCGCCGGCGCAGCGTAGGTGAAGGTCCGAAGGAGGGGGAGCGGCAGCGCGACCTCGACGAGGCGCCCGTCACCCGCCTTGGGCGGCGGGCTCACCCCGCCGTACGCGAAGCGCGGACCGGCGGCGAGTCCACGATCCCCTCGCTGTGCATCCAGTCGTGCAGCGCTTCGGCGAGCTCGAAGCCGCGCTGGAAGCGCAGCTCGGGGGCCTTCTCGAGGCACTTCATCGTGATCCACGCGAGTCCCGCCGGCACGTGCGGCGCGATCCGGTCGATCGGCGTCGGGAGTTCGTGCACGTGCTTGTAGCCGATCGCGTAGCCGTCAGGGCCGTCGAAGGGCGTCGTACCGACGAGACACTCGTAGAGCATCACCCCGACCGCATAGAGATCGGCACGACCATCCACGAACCGGCCCATCGCCTGTTCGGGCGCCATGTAATGCGGCGTCCCCATCGCGCGACCGCCAGCAGTGAGCCGACCGTGGAAATGCGCCGTCGCGATGCCGAAGTCGGTGAGATAGGCGTTGCCGTCATCGTCGAAGAGCACGTTGTCGGGCTTCACGTCGCGGTGGATGATCCCTTGCCGCGTCGCATAGTCGAGCGCCGTGGCGATCTGCGCCGATATCCGCGCCGCCCGACCGACCTCGATCGTCCGTGTCGCCGAGAGGTCGTCGGCGAGGCAGCCGCCGCCGAGATAAGGGAGGACGATGTACACGGCGTCGTCGGTCTCGCCGTAGTCGAGCGGGGCGCAGATGAAGGGATGCATCAGCCGGCTCGCCGCCTCGGCTTCGCGACGGAAGCGGACCCGCATCTCACTCTCGCGGGAGAGGTGCGAGTGCAGGACCTTCACCGCGAGAGGGCGCGCGAGTTGATGGTGCCGCGCCTCATAGACGTCGGCCATCCCCCCGCTTCCGATCCGCCGCACGATCCGATACCGATGGCCCGTCGCCTGCCGCAGCGACGTGATCAGGTGGTCCGGCGCATCCACCGCGACCAGGATCTCGGGGAGCAGCATCCCGCATTTCCCGCAGGTGCGGGCGGTACTCCGGTTCCAGGTGCCGCAGTCGGGGCAGAACACGCCCGGAATCTACAACCAGCCGCGACGCTTGAGCATCAGGAGCAGCCCGCCGCCGAGCCCCAACTGCAGCGCCAGCAACACCCAGAAGCCGTGCGGCCACGACGAGAGGGGCACGTCGGCGAAGTTCATCCCCCACATCCCGCTCACGACCACGAAGGGGACGCTCAACGTCGCGACGACGGTGAGGCCCTTCGTGACCTTCCCCATCCGGTTCGAGACCTGGGTCAGGTAGGAGTCCATCGTGCTGGAGATCAGGTCGCGATAGGTATCGAGCGACTCGTTGAGCCGATAGACGTGGTCATAGACATCGCGGAAGTAGACCTGGACTTCGCCGGGGATGAGGGCGCAGGGGCGCCCCTGCATCACGTTGAACACCTCGCGCATCGCCGCGAGGTGGCGCTTGAGCTGCAGCACGAGGCGCTTCACGCTGAAGATGTCGCGCAGCGCCTCCTGGTCGAAGTTCACGAAGACCCGCTCCTCGAGGCCGTCGACGAAGGCGTCGATCTGGTCCATCACCGGGAAGTAGGCGTCGACCGTCGCGTCGAGGATCTGGTGCACGAGGCGGCCGGCACCCCGCTCGAGGAACTCCGGCGAACGGGCGATGCGCTCCATCGTCGAGTCCACACCCGGCGCGTGTGCGCCGTGGACGGTCACGACGAAGTTCCGCCCGAAGAAGCACCAGAGGTTGAAGGTCTCGATGTCGTAGAGATCATCGGTCTCGCTCACGAAGCGGACGGCGCGCACCACCGCGAGCGCATACCCAGGGAACTCCTCGAACTTGATCCGTCCGTCGACCGAGAGCGTGTCCTCGACGCTCAGGGGATGGAACTTGAAGGCCTTCTCGAGGAGCGCGTGTTGGCCCTTCTCGCGCAGGTCGAGGTCGGCCCAGAGGAGACCGCTCCCGGCGGCGAGGATCGCCGGGAACTCGTGCGGGTCCACATCACGCCGCACGACGCCGGCGGCGTCGCGGTACCACGACCGGACCTTGCTGGTCGCGCCCTCGACCACGACTGGCACTTCGCGGCTGTTCCGGAGCCGCACGGTCTTCGATCGCCGCTTCGCCATCGGGGGAAACTACCGCAGGGCCTCGAGGTGTGCGATGACGGCGGCGCCGAGTCGCGTCGGCTCGTATCCCCCTTCGAGCGCGCTCACGACGCGGCCCCCGCACCACCTGCCGGCGCGCACCACCAGCGCGCGCGTGAGCGCGGCGATGTCGTCGACTTCGAGCGTGAATCCGCCGAGGGGATCCCCGGCAAGGGAATCGAAGCCGGCCGAGATGAGCAGGAGGTCGGGCCGCCAGCCATCGGCTGCGGCGTCCACCGCTCCCATCAGGGCGTCGCGATAGCGGCCCGCAGGGAGTCCGGGTGGCATCGGCACATTCCACACGGTCTTGTGCGGCCCCCGATCCTCGGCTGCCCCCGAGCCCGGATACCAGGGCCACTGATGCATCGAGACGAAGTGGATGTCCTGCTCCTGCTCGACGAGCGCCTGCGTGCCATTCCCGTGGTGCACGTCCCAGTCGACGATCAGCACGCGCTTGGCGCCAAGGCTGCGGGCGTGGTGCGCGGCGATGGCGACGTTGCCGAAGAAGCAGAAGCCCATCGCCTCACTGCGCAGGGCGTGATGGCCGGGGGGCCGCACCGCGGCGAAGCTGCGCAGATTGCGCCCGTCGAGAGAACGTTCGACCCCCTCGAGCACACAGCCGGCGCCGGCGGCGGTCGCGTCCCACGTGCCCTCGCTCGCGACCGTGTCGGCGTCGAACCGGCCGCCCCCCGCCTCGGAGACGGCGCGAACGCGCGCGATGTAAGCCGGGTCGTGCACCAGCGAGAGTTCCTCGACCGTGGCGTGGCGCCCTTCGAGGTGATCGAGCTCGGTGAAGAGTTCGTAGTGGTCGCGCAGTGCCCGCGTGATCGCGCGCAGCCGTCCGACGTGCTCCGGATGATGCCAGCCGTTGTCGTGGCGCCCCACGTCGGAATGGGAGATGAAGCCGAGTGTCACGACACGCCCCGCAGTCGGCGCAGCACCCATTCGGCGAGTAACAGCAGGAGGATCGATGCCCCGAGCCAGAGGGGGATGGCCGGGCCCCGCTGCGTCGGACCCGACACGGCCTCGCGTGACTCCCCCAGCGTGTGCACGAGCGCTGCTAACGGTGCGCCTTCGGAGGTGGCACTCGGCGCGGTCGCCGGCGTCGGCAGGGCGAGCGCGACGAGCCGCGACCACCAGCGACGGTGCGCCTCGACACTCCCCGCCTCCCCTTCCATCCGCCAACGCCAGGTGTCGCCGTACCCCGACTGCACGACACGTCCATTCCCTTCCCGGCTGGCGACGAGGGCCCGCGCCGTGCCTCGCGACTCGAGGACGAAGCCGTCGGCGCCGGGGGCCGCGAGCGCGTGCAGGGGGAGGGCGGTCAGGGGATCCACCTCGATGAAGGCGCGTGACTCGGGGGGGATCTCGCGTTCGCTGCGCGCGGCGACGAGCGCGCCCAGCGCGCGCGACGCATTGGCGCGTCCCGAGATCACAAGTCCGCCGCCACCCCTGACGAATCGCGCGATGGCCGCGGCGTCGGCCGCGGTCACGGAGTCGAGCACCACGACGACGGAGTGGCGCGCGAGCGACGGTGTCGTGGCACTTCCCTGCGCGACGGAGATCGTGTCGGCGAGCTTGAGCCGCGTGTCGACTGCCCACCCCGCCTCCTCGAGCGCGGCGACAACGAACTTCGACTCCCACGAGACGCGGGCGATGACGAGGAGCCGCGCCGGCGCCGGCGTCTCGCGGCTCGTCACGACCGCCCGCGTGCTCCCGGCGGCGAGCGTGAATGACGCCGACTCCTCCTCGCCGCCCGCCACCAGGGTGAGCGTGCTGCCGCCGGCGTTGAGAGAGTCGAGCAGGCCGAGCGCGTCCGACGCCGCGACAACTGAGTCGGCGACGACCGAGAGCCGCACTGCGGGCCCCGGCTGCCGCACGCCCTCGGCCATCGCGGCGATGCTGGAGACGCCTCCATCCCAAGTGACGACCTCTCCGGCCCGCGCCAGCGCGGCGAGCGAGTCCCGTGTGCGGGCGCTTGGTGCGCCGTCGAAGGTCGCGTGATGCGCCGGTGCTCCCGCCGCGGCGACGACCGCGAGCCGCCAGAGCGCCACCGCGAGGAGCGCGACCGCGGCGAGCCGCGCTGCGCTCTCCAAGTCGCTGCGCGCGTCAGCGGGTGAGCGCATACACCACCAGGTTCACGCCGAACTTCGTGTTGTCGACCGAGAGGAAGCGCTTGTTGTCGGGATGGTAGTTCCACTCCGAGCTGTAGTCCTTGCTGCTGTACAGCACCGCGATCCGGTCGCCCCGCAGCACGGCCTGCAGGTGCTTGTGGACGAGATTGTCCCCCCAGCCGTTGAGTTCGTGGCTCGTGGTCGGTGGGCCGTCGGGGAACTGGAAGAAGCTCTTGTAGAGCGCGTGGTCATTGGGGAGGTCGCCCAGAGGACCGACCGCAGCCGCGAGCTCCTCCCACGCCGTGCGATGGAACTGCCCGTCGACGTCGTGGTTGTGATCGTCGACGAAGAGCAGCCCACCACGCGCGCAGTAATCCCGCAGCGTGCGCCGCTCGACTTCGCTGAATCGCACCGGCAGATGCCCGGTCAGGTAGACCAGCGGGTACTTGAGCAGATCGCGCGATCCGAGCGGGACGATGGTGCCGGTCGGCGCGACATCGATCGTCGTGTAGCGAGCGACCGAGTCGATCACGTTCGCCGCGACGAGCGGCGCGCTGTCCCAATCCCCCGAGTCGTACTGCGCGGTGGCGAAGGTGAAGTCGGGCATCATCGTCCCCACGGGCGAAGACCGTCCTGCCGCTCAGCCGCTCCAGCGAGGGAACGCCTCGCGCGCTGCAGCGCAGCCGTCACCTCACCGCCACGGCGCACCGCGGTCGCGGCCGCGTCGAGCGCGCGCACCGCGTCCCGGTCCTCGTCGGGCAGCGTGAGTCGGATGAGGAGGAGTGAGTCCGCCGCCGCCAGTGGGTCGGCGGCGAGCCCGGACAACAGCGCGTCGAATCGGGCAAGTCGCGCGGCGCGATCAGCGTCCAACGGTGCGCGCGCGGCGCGTCCGGCGGGCGCGAAGCGATCCTTCCCCGTCCCACGCACGCGCGCCAGATCGACCACCACACGCGGCGGGCGCCCCTTCAAGTAGATCCGCTCGGCGGCGCGCGCGCGTTGCAGCGCCTCGATCGCCCGAATCATCCAAGGGATCGCGGTCCGAGGGCTCGCCGTCTCGAGCTCCGTGGTCGCGCGCCACATGTGGTTGTACGCCTCGAGCAGGGGCCGGTTGATCGCGACGATCGGCGACTCGTCCCCTTCCCCCTCGAGCATCCGCGTCGGATCGGCGTTGGCCGCCCGCTCGGCCGCCGCGAGGATCTGCTCCGCGTCGAGTGGACCCTCCTCGCCATGATCGTGACCATCGCCGGCGAAGTGCGAGTGCTCCCCAGCGTTGTCCTCGCCGAGTCGGATGAAGACCACCTCACCGACGCGCTTGCGCAGTTTCGTCTGCTCCGCCGCGATCCGCCGCGACTCGCGCTGCAGTTCGGGCTGGGGGAGGCGACGACGGCGCGCTTCGAGCTCCTGCGTCAGCAGGAGGATCATCCGCTGCGAGAGCGCGTTCTTCTCCGGTTCGGTCGGCGGCAGGGGATCGACCGAGACGGAGTCATACTCGTCGGCGCGGGCGATCCGGAGCGTGCGGGTCTCCGAGGCGCCGACGCCGGGGCCATTCACGTTGTTGCGATCCCACGCGACCGCCCGGAGGTGGATGACGTCGCCGGGGCCGAGCTTGAGCGTGTCGAGCAGGAGCGTACCTTCGAGGCGCCCCGCGCGCGCGCCGGCCTTGAACCGTTGGGGAGCGACGTGGCCGCTGCGGAAGGTGAAGGTCTCGCCGGCGCCGGAACTCACGATGTACTCGAAGGCCGCGTTGGCGAGCCCGAGGTCGTCGCCGACGTCGGCGCTGAGCGGCACCGCGCCGCGTGGCGCGCGCAGCACGGAATCGCGCGCCGGACGGTCGAGCCGCACCGACGGCACCGAATCCATCACCGGATCGAGTACCAGCACGCGCGAGCGGCGCGGACCGACGAGACGCACGCCAGTCGTGCGCTGCGGGAACGCGAACTCGACCGCCCAACCATTCCCCTGCTCCGTCGCGACGAGCGTGTCGTGGCCGACGATCGCTCGCACGTCGCGTCCGTTCCCTTCGATCCGGAGGCGACTCCCGACTAGAGCGGCGACACTCGATGGCTCATCGACCGCGCGCACCGCGAGCCCGGCATAAGCGGGGGGCGTGACGCGCGCGACGATCGTCGCGAGAGGATCGGCTCCGGCGCGCAGCGACGCCCCTGCTCGCGCGAGTGCGTCCCCCGCTCGTGGCGCGCCCACCCGCGCGACAGCTCCGGCCGGCACGACCAGGAGGACGAGCAGCGCCGCACCGAGAGCAAGGGCGGGACGGCGAAGGGCGTGGCGCGTCGCAGCCGAGAGCTCCGACTCGAGTGGCGCCGACGCGACCGTCGCTGCCAGCGCCGCTGGACCAATCGCGAACGGCGCCTCGACGCTCGTGACTAGCGCGTAGCGGAGCGCCGGCAGCCGCCGCTCGAACCAGAGTGCGACCGCCTCGTCCGGCGAGGTGAGCACCTCGCGCAGCTGCGGCAACCCACGCAGCGCCAAGAATGTCACACCAATGAACGCCGCCAGCGGCGCGATCGCGCTCCGCACGACCAGTGGGAGCGCGACCAGCGCATCGACCACGAGGCCGGCGACGAGGATCATCCCCGCGATCGCGGCGGCGACGAGCACCGCGTGCGCAAGCACCGCCATCGCGAAGCGGCGACGGATGCGCGCGACCCGCTCCTGGACGGGACTCATCGCGCGACCCGCCGGCGCAACAACCACTCCGCGCCGAGCGCCACCAGTGCGAGTGCGAGCAGCCAGGCCGGCAACCCGGCGTCGAGCGCGGTCTCGTTCGCGAGGAGTCGCGCGGGTGCGAGCGTCCCGCTCCCTGCGAAGTGGGCGACGACAGAATCGGGCATCGCGGATCGGCGGCGGCCACCGCAGGGCACGACCAGCGCTTCGGTGAGTTGGGCGAATGGCGCGCGCAGCGTCAGGTCGCCGGCGAGGGGCACGCCGATCGCGACCCAACGCTCGCAACCGGCGCCGAGCGGCGACTCGACGACCGCGGGCGCACCGTCGCGCCAGCGCGCGAGCACCTGTCCACTGGTGGGAACCGCGCCCCGCACCAGCGGTGCAACGACGGTGACGCCGCCAGCACCGGGCACCGTCACGGCGTCAGCCAATGGCTCCCCCGCGACGAGCGGCCACACGATGAGCAGGTGCCCCGCGTCGCGGGTCCAGAGGGTGTCAACTGCGGTCGGGGCGCGCCGCACGATCCGCACGCGGTGTGAGCCGCGTCCTCGTGGGAGCCGGTCGAGCGCCGGTCGCAGCCCATCGTCGGCGAGCGTTGTGATCAGTTCCGGCGCGTCGCTCCGTGCCGTGTCGGCGACTCCCGCGACGCGGACGATCTCCACCCGCCCCGGCCACGCCGCGCGAAATGCGGCCGTCGCGGCATCGGTCATCCCCTCCGTCATCGGCGAGACGATCACGAGCCGGAGTGAGTCGGCGCCGCGAGCGACTTGGCCCGCGACCTTCCGTGCGGCGACGAGCGCGGGCGAGAGCGCGGCGCGCGCCGGCGGGCGCCGACCGCTCGGATCGACGCCGCCCGAGAGCGAGTCGGGCGACACGATCCGCGCCGCAGTGTCGAAGAGCACCAGCGCGCCGCCTTCACCGAGCGCTTCGCCGGCTCGCGCCGCGGCTGCCGCCGGATCAGCCACCGACCCAGACACATCCAGCAGGACCACGCTCCGCACCCGCGGACCCGGCGCGTCGAGCACCGGTCGCGCGAACGCCGCGCCGATCAGGAGCACGACGAGTGCCCGGATCGCAAGAAGGAGGAGGTCGGTCGGTCGCCGCGATCGCGCGACCGCGCGCGCCTCGACCAACGGCACGAACCGCGCGGTTGGGAGGGTCTCGCGCGGCGGCCGCTGGGTCGTGAGCAGGTGCACGGCGACCACACCAATGGCGCCGGCGATCCCGAGTACAAGAGCGAGCGGCGCGAGGAAACTCATCGCGGGCGCTCCGCAGCTGGCGGCGCGACGACGCGACGCACCGTCCCTTCGACCGACTCGTCGTCGACGACCTCCTGATACGCGATTCCCGCGCCCCGCGCCGCAGCGGCGACCTCGGCGCGCCACGCCGCGAAGTTCTCGTCGTACCCGCCGCGCGACGTCGCGACGAGTGGGCGCTCGAGCGCCCTGTCCTCCGGATCGACGGCCATCATCGCGTCCCGTGGGGGTTCGAGCTCGCGCCTCGAAACGACATGCAGCAGATGCGCCTCGCCCCCCTTCGCCCCGTGCCGCGCGAGCGCCGCGCGCACCTCCTCCACATCTCCGAGGCAGTCGGTGAGGACGACGCACCGCGCAGCCGACTGGGCAATGAGAGGCGCCAATGGCGCGCTCTCTGCGGGAGCGATGTCATCGAGGGTGCGTGCGACCTCCGCCACAACGCCGGCGCGCGCGCGCGGTGCAAGGCGGCGGACGCCCTGCGCGGTCGCGACGAGGAGTCCGACCGGGTCCGCACTCGCGTGCGCGACCGCAGCTAACGCGACCACGAGGCGCCTCGTTATCTCCCACTTCCCCGCGAAGTCCATCGACGCCGACGCGTCGACGATGAAGGTCGTGCCGAGGATGGCGTGGTCGGGTGCGAGCCGGATGAATGCCTTGTCGCTGCGACCGAGGAGTTTCCAATCGAGGCGGCGCGGATCGTCGCCCTGACGATAGGGGCGGTACTCGGCGAACTCCGGTGCGATGCCGCGGGTCCGGGCCCGATGGGCGCCGGGTGAGCCACCGGGCACCGCTCGCCTGCCAGGCCAGCGCACGCCGCGCACGGCGTCGAGCAACGCGCCGTACGGGCCGACAGCCATCGCCTAGAGTCCCGTCAGCCCGCGCGGTTCGGGGACGTGCGTGAGCAGGTCCTCGACGATCCGCTCGGAGTCGATCCCCTCCGCCTCGGCGGCGAAGTTCGGGAGCACCCGGTGCCGGAGCACTGGCCGGGCGACGCGGCGGATGTCCTCGGGCGAGACGGCGTGCCGTCCACCGAGAAGGGCCGCCGCCTTCGCGCCAAGGATCAGCGCCTGCCCGGCCCGTGGCCCCGCGCCCCAGCGCACGTACCGCTCGACGAGTGCCGTCGCCTCGCCCCCCTTGGGCCGCGTCGCGCGCGCGAGGGCTGCGGCGTAACGGAGCGCGGCGTCGGCCGCCGGGATCTCGCGGGTGAGACGCTGCAGGGCGCGCGCCTCGACTGCGCCGAGGATCGGCTTCAGCGCTGCCTCACCGACACCGGTCGTCGCCCGGAGGATCGCGATCTCCTCCTCGGGGCCCGGGTAGCCGATCCGGATGTCGAAGAGGAACCGGTCGAGCTGCGCCTCGGGGAGCGGGTACGTCCCCTCCTGCTCGATCGGGTTCTGCGTCGCGAGGACGAAGAAAGGCTCGGGGAGCGCCATCGTCTCGCCGGCGGCGGTGACACAGTGCTCCTGCATCGCCTCGAGGAGCGCGGCCTGCGTGCGCGGCGGCGCGCGATTGATCTCGTCGGCGAGGACGATGTTCGCGAAGACGGGACCGCGAACGAAGCGAAAGCTGCGATGTCCGGTCTGCGAATCCTCGTCGAGGAGTTCGGTGCCGGTGATGTCGCTCGGCACGAGGTCGGGCGTGAACTGGATGCGACGGAACTCGAGGTGCATCGACTCGGCCACCGAGCGGACCATCAGCGTCTTCGCGAGTCCGGGCACACCGACCAGCAGCGCGTGTCCGCCGGCAACGAGGGCGATGAGGATCTCCTCCACCACCGCGTGCTGGCCGACGAT
>JANNKK010000029.1:0-3106 GCA_031396245.1 Gemmatimonadaceae bacterium
GGCCACTGCGTCTGCTTGGAGATCAGCTTCAGTGTGAGCCCGATCGTCGCTCCGACCGCCGCGCCCGCCGCGGTCTTGGAAGCAGTCGCCTCCTCCTCCTTCGCGCGTTCGGGCGTTCCTTCATCGCTCTTCTCGCCGAACTTCCCGATGCCGCGCCCGAGGAGCGCGCCACCCCCCGCGCCGATCACGATCGATGAGACCGGGCCCCACGCGCCCCGATTGGAGATCACGCCGGCCGTCAGGAAGAGGCCCGCTCCAGTGAACGCGCCGGCCATCGCGTGGCTCGTCGAGTCGTTGACCATCGAGAGGCTGCCGAGGAGGGCACCGCCGAAGCCGCCGAGGAGGGCACCGCGGGCCACGACATTCAGCGGCGTGCCCTTCGGCGAGAAGTTCGCGGCGGCGACACCGTCGAGTCCGGTCCCATCGCCGCGATGATACTGCCGCACGTGCTCGGCCCAGAGCCGGTCGCACGCGAGCGTGCCGTCGCAACTGCCGACGTTGCCGTGCTCGCTGCAGTAGACGCCCTTGTCGCGACCCTGCGCTTGGGCCGTTCCCGCCGTGACCGAGAGGAGTGCGAGGACCAGCACGAACCAGCGATGCGACCGCAGAAGCGGGATCACGGGATCTCCAGCGATGGGGAGTGGAGCGTGGCGCCGGTTGCGTGGCGCCCTTCCGCACAGTGGGACTCGCCTGTATTGATAGTCGCTTGCGCACTGTGACGCTTGTCGCCTGCACGGCCACGATGCTCCAAGCCCAGCCGTCCCACCGCGGGTTGGGGCCGGCCATCGGCGCCCTCGATCACGAGTTCACGCGGATCGCCTCCGTTCGCGAACTCCGCGATGGTCGAGTGCTCGTGTCCGATGACGGCGAGAACCGTCTGTACGTCGTCGATCTGGTCCGCGGTGACGTGTCATCCATCGGCTCGGTCGGCGAGGGACCTGGAGAGTATGCGCGAGTGGGTCGGCTGATCGCGTTGCCCGCGGACAGCACGATCCTGCTGGATCCGGGTAGCGGCTCTCGATGGTTGTTGCTCTCGGGCGCGCGCATCGTGGCGACCGTCGTTGCTCCGGACAGTGCGGTCGTCGCGACGCGAACCGCGCTGTACGGCGCCGACAGGAGCGGGCACGTACTCGCCGTCCGCTCGGCGCGACGCGTTCGTGAACCGAACGGTGCGCAGCGCGAAGAATCTGCGTTCCTCCGCGTGACCCGCTCGACAGGACAAGCCGACACCGTCTCTCGCGGACGCGGGAGAGAGACGCTGCTGCGCGAGTCAGGCACGCCATCGAATCGGCAGCGAGCCGTGTACTGGGTGGTGTACGCGGTGCCCGAGCCGGCCCTGATGTTCAGCGACGGATGGATCGCGGTCGCGCGACAGGATCCCTACCGCATCGAGTGGATCTCGGACCGAGGGCAGGTCACGACCGGTCCGGCCGTTCTGTGGGTGTCGCCGCAGGTGACGGAGGCGGAGAAGCGTGCGTGGCAGTCGCGCGCGGAGGTGCGTCTCGGAAAACCGCTCACCTTCGGCACTGACCTGATCCCGTGGGCAGATGTGGTACCGCCCTATGGCGAGGATCCGCTCTTGGCGCTGCCGGACGGAACGTTACTGGTGGCCAAGGCCGAGTGGTCCGGCTCGAACGGGACAGAATACGAACTGTTCGATCGCCGAGGCGTCCGCACGGCGACTCTTCGTCTGGCGGGGACCGAGCACATTGTCGGATTCGGCGCGGCGCGCGTCTATGTCGCAACGAGAGACGACGATGGGATCGAGAGGCTTCGCGTTCACGCGTGGCCATGAGCTGCCGCACAAAACTAATCTGCGGTGAACCCGAATCGCTTTAGGGCTCTTATCCTCCGACTAGGGACGGCTTCCATGACGCAATACCAGCGCATAGCGACCTTCTCGATCATCGCGATGATGGCGCTCTCGCTCATCGCGCCGCGGTTGGGCGCGCAAACCACCGACACGCCGTCCGCCGAGACTCTGGATCGCGGCCTCCAACACCTCGTCCTCGACTACACGCGCCTCTACACGCGCGACTCGCTGGCAGTCTGGCGCAACCTCTTCCTCCCCAGCTTCACCGCCGCCAACACCACGGCCGATGGCGGCGCTGCTGCCCGCCCGCTCGCCGACTTCCTCGCGTCGCAGGAGCGCGCCTTCGCGAGCGGCACGAACGTGGGGGAGCGACTGGAGAACGTGCACATCGAGCGCCGCGGCCGGATCGCCTCGGTGTGGGCGGAGTTCGTGTATTGGCACGACGACGCGGGCCGCCGCGGCCGACTCGTGCTCACGGCCATCCACGGCAAGGAGGGCTGGCGGTTCCAGTCGCTGCTCTTCTCCTACCACGACTAGAGGCGCTGGTGCGACTGGAGTTGCGATGACGGGCCCGCGATGGGCCGGCAAGTGGCGTTGGATCGTGTGGCCTGCGCTGAGCTTCCCCCTCGCGGTCCTCTCACACGAGGCCGGGCACTACGCGGCGTACATCGCCTTCGGCTTCGCGGACCCCGCCCTGCACTACGGCTCAGCCTCGTTCGCCGCGGGTGACGCGTTCTGGGAGCAGATGCGAGCCGGCAGCACCGCCGCCGCAGCACAGATCGCGCCGCTCTGGGAAGTCGGCGTCGCGTCCGGCCTCGGCTTGCTCGCATCACTGCTGACGGTGACGGCGTGCGTCCTGATCGCTCGACGCAGACCGCACCCATTCGTTGTCGGTCTCGGTCTGATTGCTGCGCTACGATATGTCGGCTCGGCGGTGGTGCTGCTGATGGTCCTCTTCGGCCGGCGCGCCAGCAATGGCTCCGACGAGGAGCACGTCGCGATGACGTTGCACGTGCCCGAGCTGGCCCTTCAGCTGCTCGGAGTCGTGGTCCTCATCGCGTCGTGGGCGATGCTCCTCAGAGTACTCGCGCGCGAGGGCAGGGCAGCCACCGGCGCCCTCTTCGCCGGCATCGTGCTCGGCGGAGCGATCTACCTCGGCGTCCTCGGGCCCTGGCTCCTGCCCTGAGTTTCCCGGCATTTCGGCGAAAAACAGTCACAATGTGACGATTCGCCCCCGATGACACCCGATGGTGTGATGGGACCCCCCGGCGGGCGATCCTAACGTCCCCTTGT
>JANNKK010000054.1:0-39291 GCA_031396245.1 Gemmatimonadaceae bacterium
CTCCCCCCGGCGTCCGGGCGGCGCGGGTCGAGCACGATGTGCTCGACATCCCGGCGCTCCGCGCGGCGATGGGGATCGCGCGCTGGGACCTCGCGGGACACTCGTGGGGCGGCGGTCTCGCACTGCTCGCGGCGGCCGCCGACCCGGCAGGCGTCCGCCGCGTGGTCGCCTTCGATGCTGCCGGGGCGACGTCTGGCTGGCTCGACGCCCTGCACGGGCGCGCCCTCGCGCATCTCGAGCGCCGCGGAGCGACGACCGCGCACCGCGCCCTCGCCGCGCTCGACCCTCGCGCACTCTTCGACGGCGACGCCGCGCGGCACGCGACCTACGGCCAGACGATGTACGCCGCCTGGTTCCACGATCAGCGGATGACGAACCTCGCCCCGCCACGCGCCGAGAGCCTCACTGGCGCGACCGTTGCGGCACGCCTCCGGCGCGAGGGCTTCGACTGGCGCGACCAGTACGCCGCCGTGCGCGCCCCGGTGCTACTCGTGCACGGGGAGGAGGACGCGCTGCCGATCGCCGAGGCCGAAGCGACCGCGCGACTGGTCCCGATGGCGCACCTCGTCCGGATCCCCGAGTCGGGGCATATGCCCTTCTTCGAGAACCCCGAGCCGGCGTTCACCGCGGCGCTCGCATTCCTCGACGCGTGATCCGCTCGCGCTGGCCCCTGCGCCTCTTCGCGATCCTCGCGATCATTGCCGTCGGCGCGCGCGCGATGAAGCGATCGTCACCTCGGGCGCGCAGCGCCACGCCGGCGACGATGTCGTCGATCGACTCCCCCCCTCCGCTCCTCGACAGTGCCTTCGCCGACTCAGTCGAACGGCAGTCGGAGGTCCAGGCGCTCCTCGAGACCCGGATGCGGAATACGTACCTCGGCGAGCTCCTCGCCGCCCACGACTCGATGAACTTCCGCTGGCCCGATCGGCGCAACGATCGCCTGCGCGTCTGGGTACAGGACGTGAACCCGACACGGCCCGAGTTCGCGCGCCGCATCGTCGCTGAGGCGTTCATGGACTGGACCGGCGCCGGGATCCCGGTCGGCTTCACGATCGTGCTCGACTCGTCACGCGCCGAGGTACACGTCACCTGGGTCGATCGCTTCGACACGATGATGACGGGCCTCACACGGTGGGCGACGAACTCCCGGGGGTGGATCGTCGGCGCCGACATCCAGCTCGCGCGGCACCGACCCGACGGCGCGGTGCTCGACGACGAATCCCTCGCCGCGATCGCACGGCACGAGGTGGGCCACCTCCTCGGCCTCGACCACACGCGCGACGCGACGAGCGTGATGGCGGCGCGCGTGCGGGTCTCGGAACTGAGCGAGGCGGACCGTCGGACGATCCGCCTCGTCTATGAACTCCCGCCCGGACGACTGCCCGTACCCTGAGGAACTAGGGCACGCCCCAGGTCAGCGTGATGGTCTTGCGCTCCTTGGCGCGCACGACCGTCACCTTGGCGTCGCCGCGCTCACTGGGGTTCAACGCGTGCAGGAAGGTCATGGGGTCGGTGACCGGGGTGTCCCCCACCGCCGTGATCACGTCTCCGCCCTTCAGGCCGGAACGTGCCATCGCACTCCCCGCCGCGACCTCGTTGACGATCACCCCCTGCTTCACGCCGAGGGCCTCGCGCCAGTCATCATCGAGCGAGCGGAACTGCGCGCCGGCGAAGTAAGCAGTCGAGTTCCTGTTCGCGCCGCCTGGGTTGAAGACCATCATCCGGATCTCGTCGGGCATCTCGCGGCGCTGCTGTGGCTCGACGGCGCCGACCATCACGCGCTCGCCACCCTGCCCCGGCTCGCGGCGGATCATCCGGGAGAAGGTCGCGGCGCGGAGCGGCAGGAGTGCGCGCTCGAAGTCGCCGCACGACTCGCCGAATCCGGTCGGCCGCTTCTCGACCGTGACCGTGATCTCCTTCACCACCCCGTTGCGGTCGACCCGGATGACGATGGTGCGGCCCGGCACGAGAAGGTCCGCGATCTCTGGCGGACCCTTCGTCGCCTCACGGCCCCCGATCGCGAGCACGCGGTCGTCGCGCTGCACGCCGGCACGCTGCGCCGGCCCGCCCGGCTCGACCGAACTGACCGTGACCTCGCCGGGCTGGACGCGACCACCCACGACCTCGACCCTCGTGTCGAGGCTCACGCCCACATAGCCCTCCGGTTGCGGCTGCCGCTCGCGTTCACAGCGCTCCTGGATCGCGCTCATCATCGCGAACGCCTCGCGCGAGTTGCGCGCGAGCTCCTCCTCGGCGCGGCGCCGCGCCGGCAGGTCGTTCCCGACCTCCGCCGTCTCGAGCGAGCGCATCAGCTGCGTCTCGCGCGCCCGCCACTCACTCACGATCCGCTGGACCTCGGCGACGTTGGCCTTGAAGATCCGGTCGGTCAGCGAATCGGCGCGGGCATCGCGGCTCTCTCGAACGATCCGCACGTTCTGCGCCCCCGACGGCACCGCGAACGCGGCGACGGCGAGCGCGAGCAGGCACGCGCGGCGGAGCATCCGGTCGTTCATCAGTAGCGCTCCAGGCGCCGGGTCTCGGGAAGGGTCGCCCCGATCTGCCGGAGCGTCGCCTCGCGGGCGCCGATGGTCGTGAGGTAGTACTGGTTGAGCATCGGGTCCTGCGGCACGCGATAGAGCGCCGCGCGGGTGGCGGCGGCGATCTCGTCGAGTGCGTTGAGTCGAGTCTGATAGGAATCCTGGTTCATCCCGATGAAGCGGGACGAGGAGTCCTGCGCCGCGAGGAAGGCCGCCGCGTCCTGGTACTGTCGCTGCGCGGCGGTGAGGACGCGCACGGCGTCGTCGGTCGTGGCGAAGGGCGTGCGCGACGCCACCGCCATCGGCTCCAGACCGCCATCGGAGGAGAGCCGCGTCGAGGCACGGCCGAGTACGGCACCACTGACGAGCAGCGCGAATCCCGCCGCCGCACGCCAGGCCCACGTCGGCATCGGCCGGCGGGCCGGACGCATCCCGCCGACGTCGACGATCAGTCCCTCGGCCCGCAGCTGCGGCGCGAGCCGCGACCACGCGGTGAGGGGCTCCATCGGGATCGGCGCCATCGCGCTCATCCGCGCCAGTCGCCGGTACGCGGCGACCTCGGCACGGCAGTCCCAGCATCCCGCGAGGTGGGTCGCTTCGTCGGCGGTCGGGGTCTCCTCCGCCATCGCGGCGAGTCGGTCAGTCGAAAGATGTGACATTCTCAGCGTCCTTCGCCGGAGAGGAGGCGTCTACGAGATGCGCGAGCAGCCGGCGGAGCTTCGCGCGTGCCTTGAAGAGTTGGGATTTCGATCCCCCCGAGGTGATGCCGAGTTCGGTGGCGATCTCCTCGTGGGTATAGCCCTCGACGTCGTGCATCACGAACACCACCCGTGCGCCGGGAGAGAGCTGCTGGACCGCCTCGTCGATGCTCTGCGCGAGGAACGTGCGGTCCATATCCTGGTCCACTGAGACCGTGTCGTCCTCCATCACCACTTCGAGCTTGGCGAGCCGCCGCACCGACCGGAGCGCGTTGAGCGTCCGGTTGACGGCGATCCGGTGCGCCCAGGTCGAGAACTGCGAATCGCCCCGCCACGTGGGTAGCGCGCGGAAGATCTGGATCCAGACCTCCTGCGCGATGTCTGCGGCCTGGTCCGGGTCCCCGACCAGCCGCCGCACGACGGCGTCGATCCGCGGCGCGTGCTCGACCCAGAGGGCGCGCAACGCCGCTTCGTCGCCATTGATGGCGCGGCGGATGGTGAGGGGGTCGGAGGCCATGCCTTACGGTTGATGAGTCACCGGGGGGAGCGCAATGGTTTCCGCCGCTCGCGCATCCGGGCAAGGGCCGGAGCCGTTGTGACCTATGAACCTTCCGCGCGTCGGGCCCGTACCTAGGATTGTACCGACGGCGGACGGCGGAGGGCGGACACCAGCCCCCCCGCATTCCGCATCCCGCATCCAGATTCCCGCACCCCGTACCGCCCAGCTCCCCGCATCCCGCCTCCCGAATCCTCGTGCTACTTCCACTCGTCTCCCTCACCACTGTCCTCGCCTTCGGCGGCGGACTCCCGACCAGCGCACCGCGCACGGTCGGGATGTCCGCCGACCGGCTCGCGACCGTGGACCGGATCGTCCAGCGCGGGATCACCGCGGGGGCGTACCCGGGCGCGGCGGTGGTCGTCGGGCGCCGGGGATTCGCGGTGTGGCAGAAGGGGTACGGTCGCCTTGGGTGGACCACGACCAGCGCAGCGGTCGACCCGTCACAGAGCATCTACGACCTCGCCTCGCTCACCAAAGTCATCTCCCTCACCACTGCGGTGATGATCCTCTACGACGAGGGGAAGCTGTCCCTCGACGCGAAGGTGCAGGACTATCTCCCCGCCTTCTCAGGAGCGATGAAGGAGCGCGTGACGATCCGGCACCTGCTCACGCACCGCTCCGGATTGCCCCCGGGTCGCCTGCTCTGGAAGACGGCGCGTACGCCCGAGGAGGCGTGGGCACAGGTGCTCGAGACGAAGCTTGGCTCACGCCCAGGCACCTATTTCGACTACTCGGACCTTGGACCGATGGTCCTCGGCAAGGTGGTCGAGAGGATCACCGGCCAGCCGTTGGATCGGTTCGTCGCCGAACGGATCTTCAAGCCGCTCGGGATGGACGACACCGGTTACCTGCCCTCGCGCGCACTGCTCGCGCGGATCGCACCCACCGACGTCACCCCGCCGCGCGGCTACCCGATCCGCGGCGAGGTCCACGACGAATCGGCCTTCACGCTGGGCGGCGTCTCGGGACACGCCGGACTCTTCGGCACCGCGACCGACCTCTCGGTCTTCGCGCAGATGCTGCTCAATGGCGGCACCTACAACGGCGTGCGGATCGTGAGCGACACGACGATCGCTCGGTTCATCGCGCCGGTCGCCGACGCCCGCGCGCTCGGATGGGAGGTGGCGAATGGCGAGCACGGCGCCGGCGAGTACATCAGCTCGCGGGCATTCGGCCACACCGGCTACACCGGCACCTCGATCTGGATCGACCCTGAGCGGGAGATGTTCGTCATCCTGCTCACCAACCGGGTGCACGCCGCGCGCGCGCGACGGCCGGGCACGATCATCGCCGACGTGCGCGGGGACCTGGCCGATGCCGCGTCGCTCGCGATGACCGACGAACCGCTCCTGCGGCAGATCGCGTGGCCGCGTACCTTCCGTGTCGACCAAGCGGTCGATTGGAATCCGAAGACCCGACCGCTTCCGAAGCGACCCAACACGAAGGCGAAGGGCGAGTGACCGCACCCGAGATCCCCGCCGCCGGCGAGACGCCGGCGGCCGAAGGCTCCATTTCCGAAGATCAGGTGAAGCTCGCGCTCCGGCGCGTGAAGGACCCTGAGCTCAACCTGAACATCCTCGACCTCGGACTGATCTACGAGATCCGCGTCGAAGGGAATGACGTCACGGTGGATATGAGCCTCACCTCTCCCGGCTGTCCCTCGGGCCCCGAGATCATGACCGACGCCGAGACGCAGTTGAAGGCGATCCCGGGCGTGGGCGCGGTGGCGATGAATCTCGTCTGGTCGCCGATGTGGTCCCCCGAGCGGATCGAGCCGCGGGTCCGCGCCTACCTCGGCTTCTAGCTAGTCGCGGTAGGGCGATTCCTTCGCCCACGGAGTGAGGGCCTTCACGAAGCCCGCCCCGAGCTCGGCCACCTGCCACCGCCTCAAGTCAGGGATCTGGCCTAGCGCCGAGATGTCACGCGGGAGGAGCCGTGCGACGGCTTCCATCCGGTCGCGCGAACAGAGCACTCCCGGATCGAGTTCGAGCCGCTCCGCCGCTTCGTCGCGCACCGCCTTGAGCGCGCCGACCTTCTGGTCGAGCTCGGGATCCCGGTCCCACTTCGCGCCCTTGGGAAACTTGGGCAGCGCATCCTCCGGCACCGCCACGCCGCGCGCGATCGCCGCGAGCATCGACTCCCATTCGCGGTCAAGCATGGCGCGGGGCATCCCCTTGATCCGGGCCAATGAGTCGCGGTCGCCGGGGAGCGTGCGAACGACCTCGAAGAGCTGTTCGTTCCCCACCACGCGGAAGGTCGCGCGGTCGAGCTTGTGGGCGACCGCATCGCGCCAAGTGACAAGCTCGCGGAAGATCGCGAGCTCCCGGCGCGAGAGGTCCCGCGTGCCCTTCACCTTGAGGAAGGCGTTCCCCGCGTCCTCGTCGGCCCAGCGGATCGACTCGAGCCGCTCGAACTCCTCGAGCGCCCACGCGAGACGTCCCTTCTTCTCGAGCTCGTCGCGGAGCTGATCGCGGAGCCCGAGGAGATGCATCGTGTCCTGCGCCGCGTAGTCGAGCATATCGGCGGTAAGGGGGCGCATCGACCAGTCGGCGCGCTGATGCTTCTTGTCGAGCTTGAGCCCGAAGGCCCGTTCGAGCAGCGCCGCGAGGCCGAAGGCCTTGAGGCCGAGGAGCTGGGCCGCGATTCGCGTATCGAAGATGTTCTTGATGGGCCAGTCGTAGTCCTGCCGGAGGAGCCGCAAGTCGTAGTCGGCGTCGTGGAAGACGATCTCGACCGCGGGGTCAGCCAGGAGGGCACCGAGTTCTGCCGGGGGAGCGATCGGAAGCGGATCGATCACCGCGTGCGCGTCTCGTGTGCTGATCTGCAGGAGGTAGATCCGGTCAACGAACCGGTGGAAGCTCGCTCCTTCGGTGTCGAGCGCGATGATCGGCGTGCGCCGGATGGTGGTGAGCCATCTCTCGACGGCCGCATCGGTGTCGAGATAGGTCGCAGAGGGCGTCGCGGAGCGCGGCACGCCGGAACATACCCCGCCGTCACCCTTGCCGCCGTCCTCGGCGCGTACCTTCTTCCGACACTCCCCATCGCTCAGGCCCCGCCTTGAATCCGCCTTCCGCCACCCCACCGCTGGGGACCCTCTCGCGCTCGGACCTCATCCGTGCGGCGCTCATCGTCGTGGCCGTGCTGATCGGTCTTCAGTTGCTCTGGTCGGCGCGCTTCCTCGTGCTCACCGCCTTCCTGGGCGTGCTGTTCGGGCTCGCTGCCGGCGGCGCGGTGGACCGCATCCGGAGCCGCGTCGCGATCCGGCGACAGGTCGCAGCGCCCCTCGTCGTGTTCGGCAGCGTCGGCATCCTCGTCCTGATCGCGTTCTGGATCGGCCCGACGCTCAGTGAGCAGTCGCAGGAACTGCGCACGAAGCTCCCTGAAGCGGTGGTGAAGATGGAGACGTGGCTGGTGGCCAAGCACCCGGGGTTCCTCGATCTGGTCGCGCCCCTCGATTCGACGAAGCCCGCCGCAGCCCTCGATTCCGCCGAGGCCGTCGAGGCCGCCGCCAACACCAGCGCGTCGTCGGGGCGACTCGTCGGGGCCATCGCGGGCTATTCCGGAACGATCACCGGCCTCGCGCTCGGGGTGGTCCAATCGACGATCGCGGCGGTCGTGGGTCTGGTGCTTGTCATCATCCTCGCGGTCTACATCGCGAGTGATCCCGACGTCTACCGACGAGGCATGCTCGCCCTCATCCCCACCGCCCGACGCGACCGGTTCGATACGCTCCTCACCGCGCTCGGTAAGGCGCTGCGCACCTGGTTCGCGACACAGCTCATTGCGATGCTCGTGATCGGCACCGTCACGACGATCGCGCTCGCGATCATCGGCGTGCGGGCTGCCTTCCCCCTCGGCGTCATCGCCGGGATCTTCGAGTTCATCCCGAACATCGGGCCGATATTGAGCGCGGTGCCCGCGGTGCTGATGGGCTTCGCCGATGCCCCGCGGGTCGCACTGATCGTGATCTTCGTGTACTGGGGCATCCAGTTCCTCGAGAACAACCTCCTCATCCCGATCCTGATGAAGGAGCAGCTCGACCTGCCCCCCGCCCTCACGCTCCTCTCGCAGGTCGTGATGGGATACACCTTCGGATTCCTCGGGCTCTTCGTCGCCATCCCGATGCTCGCGACGGTCGTCGTCACGGTGCGCCTCTTCTGGGTCGACGATCCCGAACCACCTCTCGCGCATCCCCTCGAGACCGACATCGCCGTCGCGCCACCCGCCCAGTCGCCGTGATCATCCGCACACGACGCGGGGCGGTAGGAGTCGACGAAGCGGGGAGCGGCGAACCTCTCCTCTTGCTGCACGGCTTCCCGCACGACCGTACGCTCTGGGCCCCGCAACTCGCTGCCCCCGCGCCGGGGGTGCGGTACCTCGCGCCGGACCTCCCCGGCTTCGGTGAGTCGGAGCGGCATCTCGAGGCCACGCTCGACGATTGGGCGGACTGGGTCGCGGCACTGATGGACGCGCTCGCGGTCCCCCGCGCGATGGTCGGCGGGCTCTCGATGGGTGGCTACCTCGCGTTCGCCCTCTGGCGCCGGCATCCGCGGCGCGTCCGCGCGCTCGTCCTTGCCGACACGAAAGCCGGCGCCGACACCGAGGAAGGGAGGGCGAAGCGGCGGGAGATGCAGGAACTCGTGCGCCGCGAAGGCGTCGGCGTGGTCGCCGATCGGATGATGCCGGGGATGGTGGGCAAGACGACGCGCGACACGCGCCCCGAGGTGATCCGCGTCCTCGACGCGATGATGCGCCGCGCGTCGGTCGACGGTCTCGTCGATGCGCTCGATGCCCTCATGACGAGAAGCGACTCGACGCCGACCCTTGAAACCATCACGGTGCCGACGCTCGTCCTCTGCGGGGAGGAGGATGCCCTCACGCCGGTCGCCGAGTCGCGTGCGCTGCACGCGGCGATCGCCGGCAGTTCACTTGGGATCCTCCCCGGTGCTGGGCACGTGAGCAACCTCGAAGAACCGACGGGGTTCAATGGGTTGCTCTCGGCCTTCCTCACTGCGACCATTCGCCGGACTCCCCCCTGACCCGGACCCGATCCTGAGCGCGACCCCTCCCTCCTCGCCGAGCGCCGCCGAGCAGTCTGCGGCGGCGCGCACCGGCGCGGTGCTCTTCCGCAATCGCGGCTGGCTACCGGTCCCCTTCCTCCTCGTGCCGCTCCTCGCCCGTGGAGAGATGACCTTCCGTACCACCGCGATCGGACTCGCGCTGATGGTGCTTGGCGAGGCGTGGCGGATCTGGGGCGTGGCGACCGCGGGGACGGTGACGCGCCGGCGCTCTCGCGAGGTCGAGAAGCTCGTGAGCCACGGCCCATTCGCGTGGAGCCGCAACCCGCTCTACGTCGGCAACTTCTCCATCTGGATGGGCGTGATCACGCTCTCGGGCGTACTCTGGTTCCTCCCCGTCGCGGTGCTCATCTTCGCGGTCGAGTACTACTACATCGTCCGCTACGAGGAGGGCGTCCTCGAGACGATCTTCGGCGCCGAGTACCTGGCATACAAGGCGCGCACGCCGCGCTGGTTCCCGCGGCCGCCGGGCGACGGCGATAGTGGCGAGTTCTACTGGGCGGAGGCGTGGAGGAGCGAACTCTCGACGTTTCTCCAGTACGCGGTGATCCTCGGGTTGTTCTTCGCCAAGGAGAGGTGGCTCGCAGACCGGATGTGAGATGGGAGATGGGAGGGGCGCGCCGATGACTGCCCGGCGCGCCGACTCAGCGCAAAACAAAGAGGTCGCCCGAACGGGCGGCCTTCTCACATCTCCCATCTCACATCTGCAGTTCAGCGCTGCGGCTTCCCCGGCTTCGGATCCTTGTTGAACACTTCGCGATTCAGCGCGATGTACTGCTTCAGGTTCGCCGGCACATCCTCCTCGGGGAAGATCGCGGTGACCGGGCATTCGGGCTCGCAGGCACCGCAATCGATGCACTCGTCTGGCTGGATATAGAGCTGGTCCGGCCCCTCATAGATGCAGTCCACCGGGCACACGTCCACGCAGGAGCGGTCCTTGGTGTTGATGCAGGCTTCGGTGATCACGTACGGCATCGGACAGAGAGCCTCGGTCGGGGAACGGTCCTGCGCGTGGCGCACCGCAAGATAGGCAGTCGAATGACGGAGTGACAGCCCGCGCCGCCTGGGCTGCTGGACACCCTCCGCGCGGCCCCGTAATTCCCACGAGTGCACATCGAGATCAATGGTCGCAGCACCGACGTCGTTGCGCGCGACGACGCGACGCTCCTCGACCTCCTGCGCGATTCCCTCGGCCTCACCGGGACCAAGCGCGTCTGCGATCGCGGCGAGTGCGGCGCCTGCACCGTGCTGCTCGACGGCGATCCGGTGCTCAGCTGCCTCACCCTCGCCCACGGCTGCGCAGGACAGTCGGTCCGCACGATCGAGGGGCTCGGGACCGCCAACGCGCCTCACGCGCTACAATCGGCCTTCGTCGCCGAGGACGCCGCGCAGTGCGGCTTCTGCACGCCCGGCCAGCTGATGGCCGCCGCGGCCCTCCTCGCCAGCAACACCGAACCGAGTGATGCCGAGGTGGTCGCGGCACTCAGCGGCAACCTCTGCCGCTGCGGCACCTATCCGAAGATCGTGCGCGCGGTGCGACGCGCCGCCGCGACGCTCCGCGAGGGTGCCCGTGGCTGAACAGAAGCGCCGCTTCATCTCCACGACGGTCGAGGTCGAGGGCCGCACCGAGGAGCGCGTCGTCGAAGTGCCGGCGTTCGAGCCCGTGCCCTGGGGTGACGACGCCCGACTCACCCACGTCGGTGCCCGCGCGCTCCGCGCCGACGGCGCACTCAAGACGTCCGGCGTCGCCCCCTACACGACCGACGTGCGACGGCCGAACCAGGCCTACGCCGCGATCGTGCGAGCGACCATCGCCCGAGGCCGCGTCACCGCGATCGACGTAGCTGCCGCCCGCGCCCTGCCCGGTGTGCTCGATGTGCTCGTGTTCGCCGACGTTCCCACGAAGACCCGACTCTTCTCCCCCGAGATCGCCTACATCGGACAGCCGGTAGCCGCGGTCTGCGCGACCACCGCCGAGGCCGCTGCGCGGGCGGCGCGACTCGTCCGCGTCACCGTCGAACGCCTCCCGCACACCGTCACCGTCGCCGACGCGACGCAGAAGGACGCGCCGCCGGTGCGGCCCGGCCTCACCAACAACCTCCTCTTCAAGGAGCCGCGCGTCCACGAGCGCGGTGCCGTCGCCGCCGGACTCGCCGCCGCGGCCGTGACCGTCACGCGCGTGGTGGAGACGCCCTGCGCCCTGCACACCGCGCTCGAACCACACGCCGCTGTCGCCGAGTGGGATGGCGACCGCGTCACGGTCTGGGAGAGCACGCAGGGCATCTATCGCGTGCGCGACAATGTGGCGAAGGCGCTTGGCTTGCCACTCACGAACGTTCGCGTGATCTGCGAAGCGATGGGCGGCGGATTCGGCGCGAAGAACTACGCCGGCGCGCACACCTACATCGCGGCGCTCTTCGCTCGCCGGCTCGGCCGCGCCGTCGCCTGCTTCGTCGATCGCACCGGCGAACAGGTCGACACCGGCAACCGGCCCAGCTCCTGGCAGCGGATCACGCTCGGCGCGACGTGCGACGGGAACCTGACAGCGATCGAACTCGAGGCGCGCGTACCCCTCGGCATCGGCGGATGGGAAGGAGGGCCCGGCGAGATCTACCACGAACTCTACGCCTGCCCGAACGTCCGCACGCACGAGACCTTTGCGTTCGTGAACACGGCGGCGATGGCGGCCTTCCGTGCGCCGGGACACGCCGAGGGATCGGTCGGGCTCGAGATCGCGATGAACGCGCTCGCGCGCGAGCTCCGGATCGACCCACTCCTGCTCCGCCAGCGCAACCTCGCCACGCGTGATCAGAAGAAGGACCGGCCCTACACCGGCAATCGTCTCGCGGAATGCTACGAAGAGGGCGCGCGGCGCTTCGAGTGGAGCGCGAAGCGTCCCCCCTCGAAGGGACACCTGCGTCGCGGCATCGGCGTTGCGGCGCAGATCTGGTCCACCGGTGGCGGCCCGCCCTGCTACTGCAACGTGCGCTTCAACTCCGATGGCACCGCCGATGTCTTCGCCGGCTCGCAGGACCTGGGCACCGGCACGCGCACGATCCTCGCGCAGGTCGCCGCGGAGGCGCTCGGCCACGAGCTCGGTCAGGTCCGCGCGGTCATCGGTGACACCGCGAGTGCCCCCTACGCCGGGAACTCGTGGGGCTCGATGACCGTCGCCTCGCTAGCGCCGGCCGCGCGGATGGCGGCCGAGGATGCGCGCCGTGCGCTGCTCGAAGCGGCTGCCGGGATGCTCAACGTGCAGCCGGGCGATCTCGAGACGAAGGAGGGACGCGTGATGGTGCGCGACACCGACCGCTCCCTCTCGTTCAAGGACGTGATGACGAAGCTCGGCAACGTGATGATCCAGGGCCACGGCTCAAGGGGCCCGAATAGACAGGATGCCGCGATCGTCACTACCGGTGCGCAGTTCGCCGAGGTCGAGGTGGACACCGAGACAGGCGTCGTGCGCGTGCTCCGCGTCGTCGCCGTGCACGACGCGGGACGGATCGTGAACCCGACACTGGCCGAGTCGCAACTCGAGGGCGGGATCATCCAGGGGATCGGACTCGCCCTCTTCGAGGAGCGTCGGCTCGATGAGCGGATCGGGCTCCAGCTCAACGTCGGGCTGCACGACTACAAGATCCCGGGCCACGCCGACATGCCCCTGATCGACGGACACTTCCTCGATGGCACCGATCCGGAGGCGAATCACGTGGGGGCACGCGGGATCGCCGAACCGGCGATCATCCCGACGGCACCGGCGATCGCGGGCGCCGTGGCCGACGCCCTCGGGGTGGAGGTGTTGGAACTCCCGATCACGCCCTGGCGCGTGATCGCAGCGCTTGAGCGCTAGGCCTTCCAGGGCGGCGCCGAGCCCGCCTTCCGCTTGAGGTCGGGATTCTTGCGATAGAGCGTCGCCGTCTTGCCGATCGTCTGGATCACCTCGGCCTTCACCTTCGCCGCCAGCGCCTCGGCCGCCTCGCGCGCCGTGATGTCTGCGGTCTTGTTGAGCGCGACCTTCACGAGCTCGCGCGCGCGCAGCGCTTCGTCGAGCGCCGCCGCGATCGCAAGCGTGAGTCCCTCTTGTCCGATGTGCACCGTCGGCTTGAGGCGATTGCACTCCGAGCGGAGTGCGGCCCGCTCCTTCCCGGTCATCTTCATCGTTCCTTCCCCTTCTTCCGGAGATAGGGGATGGGATTGATGGGTTCACCGGCCCACCACTGACGTCCGCTCGCCATCCGCATCAGTTGAAAATGGAGGTGCGGCGCGTCCTTCGGGGCATTCCCTGTGGTGCCGACCGTGCCGAGGAGCATCCCGCGGTGGACCCGCTGCCCTTCCTTGAGGCCGTAGACCCACTTGTCGAGGTGCGCGTAGTAGAACACGAACCGCCGGTCGGGATCGGTCGTGTAGATCGTGCGGCCACCGAGAGCGTTCTCGGCGATCCGGAGGATGAATCCGTCGTCAACGGCGAGGACGCGCGTCCCCTTCTTCGCGAGGATGTCGAGTGCGAGGTGCGCGCGCCCGCCGCTGCGGGCCGCGCCGAAGGTGTCGCGCAACCGCCGGCGTGTGACGCCGTGCACCGGCACCATCAGGTCACGTGAGCGGAGGTAGTCGCCGTCGGTGAGAGGACGTCCGGGAGCCCTCGCCGCGCCGCACGCGGACGCGAGCAGCGCGAAGGCGAGCGGAACGAGTGCGAGTGGGCGCGTCATAAGGTGCAAACGAGCCCCGACGGGTGGGGGTCACGCCTCGAGCGTTCCTTCCGCGATGGCGATCGCAGCCGCCCAAGCGTAGACGCGGTCCCGTGCCCTCCCCGTGACTTCGACGAGGAGTCCCGCACTGGTGAGTCGCTCGAGCGCGTCGCTGGCGGCGGGCCGTGAGAGTTCGAGCTGTTCAGCGAGCACGGGCATCGTCGTCGCGAGCGTCGCCCGTACCTGGTTCATCGCCCGGCGGGCGGAGATCGCGGCACGTCCCATTGAGGCGAGGGCGGTCGCGTCGCCCTCCCCCTCGAGACCCTGGACGAGCTCTCGCGCCCGGCGCGCCGATCGCGCCACTTCGGCGAGGGCGATCCGCGTCCACTCCTCCTCCGCTCCCTCACGCCACGCGCGCGTCGCCGCCGACCGCAGCGCCGCGTCAATGCGAGTGAATGGGAGGAAGCGCAGGTGCGCCGTGCGTCCGGCCGCGCAGAGGAGGAGTGCCGCCGAGAGATCCGCGATGCGGGCCGCGGCGGGATCGTCCGAGTCGAGACACGCCGCGGACCCGATGGCTCGCAAGAGGGCGGGGCGATCGGCGGGCGCCTCCTGCCAGAGTGCTTCCAGCCGAGGGCGTTCAGGGTAAGTTGCGATGCCCGGTGCGAGCGCGGTCCAGCGGGAGAGAGAGAGGAGGGCACCGCCACGCACGCGGCGCTCCTCAGCTGAGGCGAAGCCGCGGAGCTCGAACACCGCGCGTGGGAGCAGGGCGTCGTGGATCGGGTCGGCGGCGGCGGCAACGAGAGGGCGGAACGAGGCGGTGTCGTTGGAAGCAGCGGCGACGGTCGCGAGCCAGCTGGCCAACGCCGCCGCCGGAGGGAGGCGCAGGAGGAGCAGATCGAGGCGCGCCAGCTCGTCAGCGGCGGCCTCGAGCGCCACCAGCTCGCGTTGGGTTGAACCGATTGGCGCTTGAGTCATCGATTAAAAAGAATTACAGGTTTATACCTTACTTTGATTAGTACCCCGCGTTCAATCTGACCACTTTTATCGCAGATGATTAGCGTGCAAACAATATTTAAGCGTGTTTTCCTAGTTTTACTAGCCTCAGCATTGCCGGCCGGCACACTCGCTCAGCCAGCAACCAGCTACGTCGCGCACCGGGTCTACGACTCCGGCCGCAAGCGCGTCACCGACTTCGAGGCGATGGTCGCGAAGCTCGCCACCTTCGACGTCGTATTCCTCGGCGAACAACACGACGATCCACGGACGCACGCGCTGGAGGCGGCGGTGCTCGAGGGTGTGGCGCGCCGACGCTCCGGGCCGATCGTGCTCGCCCTTGAGATGTTCGAGCGCGACGTGCAGCTGACCCTCGATGCCTACCTCGCCGGCTCGCTCGCCGAGACCGAGTTCCTCGCTAAGGCACGCCCCTGGCCGAACTATGCGAACGACTATCGCCCGATGGTCGAGTACGCTCGGGCGAACCAGTGGCCCGTCGTCGCCGGCAACATCCCACGCCGCATTGCCTCGGCGGTGGGGAGGAAGGGCCTCATCGCACTCGACTCGCTCGACGCCACCGAGCGCTCCTTCGCGGCGCGCGACATCGCCTGCCCGCGCGACAAGTATTGGGAGCGGTTCCGCGCAACGATGGGCGACATGTCGGGCCACGGCCCGCCCCGCCCCGCGGAGGAGATCGAGGCGACCGTCTGGCGCATCTACGAAGCGCAGTGCATCAAGGACGAGACGATGGGCGAGTCGATCGCGGCGACGCGCAAGACGACGAATGCGCTGGTGATCCACGCGAACGGCTCCTTCCACTCCGACTACCACTACGGCACCGTGGCCCGCGCGAAGCGTCGACTGCCCGGAGCCCGCATCGCCGTCGTGACCTTCGTGCCGGTCGCCGACCTCGACAAGATCGACGGGAAGGCGAACCGGAAGCTCGGGAACTTCGTCGTCTTCACGCTCGCCACGCCGAAGCCGGCTGCGGCGAAGTAGGGCGCGTCTCGGTGACCCGCTTCGCCTACCTGCGTCCCTCCACGCTCGACGAGGCACTCGAGGCGCTGCGCGATCCCGCGAGCCGCGCGATCGGAGGCGGCACCGACCTGCTGACGTGCATCGACGAGGGGATCGCCGCGCCGGAACGTGTCGTTGATGTGCGTTCGCTGGCCGAACTCCGCGGCATCTCGCTCGCGAAGGACGGGGCGGCCCGGATCGGCGCGGCGGTGCGCATCGCCGACATCGCCTCTCACGCAACGCTTCGCGCCGCGTTCCCGTCACTGGCCGACGCCGCGCTGTCGGTGGGAAGTCCCGCGCTCCGGAACAGCGGCACCCTCGGTGGCAGCCTCGCGCAGCGCCAGCGCTGCTGGTATCTGCGCCGCCGGGTACCCTGCTTCAAGAACGGCGGCACGCAGTGCGCGGCGGTGGAGGGAGAGCACTCCTATCACGGGATCATCGCCGCGGGCACCTGCCACGCCGTGCACCCCTCCGATCCAGCGGTGGCACTCGATGCGCTCGACGCCCGGGTCGTGACCTCGGCGCGCACGCTCAGCATCGCCGACCTCTTCGCGGGCGCGGCGGCGAACCCGCGAGCAGAGACGGTGCTCAAGGAGGACGAGCTGATCCTCGCGGTCGATCTCCCCGCGGCAGCGGCTGGCGGCGCCCAGCATTGGGAGAAGATCATCCAGCGGGGCGCCTACGACTTCGCCCTCGTTTCGTGTGCGGCCGCACGGCGCATCGATGGGTCCGTGCGGATGTCGCTTGGAGGCGTCGCCGCGGGTCCGTGGCGACTTCCCCTCTCGATCGAGGAGGATGTGGCGTCGGGAGGTCTGGACGAGGAGAGCCTCGACGCTCTCGCCGAGCGGGCGATGTACGATGCGGCGCCCCTCCCCGGCACCGCGTACAAGGTGCGGATCGCCCAAGCGCTGCTCCGTCGAGCGATGCGGGCGATCAGCGGACGAAACCCGGCGTAGGCGGCGGCTCGTAGAGCGAGCTTCGGTCCCCACGCCACCTCCAGCGCCGGCCATTCGATGACGTGTCACCCGCTCGCCCCGCGCGCGCTCCTCGCGCTCGTGGCCTTCTCTCTCTCCGCGGTCCTTCCCCGCCCTGCGGGCGCCCAGGACGACGGGCCACGCGTGCGCTACATCCTCTCGATCGGCAACTACCCTCGCGTCGATGGCCTGCGGCTCAACTTCCGGGACCGCGAGCTTGACCTCGTGCGCGGCGCCAACATCACCATTTGGCAACCGTACGACGGAGAGTGGACGGGAACGGTGAAGGGGCTCGCCATCGGCCTGCCGAGCACCGGCGCGCGTAATATCAGCGGGCTTGGCGCCGGGATCTTCGGTGTGGCGGCGGGGCAGGACATCTTCGGCATCGCCATTGGTGGTATCGGTGTCGGTGCGGGGAATGACCTGCGAGGCATCGCGCTGGGCGGCATCGGCGCGGGGGTCGGCGGCGACGTCCGCGGCGCGGCCGCGGGGATCATCGGTGTCGGGGCCGGCGGGAACGTCACCGGCCTGATCCTCGGCGGGATCGGCGCAGGCGCGGGCGGGGATGTGCGCGGGCTCGCGTTCGGAGGCGTGGGAGTCGGCGCTGGTGGTGACGCCACGGGGATCCTGATCGGCGGCGTGGGGGTCGGAGCGGGGGGCGACGTGAGCGGCCTGGCGATGGGCATCGTCGGCGTCGGCGCAGGAGGGCGGATCCGCGGACTTGCCTTCGGGGGCGTCGGAGTGGGAGCCCCGGAGATCGAAGGGATCGCCATCGGCGGCATGGTTGGAGCGGAGGAGGTCCGCGGATTCGTCTTCGCGCCGGTGTTCTTCAGGACCGACCCTGAAGGGCGCCTCAGCGGCGCCTCGTTCAGTTCGGTGAACCTCGTCCGCGGCGACCTCAATGGCCTTTCGATCGGCATCGTGAACTACGCCTGGGCGGCGCGGGGCATCCAGCTCGGGGTGGTGAACATCATCCGCGACAACCCGCGGGGACGGCAGGTGCTGCCGATCATCAACTGGGGAAAGCGCTAGCGGACCCGGGCCGGCGGGGCAACGTTGGAGGGACCCGGAACGTTCTCTCTCCGTCCGGGTCACGACCGGCGGGGGTTCCCGCCGCCGGCCAACTCCGCTCCACGAGGTCCGCATGAACACGCCACTTCGCTCGCTGCTC
Organism: Gemmatimonadaceae bacterium; assembly: GCA_031396245.1. Taxonomy (GTDB): domain Bacteria; phylum Gemmatimonadota; class Gemmatimonadetes; order Gemmatimonadales; family Gemmatimonadaceae; genus Pseudogemmatithrix. Next base: position 17,713 of record JANNKK010000054.1, read on the forward strand.
ACGCTCTCGCTCGTCCTTCCCCTCACCGCCGGTGCGCAGATCGGCGCGCCAGTCGCGAACAACGAGTGGGAGGTGCCTCGGCTCTCGGGGAATGAGCCGAGGAACCCCGGGATCCACCCTGACCGCCCGCGCGACCCCTTCGTCGCTCCCGACGGCGCCATCTTCTTCGTCGGGCAAACGGGCAACTACATCGCGCGACTCGACCCGAAGAGCGGCGAATTCAAGAAGTACGAGGTCGATCCGGGCACGAACCCGCACAACCTCATCGTGAATGCCAAGGGCGAGGTCTGGTACTCGGGGAACCGGAACGGGATGATCGGGATGCTCGACCCGGCCACGGGGAAGATCACGCGCTACCCAGTACCCGATTCGACGGTGCGGGACCCGCACACGCTGATCTTCGACGCCAAGGGGAACATCTGGTTCACCGCGCAGCAGACGCAGGCGGTCGGGCACCTCGACACGAAGACCGGCAAGTACCGGATCGTGAAGTTCCCGCCGCGGTCGAACCCCTACGGCATCGTGCTCAACTCGAAGGGCGTGCCCTGGTTCAACCTCTTCGCCACCGACAAGATCGGGACGATCGACCCGGTGACGATGGAGGTGAGGACCTACACGCTGCCGAACGAGCGGGCCCGCGGTCGTCGCATCGCGCTCACGAGTGACGACGTCGTCTGGTACGGCGACTACACGCGCGGCTTCCTTGGCCGGTTCGACCCGAAGACGGAGAAGTTCGAGGAGTATCCTATGCCGGGGGGCCCGCTCTCGCAGCCCTACGGAATGGCCACCGACGACAAGGACCGGATCTGGCTCAGCGAGAACACCGCGAAGGGAACGCGGCTGATCGGGTACGACCCGAAGACGAAACAGTTCTTCGGCGCGACGTCGGTCGGTCGGTCAGAGCCGAACACCATCCGCCACATGTACTTCGACAAGAAGACGGGGATGCTGTGGTACGGGACGGATCAGGGGACGGTGGGGCGGGCTGAGGTGTCGAAGGCGAAGGTCGCGATGTGATCGAACGGCAGGAGGAAGGTGGAAGGAGGAAGGTGAAAGGGGGCGCGTCGGCTAGATCCGGCGGGCCCCCTTTCACTCACGCTGAGTTCGTCACCTCTGCCGTCCGCCGTCCGCCGTCCGCCGTCCGCCCTATGGCCACAACCACCCGAATATCCCCGCTGCGATCAGCGCGTAGAGCAGTGCGTCGAACGCCCCTAAGAGATATGAGGACCAGGGCCGACCGAACCAGATGGATTCGGGGATCGTGGCGAGTCCGTAGGCCATGAAGGTCACGGTGCCGGTGACGCGAAAGACCTCGAGGTAGGCGGTCCCCATCGGCAGGGTGTGCCACCCGACATAGGCGATGAAGATCGCGACGATGATGTTAGCGACGAGGCTCTTGGCCATCATCGGTCCCATCGCCGGCATCCCTCCAGGCATCACCGTGATGAGCGCCGTGCGTCCGCCCTCGAGCTTCGCCTTTCCCGCTGGGGAGTTCATCTCCGCCTGCGTGTCCATGTGCGGCAGGTTGTAGAGACCAGGGGCGGGGTTCGCGGCCCGGAGGGCCTTGAGGAGCGCGTCCTCGTCCGGCAGGGCGGCGAACTCCTTCTTGTGATGCGGGAGTGCGGTCCACGCCAGCGCCGACATGATGAACACGGCGAACCCGCTGAGCAGGATCGGCTTCCAGAGCTCCATCATGAAGTCCATCTGATCTCCTCCTGAAGGGAATGGGGACCTCCGGAACGCACTATACGCTCTGGCTGAGGCCGTATTCGCGCAATATCCTAGTGGGCTATGCGGTTCTCGGTTCCCAACCCCTCCGACGCCCTGCTGCACGAAGTCCGGGTGTCGCAAGCGGTCGCGCGCGTCCGGCAGCTTCCCACGGTCTTCGTGGCGAATCCGCTGCTCGCGACGTTCGTCGCGGTCGTGTACTGGGACCACGTCTTCCACACCCTGCTGGTGCTGTTCGTCGCGGCAATGGTCGTGCTGTGGACGCCGGCGATGCTCAGTTGGCATCGGCTCCGGAACGAGTCGCGGCCGTCGCGAGTCGGGATCGGGAGCGAGCGACGGGCACTCATCTTCTCGGCCGCGGCGGGCATGCTCTGGGCGATCGCGGCCTTTGTCCTCTTTCCCGCCGGCGGCCCCGAGGAGCGGGCCGCACTGGTGATGCTGCTCGCCGGCCTCTCCGCCGGATCGGTGTCGTTCTTCTCCTCGTCGCCGCTGGCATCGATGGCGTTCTACCTCCCGTTCATGCTCACGCTCCTCGGGCAAGCGGTGACCTTCGCCACGGCGCGGACGCCGATGCTGCCACTCGCGATCGTCGTCTTCATCGCCTGCGCCCTCCTCTTCACGCACACGAGCTGGCTCCAGTTCGTGGAGAACGTGCGGGTGCTGGTGGACCGCGACCGGCTGCTGCAAGAAGCGAAGGCGAGCGGGGAGCAACTCGAGCTGATGCTGTCGCGGATGAGCGACCTCGCGATGGTCGACGAACTGACGGGGCTCAAGAACCGTCGATCGTTCTTCGACGACATCGAGCCGGTGATCGCGGGGAGCCGGCGCCGCGGGCGGCCGGTGGCGATCGCGATCCTCGACCTCGACCACTTCAAGGGGATCAACGACACGCACGGGCACGCTGCGGGTGACAGCGTCCTCCGCGAGGTCGCGCGGAGGATCGGGGACACCCTCCGCCAGGAGCAGATCGTCGGGCGGATCGGTGGGGAGGAATTCGTGGTGTTGCTCCCCGACACGAGTCCCCAGCAGGCGTTGGTGGCCATCGAGCGCGTGCGCCGCGCGATCGGCGACTCCCCGATCACCCTCGGAACGGGGCTCGCCGCCTCGATCACGATGAGCGGCGGAATCGCCCCCCTTCCCGACGGGATGTCGGTCCCGGTCGCCCTTCAACAGGCTGACAAGGCGATGTACCGGGCCAAGGCGGTCGGCCGGAACCGAGTCGAGGTCTTCGGCGAGGTCGCCGACACGGTCGGGGCGGCGTAGCCCGGGGCTGGAACGAGGCATATGCAGGACCGATTCGTTGACTCGACCCCCCATTCCCGACTAAAGTACTAGTCTATAGAACTCGCACCTGCCCTGAGCTGGTCCCATGAGCGCCTCGATCGAATCACTGGTCAATAAGGAGTACGCCTACGGCTTCGTCACCGACATCGAGTCGGACACGATCCCGAAGGGCCTGACCGAAGAGACCATCCGCCTGATCTCGGCCAAGAAGGCCGAGCCGGAATGGCTCCTCGAGTGGCGGCTGAAGGCCTTCCGCCGCTGGCTGACGATGACCGAGCCCCACTGGTCGAACGTCAAATACCCGCCGATCGACTACCAGGCGCAGACGTACTACTCGGCGCCCAAGAGCGTGAAGCCGCTCCAGTCCCTCGACGAGGTGGACCCGGAGATCCTCAAGACCTACGCGAAGCTCGGGATCTCCCTCACCGAGCAGAAGCGCCTCTCCGGGGTCGCGGTCGACGCGATCTTCGACTCGGTCTCGGTCGGCACGACGATGAAGGCCGAGCTCGCCAAGGTCGGCGTCGTCTTCTGCTCCTTTGGCGAGGCGGTCCGCGAGCATCCGGAGATCGTCAAGAAGTACCTGGGTTCGGTCGTGCCCTACTCCGACAACTTCTTTGCGGCGCTCAACTCGGCGGTCTTCTCCGACGGCTCGTTCGTGTACATCCCGAAGGGCGTGAAGTGCCCGCTCGAGCTCTCGACGTACTTCCGCATCAACGCGGCCGACACGGGACAGTTCGAGCGGACGCTGATCGTGGCCGACGAGGGCGCCTCGGTGAGCTACCTCGAGGGATGCACGGCCCCGAAGCGCGACACCAACCAGCTTCACGCGGCGGTCGTCGAGATCGTCGCCCTGGACCGCTCGAGCGTGAAGTACTCGACGGTCCAGAATTGGTATGCCGGCGACAAGGACGGCGTGGGCGGCATCTACAACTTCGTGACCAAGCGCGGAAAGGCCTTCACCGATTCGAAGATCTCCTGGACCCAGGTCGAGACGGGGTCGGCGATCACCTGGAAGTATCCCTCGGTGATCCTGCAGGGGGACAACGCGGTCGGCGAGTTCTACTCGGTCGCCGTCGTGAACAACAAGCAGCAGGCCGACACCGGCACGAAGATGATCCACATCGGGAAGAACACCCGGTCGACGATCATCTCGAAGGGGATCAGCGCCGGCCGCGGACAGAACTCGTATCGCGGCCAGGTGAAGGTGTTGCCGAAGGCGGAGGGGGCGCGCAACTACACGCAGTGCGACTCGATGCTGATCGGCAACGCCTGCGGCGCCCACACCTTCCCGTACATCGAGGTCGCGAATCCGACGGCGACGCTGGAGCACGAGGCGAGCACGTCGAAGATCGGAGAGGACCAGATCTTCTACTGCAAGTCGCGCGGGCTCAACGCCGAGCACGCGATCTCGCTGATCGTCGCGGGGTTCTGCAAGGAAGTCTTCAAGGAGCTGCCAATGGAGTTCGCTCTTGAGGCCCAGCAGCTGCTCGGCATTTCGCTTGAGGGCTCGGTGGGGTGATCGGTTTTGGTGCGCGGGGGGTCGGGGGTGGTGAGTGCTTCGCGAGTCCGCGCGCTTACACGCTTCGAGCCGCCGCAGCTGCGCGGCGTCTCTCGCTACGCGCGAGGACTCGCTCCGCCCTTCACCACCCCCGCCCCCTGCCTCGCTCGTTGCACTCCACCTGACTCTGTTCGTTCGCGGCTGCTCCACTTTCGCTTTCGCCCAACTACTGACACCAGATACGAGATGCTGAAGATCAAAGACCTCCACGCCTCCGCCGCTGGGAAGGAGATCCTCAAGGGGATCACGCTGACCGTGAATGCGGGGGAAGTGCACGCCATTATGGGCCCCAATGGTTCCGGCAAGTCCACGCTCGCGCAGGTGATCGCCGGCCACCCCGGCTATGAAGTCACCTCGGGTACCATCGAGTACGATGGAAAGGACCTTCTCGACATGGGCGCCGAGGAGCGCGCACAGGCGGGCGTCTTCCTCGCCTTCCAGTATCCGGTCGAGATCCCCGGCGTCACCAACGCCTACTTCCTGCGCGCGGCGTACAACGAGATCCGCAAGTCGCGCGGCGAGGAGGAGGTCGACCCGATCGAGTTCCTCGACATCATGGAGGAGAAGCTCAAGCTCGTCGAGATGGACTCCTCGATGATGCAGCGGTCGGTGAACGCCGGTTTCTCAGGTGGCGAGAAGAAGCGGAATGAGATCCTGCAGATGGCGGTGCTGGCGCCGAAGCTCGCGGTGCTCGACGAGACCGACTCGGGACTCGACATCGACGCCCTGCGGATCGTCGCCGAAGGGGTGAACAAGCTCAAGCGCCCCGACAGTGCGACGATCGTCGTGACGCACTACCAGCGCCTCCTGAACCACATCATCCCCGATCAGGTGCACGTGCTGGCCGGCGGTCGGATCGTGCGGTCGGGCGGGAAGGAACTCGCGCACGAGCTCGAGGCCAAGGGCTACGACTGGCTCACGGAGCCGGTGGGCGCCTGACGTGACGACGACGCACTTCACGGACCAGTTCCGCGCCTTCAGCGCGAATGGCGGCGGCGAGGGACCGGTCTGGCTCCCGGCGATGCGCAAGGCGGCCTTCGATCGCTTCCACGCGATCGGCTTCCCGACCACGCGTGACGAGGACTGGCACTTCACCTCGGTCACGCCGATCGCCGAGCGCACCTTCAAGTCGATGAAGCCGGGGGCCACCGCCCTCACGCTGCACGACATCAAGCCGCAGCTGATCGATGAGAGCTGGCACCGCCTCGTCTTCGTGAATGGCCGCTTCGAACCGGGGCTCTCGAACTTCGCCGGGCTCCCGGCGGAAGTACACGTCAGCACGCTGTCGGAAGCGCTCAAGGCCGAACCGGAGTGGGTGAAGAAGCACCTCGGGGTGCTCGCCACCTTCGATCGCGCGTCGTTCACCGCGCTCAACACCGCCTTCCTGCAGGACGGCGTGGTGATCCGCGTGCCGAAGGGCGTCGTGGTCGAGGAACCACTCCACATCCTGCACATCACCGACGGACTGGCGGCGGGAACGGCGGTGCATCCGCGACTGCTCGTGGTGGCCGAGGCACTCTCGCAGCTGATCCTCGTCGAGAGTTTCGCCGGACTCGGCACGCCCTCGTACTTCGTGAATGCGGTCGCCGAGGTGACGCTGGGGAGCGGGGCGCGGGTGGACCACTACAAGGTCCAGCGGGAGAGTCCAGAGGCCTTCCACGTCGGCACGGTGCAGGTCTCGCAGGGACGCGACGCGGCGTACCACTCCTTCTCCTTCGCGGCGGGCGCCCAGCTCTCGCGCACGAACGTGTACACGAAGCTCCTTGGCGCCGGGGGCGAGGCGCGACTCAACGGGCTCTACATCCTCGACGGCACGCAGCACGCCGACCACCAGACCTTCGTCGAGCACCTGGCCGAGAGCTGTGCGAGCCGCGAGCTCTACAAGGGGATCCTCGACGGCGCCTCGCACGGGGTGTTCAACGGCAAGGTGTATGTCGACCCGGTGGCGCAGAAGACCGACGGGAAGCAGACGAACAAGGCGCTGCTCCTCTCGGACAAGGCGAAGGTGGACACGAAGCCGCAGCTCGAGATCTTCGCCGACGATGTGAAGTGCACGCACGGCGCGACGATCGGCAAGCTCGACGACCAGGCGCTCTTCTATCTGAAGAGCCGCGGGATCGGCGCCGACAATGCTCGCTCGCTCCTCACCTACGCCTTCGCGGCCGAGGTGCTGGAGACGATCGAGGTCGATGCCCTGCGCTTGGAGCTCGAGCGCGCGGTGTTCGAGCGCTTCACGCACCTCCGGCTCGAGTAGCGGCGGCTCCGTGTCCACCGGCGACGCCAACCTCGACGCGCTCTACCAGGAGATCATCCTGGACCACTACCGGCGCCCGCGGAACCATCACGAGATGCCGGCGGCGACGAGCCACGCCGAAGGGAAGAACCCGAACTGTGGCGACGCCCTCACCGTCTGGCTCAAGGTCGATGGTGACAAGGTCGAGGACATCTCCTTCCAGGGCGTCGGTTGCGCGATCTCGAAGGCCTCGGCGTCGCTGATGACGCAGGCGGTGAAGGGGAAGTCGCGGGCCGACGTGCTCGCGCTCTTCGACCGGGTACACGCGTTGGTGACGGGCACGGACAAGACCCCGGCGAAGGACCTGGGGCCATTGCGCGCGCTGGCCGGCGTGTCGCGCTTCCCGATGCGGGTCAAGTGCGCGTCGCTCTCCTGGCACGCGATGAAGAGCGCGCTCGAGGGCACGGCGCGCGAGGTGACGACCGGGTGAGGTTCACTTGACGGCGACCGCCGAGGGGTTCGAGCGCGTGGAGCGCCTCGCGCCACCGCAGGTGGCCGAAGGGACGCTCGTGCCGGCAAAGCTCGCGAATGGCGCCGCGCTCTGCGTCGGACGCTTCGGTGGCGCACTCTTCGCGACCAAGGACAGTTGCCCTCACTCGGAGTTCCCCCTCTCCGAGGGAACGTTGTATCCTGATGGCACGCTCGAGTGCGCGTGGCACGGGGCCCGATTCGATTGTCAGTCCGGTGCGGTGCTCCGTGGACCAGCCGAGGATCCGCTGGTGAGATTCGACGTGGAGGAGCGCGAGGGAGGGATATGGGTCCGACGCGCGCCGCGATGAAGGACGCGATGAGTCTCGCGCCGCGGTCGGATTTCCCGCTCCTCGCCGGGGCGCCGGGACTCGTCTATCTCGACTCCGCCGCGACGACGCAGAAACCGCACGCGGTGCTCGATGCGATCCGCGACTACTACGAGACGTCGAACGCGAATCCGCATCGCGGCGCCTACGCGCTCTCGGCGACCGCGACGCAGGCGTACCACGAGGCGCGGGCGCGGATCGCGCGATTCATCGGTGTCGGCGACGCTGACACACTGATCTTCACGCGCGGTACGACCGAGTCGATCAACGTCGTGGCGACGGCGTGGGGCCGCGCGAATGTCGGCAAGGGCGACAACGTCGTCGTCACGCGACTCGAGCACCACGCGAACTTCGTCCCCTGGCAGCAACTCGCATTGGCGACCGGCGCCGAGTTCCGCATCTGCGAGCTTGCTTCTGACGGCGCACTCGACCTGACGTTGCTCGCGAAGCTCGTGGACGCGCGGACGAAGGTGGTGGCGTTCGGCTATGTCTCCAACGCGCTCGGGACGATCAACCCGGTTCCTGAGATCGTGCGGATTGTGCGGGCCGCGGGCAAGGCGCTGCTCGTGTGCGACGGCGCGCAGGCGGTGCCGCATCTTTCGGTGAGCGTTGATGCGCTCGGCGTGGACGCCTTCGCCTTCAGCGGCCACAAGCTCGGCGGCCCGATGGGGATCGGCGGGCTCGTGATGCGGCGCGCTCTGCTGGAAGCGATGGGTCCCTACCAGTTCGGCGGGGACATGATCGAGTGGGTGAATGACCGTGAGACGACGTGGAATGTGTTGCCGCACAAGTTCGAGGCGGGCACGCCGAACGTCGAGGGTGCGGTGGGGCTGGCCGCGGCGTGCGACTATCTCGACGCGCTCGGGATGGACAAGGTGCGCGCCCACGAGATCGCCCTCACGCAGGGGGCGATGGACGCGCTCGTGGCGATCCCGGGCGTCTCGCTGCACGGCACCGGATCGGCCGAGGCGCGGAGTGGGGTGGTGAGCTTCAGCGTGAAGGATGTGCATCCGCACGATGTGTCCACCTCGCTCGACGCCGAGCAGGTGTGCGTGCGCGCGGGGCACCACTGCGCGCAGCCGCTGATGCGGGCGCTGGGGGTGCAGTCGACCGTCCGCGCCTCGTTCTGGGTCTACAACTCGGCGGCCGACATCGCGCGGCTCGTGGCGGCGGTGAAGTCGGCGCAGGGGCGGTTCGCGGTCGTGTAGACGCTGTTGCGGCCTCCGGTGCATCTTGTCGGGGTACCCGCCCCGACCAAGGTCACCGACAATGCGTCTGACTCGATTCCTCGCCGTCCCCACCGCGCTCGCCACCCTCGCCAGCCCAGCCGCCGCCCAGAAGACCGAGCGTCCGCCACTCCACGGTCAACACTGGATCGCTGTCACCGGCAAGCCACTCGCCGCGACGGCCGGGGCGATGATCTTCCAGCAGGGCGGCAATGCGGTCGATGCCTCCGCCGCGATGCTCGCCGCCGCCTGCACGATGTGGGACACCCTGGGCTGCGGCGGTGAGACGCAGGCGCTGATCTATCACCCGGTCCTGAAGAAGGTCATCGGCATCAACGCCCTCGGCGTCGCGCCGACGGGAGCGACGCCGGAGTTCTACGCGTCCAAGGGGTATCGCTTCCCACCCGAGTTCGGCCCGCTCGCTGCGGTCACGCCCGGCACACCGGGCGGCCTGATGACGATGCTCGCCGAGTACGGGACGATGTCGTTGGAGCAGGTGCTCGCACCGGCACTGCAGATGGCCGAGCAGGGCTACGCGATCGAGGCGCAGGCGGCGAACGGGTTCGAGAACAACAAGGCGCGGATCAAGGAGTGGAAGTACTCCCCCGCGGTCTTCCTCACGCACGCCGGGGAGTCGCGCGAGGCGCCGCTCGCGGGCGAGATCTTCAAGCAACCCGACCTCGCGGCGACGTTCAAGAAGTTGATCGAAGCCGAGCGCGCCGCGCTCAAGGCGAAGAAGTCGCGGAAGGAGGCGATCTACGCCGCCTACGCGAGATTCTACACCGGTGACATCGCCGACGAGATCGTGCGCAGCGTGCAGGAGATGGGCGGACTCTTCACCAAGGCCGACCTCGCCAACTGGAAGGTGAAGATCGAGGAGCCCCTCCACACGAACTACCGCGGGATCGAGGTCTACAAGCTCCCGATCTGGCAACAGGGACCGGTGCTGCTGCAGTCGCTGAACATCCTCGAGAACGAGAACCTGAAGGGGATGGGTTACAACAGCGCGCAGTACATCCACGCGATCTACCAGTCGATGAACCTCGCCTACGCCGACCGCGACTTCTACTACGGCGATCCGGCCTTCCCACCCGACGAGCCGGTCGCGGGCCTGATGAGCAAGGAGTACGCGAAGGCGCGCTGGCAGCAGATGAGCAAGGACCGCAACGACCCGGCGGTGAAGCCCGGCGATCCCTTCGCGTTCGAGGGGAAGACGAATCCCTTCGCCGAGCTGCTCAAGACCTGGTCGACGACGGGGCCGCGGCCCGACCCGGCGGCCCGCGCCTCGTCGGACGAGGAGTTCAACGAGGCCTTCACCCGCGGCACGACGAGCATCCAGGCCGCGGACAAGAACGGCTGGCTCGTCTCGATCACGCCGAGCGGCGGCTGGACGCCGGCGGTGATCGCTGGCCGCACCGGGATCGGTCTCTCGCAGCGCGCGCAGTCGTTCGTGACGCGCGCCGAGGATGGGCCGTTCAATGTCATCGAGCCCGGCAAGCGGCCGCGCGTCACGCTCACGCCGACGATCGCGATGAAGGACGGCGAACCCTGGATGGCCTTCTCGGTGCAGGGAGGCGACACGCAGGACCAGGACCTACTGCAGTTCTTCCTCGCGATGGTCGAGTTCAACCAGACGGTACAACAGGCGGCGGAGCACAGCGGATTCCACAGCTACCAGATGCGGACGAGCTTCGGGCAACACGAGGCGCGGCCGGGCCGGCTCCAGCTGAACGAGAAGATCCCCGACTGGGTGCGCGCCGACCTGCAACGGCGCGGCTACACACTCGAGTACGCGCGCTACACCTCGGGACCGATCACCGCGATCTGGGTGGACCGGAAGAACAAGTCGCTCTGGGGCGCGGCGAGCAACTTCGGCGAGGACTACGGGATCGCCTGGTGAGCGACGCCAGGGCGGGGCGCACGCTGGTCATCCAGATCCCCTGCCACAACGAGGAGGAGATCCTCCCGCGCGTCCTTGCTGACCTCCCACGTGCGGTGCCGGGCGTGGCGCGCATCATCACGCTCGTGATCGACGATGGGAGCACCGATCGAACTGTGGAGATCGCGCGCGCGGCCGGCGCTGAGGTCGTGTCACTCCCCGTCCAACGCGGCTTGGCGCGGGCGTTCCTCGCCGGCCTCGACCGCGCCGTCCAACTCGGCGCCGACGTGGTCGTGAACACCGATGGCGACAATCAGTACCGCGGGGCCGACATCGCGGCGCTCGTCGCGCCGGTGATCGAGGGCCGCGCTGACCTGGTCGTCGGCGCGCGACCGGTCAGCGCGATCGCGTCGTTCTCGCTCTGGAAGAAGTTCCTGCAACGGCTCGGGAGCGCCGTGACGCGCCTCGTGAGCGGCACCGAGGTCGAGGACGCACCCAGCGGATTCCGCGCGATGAGCCGCGAGGCGGCGATGCGGCTGCACGTCTTCAACCGCTACACGTACACGGTGGAGACGATCATCCAGGCGGGACGGAAGGGGATGCGCGTGCTCTCGGTGCCGGTCCAGGTGAATCCGGTCACGCGGCCCTCGCGTCTCGTGCGGGGCTCAGGGAGCTATGTCGCGCAGCAGCTGAACGTGATGGTGCGCGTCTTCGTGACGTACAAGCCCTTCCGCTTCTTCGCCGTTCCTGGCGTGATCTCCGGCGCCATCGGCACCCTCCTCCTGCTCCGCTTCCTCTACTATTACGTCACGGCGGAAGGGATCGGCCACATCCAATCAGTCATCGTCGGCGCGATGCTCGCGGGGGTGGGGCTCTTCCTCGTGGTCGTCGGCCTGCTCGCTGACCTCATCGCGGTCAACCGCCAACTGCTCGAGGATGTGGAGTGGCGGGTCAAGCGGATCGAGGAGCGCTCGGGGTCCGGTCAGGGCGGAGCCAGCGGGCGCTGAGCCAGCCGAAGGTCAGCGAGGAATCCACCGCGAGCTGCACGAGGCGACTCAGCGCGATGAAGAGGAGGGCGCGCTCCGGATCGAGCACGCCGGCGAGGAGGACGACGAGGAGGGCATCGCGCACGCCGAGCCCCACCGGCATCACCACCGCGAGATAGCCGCCGGCCCACGCTAGCGCGACCGCTCCCGCAAGGACCGGGTAGCTCACCGGTAGGACCGGTGAGAGCGACCAAGCGATGCAGAGATGCGCCGCGCCGTAGATGAGCCAGCCGGCGGCGCTCGTGAGGATCGCCGGCGCGAGGGCGGCGGGTCGCTTGACCGGCGCCGTGCCCCCGAATCGATGGAGCAGCGCCGCGCCACGTTCGGACCGCGCGAGCAGCGCGACGGCGAACCACGCGAGCAACGTGCCGACGAGCAGCACGGCCGCCGCCTGCAGCGGGGCGTCGGCCGCGCTGAAGGAGTCCCCGGCCGGGAATGGCGCGTCCGATGGACGCAGTCGCTGTGAGAGCCCGATCACCGCCACGAGCGCCGCGGTGCCGAGCGCGATCAGCGTCTCCCAGAGGATCGCGCCGGTGGAGGTGCCGAGTGCAACGCCGGCGCGCTTGGCGAGCGCGAGTCGCGCAGCATTCGCCCAGATCTTCCCCGGCACGTAGCGGGCGAGGAGCGAAGGGAGGAAGCTGTCGGCGGCTTCGCGCCAGGTGAGCCGCGCGCCGACGGCGGCGAGGAGCTGTCGCCAGATCGTGAGGGCGCTCGCGGCGTGCAGGACGAGCAACGCGAACGCCGCGACGAGCCATTGCCACCGGATCGGCGGCCGCTCGACGACTCCCGCCCACCCGGCCCAGCGCACCGAGAACCACCGCCACGCGAAGACGAGGAGGATCGCCGCCAACAGCGTCGGCAGGGCGGAGCGGAGGCGCGTGGTGGCGGAGGGCGGAGCCATCGCCGAGATGATAACCGTCAGCGCGTGATGGCGCCCTGTCTCGCGCTCGGCGCGCCGGGCATATTCCGCGTATGGGTGCACCTGTTTCGCTTGTCACCGGCGCCGCCGGCTTCATCGGGTCGCACGTGTGCGACAACCTGCTGGCGCGCGGCCATACGGTAATCGCGATGGACGACCTCTCGGGGGGCTACCGCGACAACGTGCCGAAGGGATGCGAGTGGGTCGAGGGCACGGTGAATGACGTGGCGCTCGTCGACCGGCTCTTCGCGAAACACAAGTTCGACTACGTCTATCACCTCGCGGCATATGCGGCCGAGGGCCTGAGCCCATTCATCCGGGGATTCAACTACCGCAACAACCTCCTCGGCAGCATCACGTTGATCAACGCGTCGGTGAACGCGGGGAACGTGAAGTGCTTCGTCTTCACCTCGTCGCTCGCGGTGTACGGGTCGGGCCAGGTGCCGATGAGCGAGAGCACGGTGCCCGTGCCCGAGGATCCTTACGGGATCGCCAAGTACGCCGTGGAGCTCGACCTCGCGCAGGCGCATTCGATGTGGGGGCTCCCGTACGTCGTGTTCCGCCCGCACAACGTGTATGGTGAGCGGCAGAACATCGCCGACCGGTATCGCAATGTGATCGGGATCTTCATGAACCAGGCGATGCGCGGCGAGGCGATGAGCGTCTTCGGCGATGGACTGCAGACGCGGGCCTTCAGTTACATCGCCGACGTGGCGCCGATCATCGCCGCGGCGCCGGAGCGACCGGCTGCGTATCAGCGCGTGATCAATGTCGGTGCCGACCAGCCGTTCACGATCCTCGAGATGGCGCAGACGGTGGCGAAGGCGATGGGGGTGAGCCCCAAGGTGACGCATCTCGAGGCGCGACACGAGGTGAAGCACGCGTGGACGACGCACGATGTGTGTCGCGAGCTCTTCGGCGATCTCATCAGGAACGTGAGCCTGGAAGAGGGGATCGGCCGGATGGCGGCGTGGGCGAAGGCGGTGGGGAAGCGGGAGCCGAGCCGGTTCGAGGCGATCGAGATCGAGCGGGGGATGTACTCGTTCTGGAAGGCGGAGGTCGAGGCGGCAATGAAGACCGGGAAGATCAGGGGCTAGTCGGCCGCACCTCGAAGAGCTCGAACCCCGGCCCCACCGTCGCGTGGTTGAAGAGGCACCGCTCCCGGAATCGCCCGAACTCCTGCAGCCTGAACGCATTCACATCGGCGCCGCGACCCACGTAGTACTCGACCGATCCCCCGCCGGCCAGCACGTGGGTGATCCCTGTGCCGGCGAGGCAACGCCCGGGAGCGTTCGACTGGGCGAGGAAGCTCCAGTTGGAGAGCATCACGTCCTCGATCGTCTCGCGCCCCAGCGGCAGGCCGCGTGCCTCCCAGAGCATCAGGACCTTGCCGCCCTCCGGGACGCGTCGCTGCACATTGGCGATCACCGGCGCGTAGCCGCGCGCGGTGCCGTCGGGATGACGACGCCACACTTCCTGCGCCGAGGCGAGGCCGATCGCGTGGCGGAATAGCACGACGTTCGGATCGAGGAAGCGGAACCGGAAGGTGCCTGAGAGCGGGAGGAGCGCCGCGATGCCGATCGCGACGAGCAGGAATCGCTGCATCTCGGCGCTCGCGCGCTTGGCGAGCCACTCGCTCGTGACTCCGAGGGCGACGGCGAGCGCGGGGATGGCAGGCATCAGGTAGCGGAGATTGATCTGCCCGAAGGGCACGACGACGAGCGCGGCGTAGGCGAGGCCGCTGAGGAGCAGCGCCGACGCGCGCGGACGCTGTCGCCCCGCGAAGGGAAGGAGCACGAGCAGGAGGAGCGCCGGTGAGAGGGCATAGAAGGCCCCTTCCCCCTCGATCGTCAACGAAACCGGGTCGAAGAACGCGGCCAGCAGGTCGAAGGACTCGCGCGATTCGGGGAGCGCACTCAGGATCGACGCGTCGAATCCATCCGGTCGCACCTTCGTGCCGAAGATCGTCGCGAGCCAGGGTTCGAACCAACCCGGCGCCCCCTTGGGATAGAGCGGTGCCCCGACGAGCCAGAGGTTCTTGAGGAACCAGGGAGCGGCAGCCAGCACGGCGACCGCGGCCGCTCCGAGGGCGCGGAGCCGCCCGTGGGCCGCGTACCAGCCGAGTGGCGCCAGTGCGATGGCGTAGGCGCCGGCCTGCGGCTTGATGGCGACCGCGAACCCGACGAGGAGCGCCGCCACGAACAGGAGGCCGCGCGTGTCGCTCGAGGGAGGCGTCCCCGCGGCGTCGCGCTTGTCCGCTGCCTCTAGGAGCGCAAGGTGCGCCGCGAGCAGGGTGAGCACGAGGGCGACGTCGACCCGCGCGGTGATCGCCACCAGCGCGAATGCGGGACAGCCGATGAGCGCTGCGATTGCGATCCACCGCCCGGATGCTCCCGCGCCGGTGCGCACCGCAAGCGCGAAGGTGCCAGCGATGGTGAGTGCGAACGTCGCGACCTGCATCACTGCGGGCCCTTCACGCAGGCCCACCGCGAGGAGTGGCAGCGTCGCGAAGTGCGAGACGCCGACGAGCGCGACGTGGAAGGAGTCGGGCGGCACCGCCCAGTGTCCCTGATCGAGGAGCCAGAGGGGGATCCGGAGGTGGTACATCAACGAGTCCCACTCCGTTGGCGGCGCGAGTGCGGCGGCGACGAGCACGAGGACGAACGCGACGATCAGCGCGCGCGGGATCGCCCACCAGGGTGACGGAGCGGCGCCGGGCGTCCCGTCCGACTGAACGCCGAACACACCTCGAACCTGTCCAAGGAGCGTTCGGAGTTCGCGGTGGAGCACCACCGCCAGCCCGATCACGACGGCTCGCACCACGGCCGGCTCCAACACGCCGAAGAGCGCGAGGAAGAAGAAGATCGTCGCCATCACACCCGCGCCCAGCGCGGCGTCGACCGGCCACCGCCAGAGACCGCTCTCCCGCGCCGCCACGCCGAGGCGCGCGCGCAGGCCCGCCCCGAGCGCGAGGTGCATCCCGAGCAGCAGGAGCACCGCTCCGAGCGTGAGCAGGTGCCCGAGGATCACCACAAGTCCGGTCCGCGAGTCGCCGTACATCAGGCCTTCACTCCCTCGAGTACGAAGCCGTTCCCCAACTCGGTGCGTGCGAACCACCGCTGCACGCCGAACGCGAGGCGCATCGTCAGTCTCCCGGGAAAGGACGTCATCAGTGGGTAGAGCCGCGTCTCGGCTGTGCGCTTGACGCCACTCTCGCCGGTGCGTGCGTCGCGCGAGGCGTTCGTGCGGAGCTGCCGCGCGTGCGCCCACGCGTTCACCGGCTCGATCAGATTCGCGAGCGGGAAGCCATAGTTCTCGCAGCGCTCGACCTTGATCCCCGCGCCTTCGGCGAGGGTGACGAAGTCGACGCGATCGTACCGCCGCACGTGCCCGGCCCAGGTGTCGGTCGCGGTCCAGCGGTCACCGTGCGCGGGGACCGAGAGCAACACGCGTCCGCCGGGCTTGAGCGCGCCGAGCCAACCGCGCAGCGCGCCCACGTGGTCCTCGATGTGCTCCAGCACCTCGAAGGCGAGGAGATAGTCGAATCGCCCGCGCCATCCCTCTTGCACCGACTCGACGATCGCCGAGTGCCGCGCGTCGGCAAGCATCCTCGCGCAGAGCTCGCGTGCCGCCGAGGATGTCTCGACGGCGGTGCACTCGAAGCCGAGCGCGTCGAGGTCGGCGAGCAACGAGCCGGCGCCGCTGCCGATCTCGAGCACCTTGCCGGGCGGGAGCGCGCGCATCCGTTCGAGCACGACCGCGCGCCGGAGGAGGAATCGCGGCGCCGGCACCCAACCGAGCGCACGCGCCGCACGACCGTAGTCGCGGTCGACGGTGATGGCGGGGTCGCGCGTGGCGCTCACTTGATTCCCTCGATCACCCGCAGGAACGCCTCGCCGACCTCGCGCGGACCTACCACCGGCATCGGCGGCGCGTCGGGCCACTTCCCCATCTTCACGACGGACTCGACCGCGTCGGCGAGCGCCTGCGGACTCCCCGGCGCGACGCGGATCACCCAGGGATGCGCCGGCGCGAACTCGGCCAGCGCCGGCGTGTCGCCAGAGATGATCGGCGTCTGTGTCGCCACGATCTCATATGCCTTGTTGGGCACCACAGTGAGCGCCTTGTCGGAGGTGCCGAAGATGCCGAGTCCGACGTCGGCGGCGTGGACGCGGGCGGGGATCTCCTCGGCGGCGATCCACCCCACCTGCTTCACCGAACGCGCGTCGATGCGCTCGACGAGGTCGGTGATCCGCGCCTGTTCCTGTCCGGTGCCGGCGAGCTCCCATTGCGCCGCGACACCGCGTTGCTCGAGCAGCTTCGCCGCGCGCACGATCGTCTCGAGGCCGTGCAACGGGATGTACTGCCCGTAGAAGAAGATCCGGAGCGGCGTGTGCAGGGTCGGCTTGCCGGAACGGGGCGGGAATCTCGCGGGGTCGGTGCCAAGCGGCACGTTCCCCACCCGGCCGCGCTCCAACCCCATCAACGCCTCGAATCGGCGCGCGTGCGCGGCGGTGTCGAGGAAGAGCCGCGTCGCGACGCGAGCGGCGATCCACTCGTAGACGTAGAGCTTCCACGCGATCGGATTCCAGCGCGAGATCATCCGCCGGTCGTTGACTGCGGTGTCCCACGGGGAGATGAAGACCTGCCAGATGACCGGCGTGCCGCGCCAGCGCACGAACGGCGCGAGGCAGAGAAGGTCGAACAGCCCGAGGTAGGGCACGAGCACCGCGGAGTGCGGCGGCGCGTCGAGATAGCGCGCGAGGAGTCGGGGGATCGCGGTGAGCCAGCGCCCGGCGGCGCGGAGCATCTCGACCTTCGTGAGTGTTCCCTTGTCGCGCACACCGGCCCAAATGTCGCTGTGCACCTCGATCACCTCGATCCCGACGGTGCGAATCCCGTCCAGCAGCATCCGGACGTTCGGCTTGGAGAGGTCGTAGGTGCCCCAGACGAGCAGCGGCCCCATCAGCACAGGTGCACCGCCATCGCCTTGAAGGTGGCGACCACTGCGAGTCCCGGCTCGAGTCGCAACTCCAGCGCCGAGCGCGTCGTGAGCGCCGCGACCAACGGGACCCCGCGCACATCCACCGTCACGCGCGTGAGCGCCCCCAGCGTCGCGACCTCGGTGACGCGCCCGGCGAACCGATTGCGCGCCGAGTCGTGTGTCTGGTCGCGCGCGATGGTGATCTCCTCGGCGCGGATCACGGCGTGGCCTGCCCCGGGCGCGAAGTCGCCGACGGCGTAGAGCGTGAGCCCCTCGGATTCGAAGGCGAAGGCACGGTGCCCGCGAGCGTACTCACTCGGGAGCCCATCGACCCAGTCCGGCGAGGCGTCACCCAGGTCGCGCGCCAGGCCGCCGAAGACATTCTCGGCGCCGAGGAACTCGGCCACGTAGGGCGAGGCGGGCCGACGGAAGACCTCGGCGGGAGGGCCACTCTGCAGGACGCGACCACCGTCGAGCAGGATCGCCTGGTCGCCCAGCATCCCCGCCTCGGCGAAGTCGTGCGTGACCTGGAGCGTCGTGAGTCCCCACTCGCGGTGCAGTGCCCGCACCTCGCGACGGATGAGGGAGCGCCGGCGCGGGTCGAGTGCGCTGAAGGGCTCGTCGAGCAGGAGCAACGTCGGTCGTCTCGCGAGCGCGCGGGCGAGCGCGACGAGTTGGCGCTCGCCGCCGGAGAGCCCGCGCACCTCTCGGTCGAAGAGTGCGCTCACGCCCATTCGGTCGGCGGCCTCGGTCATCGTCGCTGAGTCGGCCGCGCCGTACGCCACGTTCTCGCGCACCGAGAGATGCGGGAAGAGGAAGGCGTGCTGGTAGACGAGCCCGACCCCGCGTGATTCCGGCGCGATGGCATTCGCGTCCCGCTCGCCGAGCAGCAGGCGACCGCTGGTCGGCGGCAGGAGTCCGGCGACCACCTCGAGCAGCGTGGTCTTCCCCGAACCCGCCGGACCGATGACGACCCCGAAGGAGCCGTGCGCGAGGGCGAAGCTCACCTCGGCGAGGGTGAAGCGACCCTTCCTCGCCGAGATCGACTCGAGGCGGATCATCGTTCGCTCCGCGGCTCGGTGCGCAGGGCGCGCAACAGCGTGAGCGGCACCAGCGCCAAGAGGGCGAGCGCGGCGGCGACCGGCAGCGCCTCGGAGAGACCGAAGCTCGTGAAGCGGTCGTAACTCAGGACGCTGGCCACCTTCGGGTTGTAGGTGAGGATGACGATGGCGCCGAACTCGCTCACCGCCCGGGCCCACATCACCACCGCGCTCGCGAGGAGTCCGCGGCTCGCGAGTGGCAGCGTGACGCGACGGAAGGCGCGCCACGGTACATCGCCAAGGGTGCGCGCGACCCCTTCGTACCGCGGATCGACCTTGGCGAACGCTTCCCGTGCACCGCTCACGAAGAGGGGCGCCGAGACGAAGAGCATCGCAGCGACGATGCCGATCGGCGAGCCGACGATGCGAAGTCCCACGTCGAGCGCGGCGCCCCCGATCGCACTCTCGCGACCGAGCAACAAGAGGAGTGCGATGCCGGCGACGGGGTGCGGGATCAGCAGTGGCAGGTCGAGCACCGCCGAGAGCACGGCGCGGCCCGGGAACTCACGTCGCGCCAGGATGTAGGCGAGCGGTGTCCCGCAGACGACGCCGAGCAGTGTCGCGATCGTCGCGGTGAGCGCGGTGAGGCCGAGCGAAGCACGAAGCTCGGCGTCGCTGCCGAGGCGACTCAGACCCTCCGCCCCTCCGGCACCGACGAGCTCGACGATCGGCGCGGCGAGAAAGAGGAGCAGCAACGATCCGGCGAGAGCGGCGAGCACGCTCATCAGTCGCGTCGCGCCGCCGGACGACTTGATCACGGGGCACTCATCCAGGGCGCGCGGGTGCCTCGCACTGCCGGAGCCTCAAGCGCATCGAGTCCTTCGGCGCGGAGGATCGCGCGGCCGTCGCTCGAGAGCAGGAACGCGGCGAACCGCGCCGCCAACCCGGGATGCGGCGCCGCGCGCGGAACGGCGAACGCATACACGATCGGTACGCCGTGGAAGGTCACGGAATCGCCGGCCCGCGCGCCCCGCACCGTGACCGAGGCGCCCGCATACGCCGCGACGATGCTCGAGTCGGTCGACGAAAGGTCCACCTCGGCCGGAAGCGTGACGTAGCGCAGCCCGGTCGCACGCGCGATCGACTCGTACGACCAGATGTAGTCGAGCTCCCCCGCCTGCAGGAGCCCGATGAGGTCGGCCTCCTTGGGCCGCACGTTCCGCGGTGGACTCGCGGCGGCGAGGCGCGCTGCCAGGCCCGGCTCGCCATAGTGGCGCTCGGCCAACTGCCACACGAGGAGGGTGCGGTAGCCGTTCGGGTCGAGTTGCGGATCGGAGCGGCCCGTCTCGACCCCGGGTCGGAGCGCGATGCGCCACCAGCTCGCCGGGTCCATCTCGGCGGCGAAGCGCGACCGGTCGGTATAGGCGATCACCATCCGGTTCCGCGCGAACTCGACGTAGCCATCGAGGTGGGATGGCATCAGGTAGCGCGGGAAGACGTCGCCGTCGGCGAGCGCGATCAGGTCGGGGACCTTGCCGAGCTCGGTGAGCTTGCGGGCGCTCTCGAGCGACCCGGCACTCTCCTGGGCGATCACGACCCCCTCACGCGCGGCGAAGGTGTCGAGCGCAGCCCGGATCGGCCGGGCAAGGCTCCCTGCGTTGAAGACGACGAGCTCGCGCTCCGACGCGTCGCCGGCGCAGGCCGCAACGGCGAAAAGGGCGAGGAGTCGGAAAACCCGCAGAGTCATCGTGCCGTATATTGCATCGACTCCACCACAAGAGCCTATGACCGACCTCGCCCTCGACATCCGAGGGATCTCGAAACGGTACGCCGCGCACGTCGCCGTGGACGATCTCACGCTCGCGGTGCCCCGCGGGGCCGTCTACGGCCTGCTCGGTCCGAACGGCGCCGGCAAGACGACGACGATCCGGATGATCCTGAACATCATCGCCCCCGATACGGGGACGATCACCGTCCTCGGCGCCCGCAACAACGACTCAAGCATCCTCGACCGCCTCGGCTACCTGCCCGAGGAGCGCGGTCTCTACAAGAAGATGGTCGTGCGCGACGTGCTGCTCTTCCTCGCTGAACTGAAGGGTGTGCGCAAGCGGGTCGCGAACGGACGGATCGACGAGTGGCTCGACCGGCTCTCGCTCCGCACCCCTGAGAAGGACTGGGGGAAGCAGAAGGTCGACGAACTCTCGCGCGGGATGCAGCAGAAGGTCCAGTTCATCGGCACCCTGCTCCACGACCCCGAACTGGTGATCCTCGACGAGCCCTTCAGCGGGCTCGACCCGATCAATGCGCAGGCCCTGAAGGACACGGTGGTCGAACTCAAGCGCCGCGGGAAGACGGTGATCTTCTCGACGCATCTGATGGACAACGCCGAGCGGCTCTGCGACTCGGTGTGTATCATCGCCAAGGGAGTCAAGGTGCTCGATGGCGCGGTGACCGCGGTCCGAGCTGAGAACTCCGGACGCACGATCGCGCTCGCGCTCGAAGGGGAGATGAACGACCGGGTCGGGGCCGTACTCCGTGACCGCACCCTCGTCGAGCGGGCCGACGACAACAACCGCTACTTCGAGATCGAACTCGCCGCCGGGGCCGACGCGCAGCTGCTCCTCAAGCGCGTCATCGAGACCGGCGCGCGGATCTCGCGATTCGAGCGGGTACAGCCTTCCTTGCACCAGATCTTCCTGCAACGTGTCGGCGCCTCCGGGATAGATGAGGGGATGACCGGCCATGGATAAGCTCTTCGCAGTCATCAAGCGCGAGTACATCGAGCGCGTCCGGAACAAGTGGTTCGTGATCGTCACGATCTTCGG
>JANNKK010000094.1:0-1797 GCA_031396245.1 Gemmatimonadaceae bacterium
CTGCCGGCGAAGAAGCGGGGGGGCGGGCTAGGGTCCGATTCGTCGAGGAATTGAGATCGGTTCTGATTTGCAACCGACCTCGAGAGTGACCCGAAGCGAAGCTGCGGCGCGCGGTCGCTTGCGCGATCGTGGTGCCGAGTCGCAGCTTCCACGTGCATAGCGTCGGGCCATTTATGACTTCCTTTTCTCGCTCGTCGCTGACCGCGGCGCATGAGTTCTCTGCGCGTCATCGGTCGCTCCTGGAGGCCTCGGCCCAGGCGGGGTGCTTCCACTGTGGATCACTCTTCCACCCGCGTGACATCACCCGATGGATCCGTGAGCCGGGTGGCGGGTTGGATCCGTTCACGGCCGCGTGTCCGCGCTGTGACATCGACGCCGTTCTGCCAAGCGTGGCACCGGTTCCGCTGACCGGGGAGTTCCTCGCCCAGATGCGTGTCCGCTGGTTCGACGAGATGTCGGCCGAGGATGCGCCATGAGGATCGTGATCCGAAGGCAGCTCCTGTCTCTCGTGTCACTCTTAGTCAGTCTGGTGACATTGTCACTCGACGGTCAGGCGCAGTCGTCCACTGGAGTCGTCGGTTCGATCGGCGGCGCCGTTCCTCAAGGTGTTCGATCTCGATGGCCGGCTGCGGCAAACGACCGGACGAAATGGAGCTGGGCCGGGAGAGTTCCGCCTCATCTACACAGCCGCCTACGACGCAAGGCGAAAGCGTCTCCTCGCCTTCGACACGCCGCTTGGCCGGGTGACGCAGCTCGCTCTCTCCGACACGTTGAGTTTCGTCGCGTCGCAGGCGCTCTCACTGCAGGTGGAGAGTGCGTGCTTCCTGGGATCGAGGCTCTTCGCGAGCGCCATCACACCCGCAGGGATCATCCACGAACTCGTCGGCGACGGTCCTGAGCTCCGTGTCGGGCGCGGGATGGGGGCCCCGAGCGCCCCGCATCCGCTCGCGTCGAACCGGCTGTACCAGAACTACCTGGTCGCTGGGCACCTATTCTGCGATGCCTCGACGAACTCGCTCACGCTTGCCACGAGTCTCACGGGATTCGTGCACGTGCTCGCCGCGGAGGATGGCGCACAACGCACGCTCGCGCTCGAGCAGTACAACTCCATCTCCTTCAGCGCGGTAGGGAACTCGTTACAGCTTGCGAATCCCGTGAATGGATTCTACGACGAGGTGATCGGTATTCGCCTGCTTCAGGACACGCGCGTGCTCACGGTGGGACGCACCGATGCCACGCACACGGGAGGGGGTGACTACGCATCCTACCGGGAAGTCGTCATCGACCGCACGAACAGGCAGCGCGTCACGCCGCCTGGCGCGTGGCGCCTGGTCGAGGTGGTGACTGACCGAGCCGTCTGCTATCGGACGGAACCCGAGCCGGAGATCGTCATCGTGCGAGGCGTGCGTTGTCCATAGCGCGTCAGGCGGGCGCCTCACGATTCGCGGGGCGAAGCGTTCGGATCGCCGCTCGGTGCCCGGTGTGGCACTCCCGCTGCTGCGATCGTCGCGGCGGGAGGAGAGGTCCATCAGTTCACCGTGCCGCCGCAGCCCGGCTGGGAAAGCGCGCTCGGCGTGGTCTGTCCCCACGTGCACGCGAAGCTCCTGACCGTCGACGGCCGTGTGTGCACCGTCGGCAGCGCGAACCTGGACATCACGGCGGGCTACTGGGAGTCGGAGCTGGTGCTGGTCGTGGAGGATCCATCGGTCACCGCTTCGGTCGAGGCGCGGATCGATGAGCTGCTCGAGGGTTCGCTGCGATTCGACCGGGATGATCCAGTCTGGCGGCGCGCGGCCC
>JANNKK010000157.1:0-37744 GCA_031396245.1 Gemmatimonadaceae bacterium
CAGCGGACGCACGCTCCCGTCGAGCCCGAGCTCGCCGGCGAAGAGGAGGTCCTTCACGAGGTCGGCTGCGAGCTGTCCGCTCGCGACGAGCACCCCGATCGCGACCGGGAGGTCGAACGCGGTGCCGTCCTTCCGCACGTCGGCCGGCGAGAGGTTGACCGTCCAGCGCCGCGGCGGCAGGGTGAATCCGGCGTTGACGAGCGCCGAGCCGACGCGCTCGCGTGATTCCTTCACGCTCCCCGAGGGGAGGCCGACGATCGTCCACGCCGGCAGGCCCGGCGCCGCATCCACCTCGACGGTGACGGCGAGTCCTTCGATGCCGAGGACGGCGGCGGAGCGGATCGCGGCGAGCACGCGAAGATGGTGCGACGCGGCCTGCGCGATCGCGCCACCGGCCCATCGCGGGTGACATCGGCGCCACGCTGCCATAGTTTGAGCGCGTGCGCCTTCTCCTCACCTCAGCGCTCCTGTTGTCGACCCTCGCCGCCACTGCGCGCGCACAGGGCGCAGGCGCCGGCGCCTACCTCGCGATGAAGATCGACAACGCGGTGTTGCCCCTCTCCGACCGCGTCACCGACGAGGAGGGCACGACGTATCTCGTGGAGTTCGAGCGCCTCGTGCTGACGCTCCGGTCGGGCAACAAGTTCCGCGCCTCGGTGCGATTTCGCCGCACGCTCGGCTCGAACGATCCACGCGCCCAGGCGCGCCTGACGCCGATCCAGACGATGTCCGTCACCGGCTCCTATGAGGTGATCGGCACCGAGATCCGCTTCCGGCCCGATTCCTCGGGCGACACCAAGGGCGTGCGGATGCTCACCGGCAAGGTCGAGGGGGCGCGGCGGATCAGCGTGCCGTTCGATTATCGGAATGGCGCTGTCCAACGCCGCCGGGTGCTCGAGCTCCACCGACGCGACGATATCCTCTGACGACGATGCGACACTCTCGCCTCTCGTTGGCGCTCCCCTTCGCGCTCGGCGCCTGCGTCAGCGTCGGCGGCGGAACGCTGACCCCCGGCCCGTCCGATTCGATGCGGGTGATCGGCCCGGGCGCCCTTGCACGCGCCGATTCCTTCCTCGTCCGCCTGGAGACGAACCGGGGGATCATCGACATCCTCGTCCGACGCAGTTGGGCGCCGAACGGCGCTCCGCGTGTCGGCGAGGCTGTCATCAGCGGATACTACGACGGCGCACGCTTCTTCCGCGCCCTTCGCGGCTTCGTGGTCCAGTGGGGCATCGCCCCCGATTCGGCGACGACCGCCGCGTGGCGCACGCGGACGATCCCCGACGACACGGTGCGGCAGACGAATCGCCGCGGCACCGTGAGTTTCGCCGCCGGGGGAGCCAACACTCGCACCGTGCAGCTCTTCATCAACCTGCGCGACAATGCGCGTCTCGATTGGCTCGGCTTCGCGCCGGTCGGCGAGGTGATCGCGGGGATGGACGTCGTCGATGCGCTCCACACCGGCTACGGCGAGGGCGCGCCGACCGGGAGTGGCCCGACGCAGCAGCGGCTCACGAACGAGGGCGAGGCGTACCTCGCGAAGGATTTCCCCCTGCTCGACCAGATCCTCAGCGCGCGCGTCGCGCGCGTTTGGCTCGCCGAAGGAAGTCCGCGCGCGGCTCCATGATCGACCCGCGGCATCGCGCCGTGCCGCACCGGCAGCGGTACTGCTCCTCCTCCCGTTCGGTCTCGGTCCCGTCGCGCTGGTAGGCGTAGTCGTAGTGCAACTCCTCGCCTGCCCTGATCCTCCGCATCGCGACGATGTACACGCGGCCACGCCGGAGCTCCGACTCGCAGTTCGGGTCGCAGGAGTGATTGATGTATCGCGCCTCGTTCCCATCGTACGTCGCGTCGATCACCACCTTGTCCGACACGTCGAAGAGGAAGGTGTGGTGCTCGTCCATCGAGTCGTCATCGTAGCGGCGATCGGCCTCGGCCTGCGTGATCCGTTCGCCCTTGTACTCGATGAGGCGTTCGCCGGGCGCGATGTCGCGGAGCGCGAAGGCACCGCGGCCGACGATGCCGGAGTCGCGGATCTCGAAGGCGAGCGTCATCGGAGGATCGGGGCCGCGATCTCGATGCCGGCGTACCAGTTGCGCCGTGGGGCCGGCTCCAGCACGCGCCCGCCGAAGCCGTTGAGTGTCACCGCGCCGACGTAGCGGCTGTCGAGGGCATTCTGCAGCGCCGCGAATGGTTCGATCCGCCAGCCGCGGAAGGGGTGCGTCCACGCGGCGCGCAGGTTGAGGGCTCCGCGATCCCAGCCCGGCACGCGCACCGTGTTCGCATCGTCCCCCCACAAGGGGCTCTGCACCGAATGCTCCGCGTCGACGGTGAGCTCGCCGAACCGCGCCGTCGCGCCGGCACGCCAGGCGCGTCCGGGCACGCCAGCCAGCCGGTTCCCGTCGAGGGTGTCGAGCGCCGGCGGCGGGTTGATCGGCACGCGGTACTCGAGGAAACGGTAGTCGGCGAGGGTGACGGCACTCCGCACCGAGAGCCAACGCGTCGCCTGTGCGGTGAGCCCGAGTTCGAGTCCACGATTGCGGACCCGCCCTGCGTTGCGGAAGTACGCACGTCCCGCCGTCTCGAGATACTGGACGATCGCGTCCTTCGTACTCGCCTGGAACAGCGCGGCCTCGTAGCGCAGGCGTCCGCCGACCGATCCCCGGGCGCCCAGCTCGACCGTCAGCACCCGCTGCGGGTCGAGGTCCGGGTTGAATCCCCCGGCGCCATCGGCACGGGAGTTCAGCTCGGTCGTCGTCGGCGTCTCGAAGGCGGTCGAGAGGTTGCCGTAGATGATGAGCGACTCAGTCCACCGCCACGTCGTGCCGACATGCCCCGACGGCGCGACCATCGTCCGCGTCCCGCTGTCGTCGTCCCCGTCGCCAGTGAAGCGGTCATCGACGTCGAACCCGAGTCGATCGAACCGACCGCCGACGCTCACCGAGATCTTCGGGGCCACTTCGAACTGCACCTGGGCGAATGGTCCGACGCTCACGACCGTCTCCCCCTGGAACTGGAGCAGTGTGTCGGTGGGGGCGACGATCTGGCCGCCGGTCGCGCGATAGTTCCGCCGGACGTCGTGCGACCGCTGCACGTCGAGGCCGACGGCGACCCGGGGCGTTCCCCATCGGGCAAACGCCCGGTTCGCATCGAGTCGAAGGCCCGTGACGCGACGGTCGATGAAGTTGTACGTGCCGTTCGTTGTTCCCCCGCCACCCGGCGGCGTGACCGCGAGCGGGTTGTCGACGAACCGCCGTTGGCCGTAGAACGCCGCGCTCCAGCCGCCGCTGTCGACGGCACTCGCGATGCGCACCGACGCGTAGCGCTGCGAGATCGAGCGCCGCGCATCCCGCGCCTGATTGAACAACGTGGACGAATCGGGGTTCGCGCCGTACTCCGCAGCCGTGAGGGCCCCCGGATTCAGGGCGTGCGGCGTCTCGGCGGTGCCGCCCCGGACCGAGAGCCGGAGGTGATCGCTCAGCGAGCGATCCCAAGCGCTCAGGAGCTGTCGCGTGTCGGCCGAGCTATGCTGCCGGAAGCCATCGACCGTCGTGCGCGACACCGAGAGCATCGCCACGTCGCGGTCGGTGCGCGCGCTGACCCGCGCTTGCGTCTTCGCCAGCCCGAAGGAACCGCCGGTCACCCGCAGGCTCGCACTGATGGGATCAGGGGCGCTCAGGTCGGTCGTGAAGGCGATCACGCCCCCCGACCCGTTGCCGTAGAGTGAGGACGCCGAGCCACGCAGCACCTCCACCCGACCGATCGCCGCGAGGTCCACGTTGGTGAGTTGGCTCTGCCCATCGGGCAGCGATTGCGGCACGCCGTCGAGGAGGACCTTCACGCCGCGGAGCCCGAAGTTCGCGCGACTGCCAGCGCCACGGATCGAGAGCCGCTGGTCGAGGGCGTAGTTGTAACGATTCGAGATCACCACACCGGGGATGTTGGCGAGCGCCTCGTCAATTCCCAGCGTACCCTGACCGCGCCGCAGCTGAGTGGCATCCTGCGTCCCGACCGCCCACGGGAGGCGGTCGCTTGGCGTCGGCTGGCGGGTCACCTCCACTCGCTGCGCACCGAGGCGCTGCGCGCTGTCGGCGCGAACGGAGTCGCGAGCCTGGCCGGGGCGCTGCGCGTCGGCCGGGGCGGTGAGCGTCACGAGAAGTGACGACGCGATCAGGAGGAGCGTGCGACGCGACGGCGTCGCGAGAGTGGATTTGGTCACGCCAAAGGTTACTCCCCACCGTGCGTCCGAGGGAAGGTGGTGCGCAACGGCACATCGCGACTCGGTTGACGACTCCGGTGCCGCCTCTCAAGTTGGCTCACACCCGAGGACCCGTGACCACACCGTTCAGCCCGATCCAGCGGACGAACGCCCCGCTCGTCGAGCACCTTCGTCGCTGGCGGACGGTCTTCGTCGGCGCGGCGGGACTGGCCGCGCTCGTGCTGGTCACGACCTTCGCGATCGAACGACGGGCCGTCGATCGCTCCCAACGGAGCGCCGAAGTGCTCCGGACGATCGGCGAACTGCGGCGCAGCACCTGGCTCGTCGAGAGTGCGGTGCGCGCCTATGGTCTCCGTGCCGATGCGAGCGCGCCCGCGCGTGCCGCCGTCGCGCGGAGCGCCATCGCCAGCGGACTCGCCGACCTGCGCCGACTCGTCGCCAACGACGCGGCTGCTTCTACGCGGGTCGCCGAGCTCTCGACTGCGCTGGCCCGCTGGGACACGACCTTCGTCGCTCCCATCCTCGCCACCGGGACGATCACCGCCGCCATCGCGGTCGCCGCCACCGCCACCTTCGAGGACGTCTCGACGGCCTTCGACGGCCTCTCGGCCGAGGAGTCACGCAGCCAGCGGACGCTCGTGGACCACGAGCGACGCCTGGCGTGGGCGATCTTCGCGATCCTCCTGACGCTGCTCGCGGTCGTGGCGTTCGCCTTCAACCGGATCGGCAAGGGGCTCGTCGCCGAGGCCGAGCTCTCCCGCGAACAACAGCGCCGATTGGAGGAGCAGTCGGCCGAACTCGAGGAGCAGGCAAGGACCCTTGGCGATCAGGCGGGACTCCTCGAGGAACAGGCGGCCGAACTCGAGCATCGGATCGAGGAGCGGGACGAGACCAATCGCCTCCTCGAGCACAGCAACGCCTTCCTTGACTCGGCGCTCGAGAGCGCCCCGCTCGCGATCGCCTTCTACGACCGCGATCTCCGTTTCCTCCGGATCAATGACGCGCTCGCCCGGATGAACGGACACCCGGCCGAGGCGCACGTGGGACAGTCTCTCGAGGCGATGGTCCCCACTCTCGCTCCCTTCCTGCGCCCGATCCTGACCCGCGTGCTGACCACAGGCAAGGCCGTTCAGGAGCTCTTCGCCGAGGGGGATCTGACCGGGATCCCCGGCAAGAAGCGGCGCTGGATGTCGACGTACTATCCGATCCGCGCCGGAGGCCGTGAGCTCGTGGGCGTGGGAGCGATGGTCCTCGACGTCACCGAGCGCACCCAACTCGAGGAACAACTGCGACAGGCGCAGAAGATGGAGGCGGTGGGCCGGCTCGCGGGCGGCGTCGCCCACGATTTCAACAATGTGCTCACGATCATACAGAGTTACGCCGAACTCCTCATCGCCGAGCTTCCGAATGGAACACGAGGCCACACCGAGGTCGAGGCGATCCGCGCGGCCGCCGACCGCGCGGCGGCGCTCGCCCGTCAACTCCTCGCGTTCAGTCGTCGCCAGGTCGTCATCCCCCGCGTGCTCGACGTCAACTCCGTCGTCCGGGGGATGGAAGGGATATTGAACCGGCTGCTGCGACAGGGGATCGACCTCGAGGTCTCGCTCTCCCCCGACCCGCAACTCGTGCGGATGGACTCGGGTCAGCTCGAACAGGTCCTGATGAATCTCGCGATCAATGCAGTTGACGCGATGCCGAAAGGAGGGCGGCTCTCGATCGCCACTCGGTCGGTGCCCGCACTCGCCCCCCCAGAGGGCGGCGCGTCGGTTCCCGCCGTCGGGATCTCGGTCCGCGACACCGGCACGGGGATCACCGCCGACGTCCGCGAACGGCTCTTCGAGCCCTTCTTCACCACGAAGCCACCGGGACAGGGCACCGGTCTCGGCCTCGCGACCGCGTACGCGATCGTGCGGGAGGCGGGAGGCGTGATCCACGTCGAGAGCGCCCCCGGCAATGGAAGCCACTTCGAGGTCGTCCTTCCTGCGCGCGCGCCCGCCGAACAGGAACCCGAGTCGAGACTCAGCCCGATCCGGGGAGTCCCGATGGCGGCAGCGAATGAGACGGTGCTCATCGTCGAGGACGAGCCGGCGATCCGCTCGGCGCTCGCGCGCATGCTCCGGGCGCACGGCTACCACGTGCTCGAGGCATCGAATGGCGGGGAGGCGCTCCGGGTCGCTGAGACCGAGACGGGGCAGATCGACCTCCTGCTCACCGACGTCAGGATGCCAGGGATCGGCGGTAAGGAGCTCGTGCAGCGGCTGCTGCGGATCCGACCCGGCACGCGAGTGATCCTGATGTCGGGATACACCGACGACGAGCTGCTACGCGAGGAACTGGGGGACGCGCGCTACGTCTTCCTGCAGAAGCCCTTCGCCGCGCGCGCCGTGGTCGCCGCGGTGCGCGCACTCCTCAGCGCCGACTGAAGACCGCGCCGACGCTCCGGACGACGCGCCAAAGTCCCGACTTCGCGCGCCGTTCCTGCCGCGCCGCGCTTCGCACCACCGAGCGCCATTCGCTCCGCATCGCCGCCGCATCCTGGAATCGTCTCGCCGGGTCGGCGGCGAGTCCGCGCCGCAGCCACGCGGCCAGTGTCGAGTCGAACTGATCGAGCGACACACGTCCGGCGAGCTGGGCCGCCAGGATCGCGCGTCCATCAGTGCCGTCGAACGGGGAGCGCCCCGTGAGTGCGAAGTGCACGATCCCGGCGACGGCGAAGATGTCGGTCGTGACCCCCTGCGCCTCGCCGAGGAGCTGTTCGGGTGCGGCGAAAGCGGGCGTTCCCGACGCGCCGGCGGTGGTCATCCCCATCGCGTTCGCGATGCCGAAGTCGGCGATCCGCCAGCGACGGTAGCGGTCGATCAGGATGTTCTCCGGCTTGAGGTCGCGGTGGATGATGCCGTTGTCGTGCGCGACCGCGAGTCCGTCGAGCACCGCGTCGACCTGCGAGGCGATGTCGGTGAACTCGAGCGGCCCCTGCCGCTTCACGAGGTCGGCGACCGAGCCCTCCTCCTCGAGTTCCATGATGTACCAGTTCACGTCCCCTTTCGAATCCCACGCGAAGATCGGGACGATCGCCGGGTGCTGCAGTTGCGCCGCGAGTTGCGCCTCGCGGCGGAACCGGCCCACGGCGGTCGCGTTCCTCGCGACCTCGGGATGGAGCATCTTGAGCGCGACCTCCCGCTCGAGCGAGAGGTCGCGGACGCGCCAGACCGAGCCATAGGTGCCGGTGCCCAGCGGCGCGAGCACCTCGTAGTCGTCGCCGGTCGCCCAGCGGAGTCGGTCCTCCTCACTCAGTGCGATGTGCTCGCCGCTCGCCTGCTCGGTGCCAGGGAACGCGAGCGACGAGGTCCCGGAGATGCGCTCGATGCGCCTGAGCATCCCGGCGATGCTGGAGAATCGGTCGGTAGGATCGGCAGCGAGCATCTGGTCCACGAGTTCGGCGACCCGAGCCGGGCAGTCCGGCCGGACGACCCGGATCGGCGGAACGGCCCCGCCCGGCACCTCGCCGGAGAGCAATGCGAAGGCGATCGCTCCGAGTTGCCACTGGTCCGACGCCGGAGTCGGAGCCCATCCCGTGCCCCACTCAGGCGCGGCTGGCGCCCAACGCGCCGGCGCGATGCCAGCCGGGATCTCGTCTCGCGGCACCGCCCACTGCCACCCGAGCATCCAGATCCGGCCTGCCGGCGTGATGTACGTCGTCTCCGGTGCGATCGCACCGTGCATGCTCCCCGAGTCGTGGAGATAGGCGAGCGAGGAGCCCACCGCGCGGATGAACCGGAGCGTGAAGGGCACCGTTTCGGTGCCGGAGCGCCGCAACCGCTCTCCCGCCGTCTCGCCGGTGATCCATCGCCGCAGGTAACCGGGGCCGCGACGGCTGCCCGGATGCTGCTGCCAGAAGTGATAGGTAGTCGGGATGCTGGGGTGGCTGCGGTGCGCCAGCTGCCGCGCTTCACGGAAGAGCCACGCGTGGTGCGCCGGGTCGGGCGCCGTCACCAGGGCGAGCGAGCGACCGAGCGAATCGACGAGTTCCTGCGCGTGCCGGAAGGGCGTGTAGACCCCACTGCTCCCCCACCGCCAGTCAGGCGGAAGGATCCATCCATCGAGGTGCGGCGGGATCCCCATCGACTGGCGATTGGGACCCGTGGGCTCAGGGGAATGCATCTCCGTCGGAAGTTATCGACGCCGTCGGCACCGGAGCCAGCCACACCGTCAAGGTCGTGCCACGACCCGCGACACTCTCGGCGGCGATCGCCCCACCCCAGCCCTCGATCAGCCGGCGGCTGATGGCGAGGCCAAGGCCGCTGCCACTCGTGCGCGTGGAGAAATGCGGTTCGAAGATGCGGTCGAGCAGGTGCGGTGGGATGCCACCACCATCGTCCACCACACGGATCACCGCACCGCCCCCCGCTGCGCCCTCGACCGAGAGCGCGATCCGCCTTGCCCGCGCGAGGCGAGCATTCTCGAGCAGGTTGAGGAGCACCTCGCGCAACTCGCGCTCGCGCGCCGCCGCCATCAGGGGGCCGTCGGGGATGTCGGCGTCCCAGACGATCCCCTCGGCACCCATCCGTTCGAGCTCGAGCAGGTCGCGCGCGACCTTCGCGACATCGACCGCCTCGCTCGGCGCCTCGGCGACCGGCGGGGAGCCATAGCGGCTGAAGGCCCGCGCGATCTCGTCGAGCCGGTCGATCTCGGCGAGCACGCGCGCCGTGTTCTCCTCGAGCACTTGGTCGAAGTCGACGCGCCCATCGCGGCGCGCCCGCAGCAGGTGCTGCATCCCGAGCCGGATCGGCGTGAGGGGGTTCTTGATCTCGTGCGCGACCTGCCGGGCCATCTCCCCCCACGCGAGGACGCGCTCGGCGCGCGTCACCTCGGTGACGTCGTCGAGCGTGACCACGACCCGTTGGACGCCACGCGCGAGGCGCGCCACCCGCACCTGGAGCCGCCGTCCGGCGCGGTCGAGTTCGAAGGTCGCGTCGTCCTCGGCACCCTCGCGGAAGGCCGCGAGTCGCGCCGCGAGCTCGGCGTCGAGCACCTGATCGAACGCCGCGCCCGCTGGGAGCGGCTCGTCGAGGATCTCTTCGGCGCGCGGGTTGGCGAACATCACGCGGCCGGCATCGTCCACCGCGACGACGCCGCTCGCGACGTTGCGGAGCGTCGCGACCAGCCGCCGCTCCGCGGCCTCGAGTGCCGAACGGCTCTCGGCAAGGTCCGCGGTCATCTGTCGGAACGCGCTGAATACCGGCGTGAACTCGACTGGCGGATCCTCGGTGAGCGCGGGCGGCTGCTCTCCGCGGGCCAGAGCCAGTGCGCTCACCTGTAGTTCTCGGATCGGCCTCGAGAGCTGACGCGACCCCGCCTCACTCACCAGCACTGCGACGAGCCCGCCGAGTGCCAGCGCGAAGAGGACGAAGACGGCGAGGTCGTTGCGCCGGCGGTCGAGGAGTCGCTCGTCAAGCCGAGCTGGCGTGGCGAGGACGTACTGCACCCCACCATCGGTCACGGCGCGATAGCCGAGTCGCACGGCGGCCGGTCCGACCCCCTCGGCGCGACCCGCCGTGGGCTCGTCTCCCTCGTCGAGCGTGCGTACCACGCCCGCCGGCAGGAGACGTCCCACCGGAGCCAGCGCGTCGAGTAGGGGATCACTCGTCCCGACGAGCAGTCCGTTCGCGTAGAGGAAGAGCGGCGTGTCGAAGCGCTTCGAGATCGCCGCGAGCTCCACCGTGTCGGTCGAAACGGCCACCCCGCGCAGGGTCTCCTTCACGACGAGGTCGCGCGCCGCGCGGTCGTCGGCCTGCACGCGCTGCAAGGACCAGAGTCCGAAGAGCACCGAGGGGACGACGAATGCCGCGAAGAGCGCGACCGAGAGCCGGGCCCGGTAGCTCTGGAGCACGTCGCGCCGGCGGAGCCGCCACCAACGGCGAAGCGCGCCGTCGGCGCTGACGATCAGGAGCCACACGGCACCGAGCATCGCGAGGTCGAGGAGGACCATCAGGGCACCGCGCATCAACAGTGCATCGAACGAGCGAAGATCCACCGTCGCGTGCACGCTCCGCGTCATCCCTCCCGCCGCGGCGATCGTCCAATCGCCATGCAGCTCGGCACCCATCCGCACCCACGAGCCGGCGCGTTGCCCGAGCGGCCCCAGACTCGGCGCATCGCTCAGTCGGAGTGTGTAGGGGGGTTCGGGTTCCGGAGGCGGGCGGAACCCCAGGAAGGCGCCGAACGCATCGCTCGCCACGAGCGCCGTGCGCGGCGCCAGCACGGCGGTCGTGACCGTTCCGTCGATGTGCGGCAGTCCCAGCACGACGTACATCCCGGGCTCGCCCGGCGCCTCCCGCAGCAGCATCCTGCGCTGGCGCTGCGCCTCGAGCGCGAGGATGTTCACCCCCGCCGTGACGCCTGGTCCCCGACCGACCCGGAGCTCCGCCATCGGCGCGCCGTCCGGGGCCCACGTCGCGATCTCGATCGGGAAGTCGCTCCCCGCGAGTTCCGACCCTGCGAAGTTGACCAGCAGGTCGACGCGGCTGCGTGCCGCCGTCGCGGGATCGAGTCCGCCGGCGTATCGCTCGAGGAGGGTCCGCGCCGCGGGATCGGGCGTGTCGAGTCCGGCGACGTCGTTCCGTGCGAGTTCCACCCGATCGCGCACGGTCGAGAACCAGACAAGGGTCACGGCGCCGCAGGCGGCGACGAAGGCCACGGGGAGCACCGTAGCGCGCGCCCGACGGGTGAATGCGAGCGCGCCGATCGCGGCGATCCAGAGCAGCGGATGGAGCGCGGGGAGCCGGCCCGGCGCCTCGAGGACGAGCGGCGCGGAGAGCGCGGCCAGGGCGGCGATCGCGGGCGCGACCCAGGTGCCGAGTCCACGGCGGTCGCCGAGCGCGGCGTGCCCCGATGCGACGCCGACGAGCAGGACGGTCACGGCGGCGAGGAAGAGCGTGACCTGCCAGGCGACCCAGAGGCCCGTCGGGACGCCGATCGTCGGAACCTGGATCCCACGCGCCAGCTCGCGGAGCAGGAAGGGTCCCAGTCCCGCCGCGAGCAGCACGCCGATGAGAGCCTGCGTCTGCGAGCGCGGCCCGGTTCGCGCGCGAAGCGCCGAGAGGAGTCCGAGGAGGAGCAACGCGCTGGCGATCGCGAGCGCTCCGGCGTTGGCGGTGAGGCGACCCCCCGAGGGCACGACGTAGAAGCTCGGGTCGAACCAGGGGGAGAGGTTCGAGAGCGCATTGAGCGGTACCATCGCGACGGCGGCGAAGGCGGCGCCGAAAGCGATGAGCCGTCGGCCGATCCCGCTCCCTCGGCGCCACGCGATGGCGAGAAGCAGCAGCCCGACGATCCCCAGCATCAGCGTCGCGCGAGGCAGCGACCGCTCACGCGCCTCGAGGCGCAGTGCGTCGACGGGGGGGACGATCGCGCGCGCCGCCAACAGCGGCTCTCCGCCGAGTGACAGTACGACGGCGCCCGGCACGTCGGCCGCGGACGCCGCTCCTCCATAGACGAAGCCGTCGACGCCGTGCGTGGCGGCGAGCCGCTCATCGAGGGCGCGACTCAACTGGTCCCCAGGACGTTCGGCGTGGATCAGTACCGATGCGACCGCGAACCGCTCCCCCTCGGATGCGACCGCGTACGCCACGATGTAGAAGGGCGTCGCGATCACCCCGAGGGGACCGGGGAGCGAGTCCATCGGCGCGACAAGACGCCCGGCCCAAGCGAAAGGGCTCCCCGATTTGGCGAGGATCACCGCCCGGTCCTCGGCGCCACGAGCCAATGGCGCCAAGGCGTCGAACGCCGCACCCCGCTCGGCGGGGACGTCGATGGCCCGCCGGGCCGTTCGGATCAACTCATCACCAACGGCGCTGAAGGCGCTGGCGAGCGCCGCACCGGCAGCGGCCTCGCGCTCCGACGCCACGACCGTCGCTTCGCGGTCGAGGGCCGCCGCGCGCCGATGATACTCTGCTCCGATGCCGATGAACGTCACCGCAGCGACGACGAGCGCGGCCCGGCGACGCCAGCCGGCGACCCGTCCGTCACGCAAGGTGCGCCAGACCACCAGCGCGAGGGTCGCGACCGCCGCGCCGAGGAGCGGCAGCGAAGGGTCCTGCAGCCAACGGGCGGCGAGGAGCGTGAAGGCCGCCGCGGCGACCCCCCAGGGATCCCACGAGCGGCGATTCCCGGGGGCTGCGCGCTCCGGCACCCGCTCAGAAGGGGGCGTCACGAGGGGATAATACCCGTCTCGCGTGGCCGAGGGCGACCCGCCCCGCCGACGCCACTAGATTCCTCTCGTGCAGCCCGCCGCCCGATCCCTTCGCACCGTCATTCTCGTCGCGCTCGCGCTCGATCTGGTCGGCAAGGCGCGTCCGGTCGCCGCCCAAGTGACCATCGTGGATGAGGGGACCTTCTCGATCACGGTCGCCGGGGCCCGCGTCGGCCGCGAGGACTTCAGCATTCGCCGGACCGCGCTGGGAACCCTTGTCGCCCAGGGCAATGTCCTTCGTGGCGACATCCGCGCGACGGTGGTGCTCAACACCGATTCGGCCGGGACCCCTGAACGATTCCGGTACGACTCGAATCGTGGCGGCCGCGACGACGAGCAGGTGTCGGGCGAACGGCGGGTGAACCTCTGGTCGGGCCTCTCCACGCGACCGGATGGTGAGTCGGGCCGTGAGTTCCGGCTCCCGGACGCGGTGCGTGTCGCCGACGACGGGGTGCTTCACCATTTCTGGTTCGTGCTGCGGTTCACCCGCCCCGGCGCGACGGCTCTTCTGCAGCCGCGAACGATGGCGATGCACTCGGTCGTCATCGAGGATGCGGGCGCTGACCGGGTCACGATCGGGCTCGACGAGCTCGACGCCCACAAGTGGAACGTCCGGTTCCCCGATGGGGATGTGCCATTCCGCGAGGTCTGGCTCGATGCCCGAGGCCGGCTCCTCCGGGTGCGGATCCCCGCCGAGGAACTCGACGCCACCCGGGACGAACCGCCCCCTGAAACCCCCGGCCTCTGACCGGCGTACAAGAGTCGGACCTTCCCCTCTATATAGGACCGAGAAGAGAATGCGAGTGCTGTTGAATGCCTTGCTGCTGGCCGGCCTCGCCGGCTCCGCCGCCGCCCAGACCGCGACCCGGACCACGCTCACGCTGGGCGAGGCGCTCGAGATCGCGAAGCAGAATAACCCGACCTATCTGCAGTCGGTCACCGGGCGCTCACGCGCCTCCGCGCAGCTGCGGACCGCGTGGGGCCAGTTGATCCCGAGTGCCGACGCGAGTGTCGGCGCCGGTGTCCGCGAGGGACGCCTCCAGAACTTCGGCGGCGTGCTAGTCGGTTCCACCACGGACCTCGTCTCGTCGAACTGGGGCCTCTCGGCGAGTGCGCAACTCAGCTATCGCACGCTCACGTCGATCCGCTCGGCGAACGCGTCGTTGGACGCTGCCGACGCCGACGTCGAAGCGGCGCTCTTCTTCCTGCGGAACAACGTCACCGCCCAGTACCTGCTGGCCCTACAGACGCAGGCGCGTGCGGCACTGCAGGACACGCTCGTCATCCAGCAGCGACTGCAGCTCGAACTGGCGCAGGCGCGGGCGGGCGTCGGGTCAGGCACCTCGCTCGACGTGAAGCGCGCCGAGGTGGGGCTCGGCACGCAGCGCGTCGCGGCCCTGCGGGCGCGGAACCTCGCGGCAGTGGTACGGCTCCAGCTCTTCCAGCAGCTCGGCGTCCCGATGCCCGAGGGCGTGATCCTCAATGCCGATCTCCCCGTCGAGGCCCCGACCAGCGCCATCGCGGAGCTGCTCGAGATGGCGCGACGGGTGAACCCGGTGCTCCGCTCGGCTCAGGCGCGCCAGCGAGTCTCCGACCAAGGAGTCAAGTCGGCCCGTGGCGCGTACTCACCCAGCCTGTCGCTCTCCGCGTCGGTCGGCGGCAACGCGCAGGCGCCGGTCGACAGCGCCTTTCCGACCGATTTCACACGCGATCCATACAACCTCCGGGCCACGATCTCCCTTCCGCTCTTCGACGGCTTCACCCGCGAGCAGCGCCTGCAGGAGGCGAATGCGAGCCGGACCGACGCGCAGTACGCCGTGCGCCGCCAGGAACTCGCCCTCACGGCCGACGTCACGTCGGCGCGGGTGACGCTGCAGGCGGCGTACGAGACGGTGCAGTTGCAGACGCAGAACGCCGCCACGGCCCGCGAGGCCCTCCAGCTCGCCGAGGAACGCTACCGCGTCGGGGCGAGCACGTTCGTGGACCTGACGACCGCGCGCGGCGAGTACGAGCGCGC
This sequence comes from Gemmatimonadaceae bacterium, assembly GCA_031396245.1. Lineage (GTDB taxonomy): Bacteria > Gemmatimonadota > Gemmatimonadetes > Gemmatimonadales > Gemmatimonadaceae > Pseudogemmatithrix. Next base: position 14,488 of record JANNKK010000157.1, read on the forward strand.
TGAGACCGACCGCATCGATGCGATCTATGAATTCCACCGGGCGTTCGCGGCGCTGGAAGCGGCCGTCGGACGCACCCTTCGCTAGAGAGAGGAGCAGATGAGCAAGAAGTCGAAGATCGGGATCGCGGTCGTGCTGTTCGTCGCCGTGGGCGGCCTCGTCGCCGCCTCCGCCGCGAAGGGCCGCAACAAGTCGACCGAGGTCCGCATCGAGGCGGTCGCCAACCAGGACCTCGTCGCGTCGGTGACCGCGAGCGGCCAGGTGCTTCCCACCAAGAAGGTGGACCTCTCCTCGGACATCTCCGGGAAGATCACGCGCCTCGAGGTGAAGGACGGCGATCTGGTCCGGGCCGGCCAGTTCCTGCTGCAGATCGATCCGCAGCAGTACGAGGCGGCGGTGCTTCGCGCCGAGGCCTCGCTCGCGAACGCCCGCGCGTCGCTGGCACAGTCGGGATCGAACCTGCAGCAGGCGCAGCGGAACCTCGAGCGCTCGCTGGAGATCCGGAAGACGAACGCGGCCCTCGTCTCGGCGCAGGAGCTCGAGCAGCTGACGACGCAGGTGGACGTGAACAAGGCGCTGGTCGAGGCGGCCGAGCAGAACGTCAAGCAGGGGGACGCGTCACTGAAGGACGCGCGCTACCAGCTCTCGCGCACCACGATCTATGCGCCGATGTCGGGTCGTGTCACGCGCCTGAACGTCGAGGCGGGTGAGACGGCGATCCAGGGCACCCTGAACAAGGATGCCGCGACACTCCTGACGATCTCCGACATGAGCGTGCTCGAGACGAAGGTGAAGGTCGACGAGACGGACGTCAGCCGGATCAACGTCGGCGACTCGGCCGTCATCCAGATCGACGCCTTCCCCGACACGACCTTCGTCGGGCGCGTCGTCGAGATCTCCAACAGCTCGGTCAACCGCACCGCGGCGTCAACCACCGACCAGGCGATCGACTACGAGGTGACGGTGCGGATCCTGAATCCGCCACCCGAGACCCGCCCCGACTTCTCATCGACGGCGAAGATCGTGACCGACACCCGCACGCAGTCGCTCGCGATCCCGATCATCGCGCTGACCGTCCGGGAGAACGAGGCGCTCAAGAACACCGACACGCCGGCACCGAACACCGCGAAGGCGACGTCGACGGTGCAGGTCGGGAAGAAGGACGTCGAAGGGGTCTTCGTCGTCGGCACCGACAACAAAGTCACGTTCCGCCCCGTAAAGGTGGGGATCGCCGGCGAGAAGTACTTCGAGGTGCTCGATGGGCTCAAGGCGGGCGAGCGCATCGTGGCCGGGACGTACCAGGCGATCCGCGAGCTGAAGGATGGCCAGCTCGTTCGCGAACTACCACAAGCCGCACCGGCCGCGACCAAGGCCGGAGGGACGCCGTGAGTCAGCACACCGAAGAGGACGCACCGCTCAGCCTCACCGCCGAGCGACAGGCGGTCACCGGGACGGCGGGGGCCACCCCGTCGAAGGAGTGGGTGATCGTCACGCGCGGACTCAAGCGCGAGTACGACATGGGGGGCGAGATCGTGCGCGCCCTCCGCGGCGTCGACATCGCCGTGCGGCGCAACGAGTACCTCGCCATCATGGGTCCCTCGGGATCGGGCAAGTCGACGCTGATGAACATCATCGGCTGCCTCGACACGCCGAACGAGGGCGAGTACTGGCTCAACGGCCAGCTCGTCTCGACGATGAAGGACGACGACCTCGCGCGGGTCCGCAACAAGGAGATCGGGTTCGTCTTCCAGACCTTCAACCTGCTCCCGCGCGCCACCGCGCTGGCCAACGTCGAACTCCCGCTCGTGTACGCCGGCGTCTCCTCGACCGAGCGGCGGCACCGCGCGATGGAGGCCCTGGAGTCGGTACAGCTGGGAGAGCGGGTGCATCACCGCCCCAATGAGCTCTCGGGCGGACAGCGCCAGCGCGTCGCGATCGCGCGCGCACTCGTGAACCGTCCCTCGATCCTCCTCGCCGACGAGCCGACCGGCAATCTCGACTCGGGCACCTCCGAGGAGATCATGAAGGTCTTCGAGCACCTCGCCGACACGGGGCAGACCGTCATCATGGTCACCCACGAACCCGACATCGCCGCCCACGCCCGCCGCGTCGTCGTGCTGCGCGACGGCCAGGTCGCCAGCGACGAGCGCCGCGAGAAGTTCACCGAGAAGCTGGGCGTCGCCCACTAGGAACCCACTAGGAACCCACTAGGACGCCGTGCCCCTCCTCGAAGCGGTCCGTCTCGCCCTCCAGACCATCCGGGTGCAGAAGCTGAAGAGCTTCTTCACCCTCGCCGGCGTCTGCATCGGCGTGATGTTCCTCATCAGCGTCGTCTCGATCATCGACGGGATGGGTCGCTACATGAAGGAGGACCTCGTCGGCAAGCTGCTGGCGGTGAACTCGTTCGAACTGCGGCGGCGGCCGAACATCCAGATGGGCGAGATGGACCCCGCGATCTGGGAGGAGTATCGCCGGCGGCGGCGGCTCTTCATCAGCGACCTCCTCCCAGTGGTGGAGGCACTCCCGGAAGGGACGCGCTGGGCCCAGGAGTCGGAGAACTCGGTGATAGCGGTGAGCCGCTACTCGCGGCCGCGCAGCACCCGGGCGATCGGGATCGACGGCGACTGGTTCGCGATCAAGAACGTGGCCCTCACCGACGGCCGCCCCTTCACCGACCAGGAGATGTCGCAGGGGGAGAACGTCGTGATCATCGGACCCGATATGGTCGAGCGCGCCTTCCCGGGCGTCGACCCGATCGGTCGCGACATCCGGATCGGCACGACCCCCTATCGCGTGATCGGGGTGACCGAATCGCGCGGGAGTGTCTTCGGCATCTCGTTCGACAACTTCGTCATTGCCCCCTGGCGGTCGCCGATCCGGAAGTTGCTGAACCCGGAGCCGCAGATGATCGATGCGGTGGTCATCCAGGCCGACAACCAGACGGTGCTGATGGAAGCCCAGGAGCGCGTGCGCGGCGTGATGCGCACTCGGCACAAGTTGCGCCCCGGGATGAAGGACGACTTCTCGATGGAGACGTCGGATAGCGCACTCGAGTTCTGGAACAAGCTCGAGGGCTACCTCCTCATCGCCGGTGTCGCCCTCCCGGCGATCGGGCTCGTGGTCGGCGCGATCGTGATCATGAACATCATGCTCGTGGCGGTGGCCGAGCGGACGCGCGAGATCGGGATCCGCAAGGCGCTCGGCGCGCGCCGTCGCGACATCCTGGCGCAGTTCCTCGTCGAGAGTGCGACGCTCAGCACCGTCGGTGCGATGCTGGGCATCGCACTCGGGATCGGACTCTCGCAGGCGATCGCCGCCCTCACGCCGTTGCCGGCGAGCGTGGCCCCCTGGTCGATCGTCGTCGGCGTCCTCGTCGGCGCTGGCGTCGGCATCGTCTCGGGCGTCTATCCGGCGAGCCGCGCGTCGTTGCTCGACCCCATCGCCGCGCTCCGTCAGGAGTAGGCGCGAATGAGTCTCGAGTCCAAACTCTACAACGTCACCGAAGGCGTCCGGATCGCCGTCGAGTCGATCGTCGGCAACAAGGTGCGCGCCGGCCTGACGATCCTCGGGGTCGCGGTCGGCGTCTTCGTCGTCGTCGTGATCTCGGCCGCCGTGCACGGGATCAACGTCAGCGTCGCGAAGGACTTCGAGTCCACTGGGCCGACGACCTTCTTCGTCGTCCGGTACCCGATCACGTTCGAGGCCTGCGACGGCACCGAGGACACCTGCGCCTGGCTCCGGAATCCGTCGATCAACTGGAACGAGGTGGAGGCCCTCTCGCGGCTCGAGGGAGCGGCCGCGGTGGGCGTGCGGATGGATTGGAGTGGGGCCTACAAGTACCGCGACAAGTCCCTCGGGTCGGCGCCGATCGAGGCCTACACGGCGAACTGGGCGATGTTCGGCGCCCCCGAGATGCAGCCGGGGAGCCGCGCCTTCACCGAGCAGGAGGTGCGCAGCGCGGCGCGGGTCGTCGTGCTCAACACCACGATGGCGAGCCGGCTCTTCGGTGACAGTGACCCGCTCGACAAGACGATCACGATCGCCGCGATCCCCTTCCGCGTGATCGGCGTCTACAAGGAGACCGGGAGCTTCCTCTCGGGCGCCGACCGTCCGAAGGGCGTGATGCCGGTCACGACCCTCCAGCGCGCACTCAACGTGCGCCGCAGCGACATGGGCGTCATCGTGAAGCCGCGGGACCAGGTGCCGCGCGACGTGATGGTCGACGACGTGATGGCGGCGATGCGCGGGCTCCGCGGGCTCCGGCCCGGCGACGAATCGAACTTCGCGATCATCACGCAGGACAAGCTGATGGAGACGTACGACAGGATCTTCGGGATGTTCTTCCTCGTGATGATCGCCCTCTCGGCGGTGGGATTGATCGTCGGCGGCGTCGGCGTCGTCGCGATCATGATGATCTCGGTGACCGAGCGGACCCGCGAGATCGGCGTGCGGAAGGCGCTCGGCGCGACGCGGGCGACGATCCTCTGGCAGTTCCTGATCGAGGCGGTGACGCTCACCGGCGTCGGCGCGGTGCTCGGCCTGATCGTCGGGTGGCTCGTCTCGACACTGATCCGGTCGGCGACGCCGATCGAGTCGTCGATCCCGCCGATGGCGGTGGTCGCCGCGCTCGTCGCGAGCTGCTTCACCGGGATCCTCTTCGGGATGATCCCCGCGGCCCGCGCCGCCAGGCTGGACCCGGTCGAAGCCCTGCGGCACGAGTAGCGGTCGCACGCGTGCCCTTCTTCGAAGCGGTCCGTCTCGCCCTCCAGACCATCCGGGTCCAGAAGCTCAAGAGTTTCTTCACGCTGATCGGCGTGATGATCGGCGTGATGTTCCTCATCGCCGTCGTCTCGATCGTCGAGGGGATGAGCGACTACGTCGAGAACGACTTCGCGGCGAAGATCATCGGCGTCAATACCTTCGACGTGCGCCGGTGGCCCGACTTCAATCCGAACGACTCCGACGAGGATTGGCGCGAGATGGTCCGCCGGCCGCGGATCTTCCCCCCCGAGGTCCAGCTGGTGAAGGCGACGCTGCCGGCGTCGTTCCGCAGTGCCGTGGTGAACGAGAATTTCGTGTACGGCTTCGCCCCCGGGATGCGGCCCCGCGCGGTGCAAGCGATCGCGACCGAGGCGAGCTACTTCGAGATCAAGAAGTTCGGACTGAAGACGGGCCGCGCCTTTGCCCCGCAGGAGGTCGAGATCGGGGCCAGCGTCATCGTGATCGGGGTCGAGGTCGCCGACTACTACTGGCCGGGGCTCGACCCGATCGGACGCGAACTCCGCATCGCCGGGCTTCCCTACTCCGTCATCGGGGTCATCGAGGCGCAGGGCTCGGTCTTCGGCTTCTCGATGGACCGGATGGCGATCGCTCCCTACACGTCGCCACTCTCCCGCGCGCTCCGTCCGCGCGGCGACTTCCAGCGGATCACCGTCCAAGGGCCGTCGCGCGAGGCCCTGATGGACGGGATGGAGATGGTGCGCGAGGCGATGCGCGGCTTCCGGCGTCTCGGACCGGGTCGCGCCGACAACTTCGCCCTCGAGACCTCCGACGCGGCGCTCGCCTTCTTCGACGAGCTGAAGGGGAAGATGGTGCTCTTCGGCACCGCGCTCCCGGCGATCGGCCTCGTCGTCGGTGCGCTCGTGATCATGAACATCATGCTCGTCGCGGTCGCCGAGCGGACGCGCGAGATCGGCGTCCGGAAGGCACTCGGCGCCAAGCGACGCGACATCATGTCGCAGTTCCTCGTCGAGGCGGCGACCCTGTCCGTGGTCGGCGCGGCGATCGGCGCCGGACTGGGGATCGCGCTGTCGCAGCTGATCGCCGCCCTCACGCCGCTGCCCGCGTCGGTCGCCCCCTGGTCCCTGGTCGCGGCGCTGGTGGTCGGCGCCGGCGTCGGGATCGTGGCCGGCGTCTATCCCGCGAGCCGCGCCTCGCGACTCGATCCGATCGCCGCCCTCCGTCAGGAGTAGTCGATGCGCCTCTGGGACCGGATCGTGATGAGCCTCGAGGGCGTGTGGATCGCGCTCGATTCGTTGCGCCAGAACAAGGTCCGCGCCGCGCTGACGATCTCGGGGGTCGCGGTCGGCGTCTTCGTCGTCGTCGCGATGGGGGCCACGGTGCACGGGATCCGGATGTCGTTCCAGAAGGACATGGACGAGTTCGGCACCGCCACCTTCCAGGTCCGGCGGCGGAACCCGGGATTCAACTCATGCGACTCGTCGGTCCAGGACTGCCCCGAGCGCCGCTACCCGGGCGTCTCGCTCCCCGAGTGGCGCGCGATCCAGGCGCTCCCGGAGGTCGAGAATGCGATGGCGTGGCTCTTCGGCGGCGCCGACGTCAGCTATCGCGATCGACTGGTGAAGGGCGTCGGATTCGACGCCCAGAGCACCGAGTGGATCCAGACCGACCAAGCGGAGGTCAACCCCGGACGCACTTTCACCGAGACCGAGCACGACGCCGCGGCGCTGGTCTGCCTCGTGAATGCGAAGCTCGCCACCGAACTCTTCGGCGACTCGGACCCGATCGGAAAGGAGATCGAACTCGACGGGAACCGCTTCCAGGTCATCGGCGTCTTCCACACCAAGGCCGGATTCCTGAAGACGCTCGACGGTCGTGGGCCGACGACGCCCCGGATCGTCCTCCCGATGATGACGGCCTACCGGCGGATGAACGTCTGGCGCCGCGGGATGATGGTGATGGTGCGCCCGCGCCCCGACGTGACGCGCGACGATGCGATGGATGCCGTCACCGGGGTGATGCGCGGGATGCGCGGCCTGCGGCCGGCGCAGACGAACACCTTCTTCCTCGTCGGTCAGGACCGGATGATGGAGGTCTTCGACTCCCTCTTCGGCGCGATCTTCATGGTCGGACTCGGCCTCTCGGCGGTGGGCCTCCTCGTCGGCGGAGTCGGGGTGGTCGCGATCATGATGATCTCGGTCACCGAGCGCACGCGGGAGATCGGCGTGCGAAAGGCCCTCGGCGCGACCCGGGGGACGATCCTCTGGCAGTTCCTCGTCGAGGCGGCGACGCTGACGAGTGTCGGCGCCCTGATCGGACTCATCATCGGGGGAGCGCTCGCGTGGGTCGTTCGGGCGAACACCTCGATCCCGGCGACGGTGCCGCTGAGTGCCGTGGTGATGTCGCTCCTCGCCGCCGCGCTCACCGGCGTGTTCTTCGGGATGCTCCCCGCATCGAAGGCGTCGCGGCTCGATCCGGTCGAGGCGCTGCGCCACGAGTGACCTCGCGCCCACGGGCGCGAGGGGGATGACAGCGGGGTAAGCCGGCGGTGGACCTTGGGAGGATGTTCGCTTCCCGATGGTCGCCCCTCCTCATCGTCGCCGCAGTCACGCTCCCGGCGCTGTTGCGTCGATCGATGCCCGACGCGCCCGTGCTCCCGGCGTTGCTCTACGCCCTCCTGATGGCGCTCGCCGTTGGCGCGGCGCGCGTGGTGCTCCCCTGGGAGCGGTGGTGCATCGAGGCCGCGCGCGCCGCTGGCGTGGTCTTCCTCCTCGCGGCGATCTGGGACCTCCGGTCACCTGGGGACCGACTCGACCCGGTGGCGTCGGCCCTGGCCCCACTCCTCGTCGGAGCAGTGGTCGAAGAGATCATCTTCCGAGGCGCGCTCCCCGCCCTCGTCGCGCCACGCGCTGCGATGCTCGTCTCCTCGGTCGCGTTCGGTGTTGCCCATCCGGTCGCACCCGTCGGGCACGCCGCCGCCGGAGCCCTCTTCTTCCTCCTCCGCGGTAGAGACGGCTCCCTCGTCGCTCCGGTGCTGGCTCATCTCGCATACAACGGGGCGGTACTCGTGGCGATGAAGTGATGACGCTCGGAACGCCACCACACCGATCTTCGGCGCCTTCTGATGCGAACACCCACTTCCTGCCGCGAGGGACCGATGGATCATTTGATCGGAAGGGATCGTGGCACGCACTTCCGGGGAGTCCGTGCCTGGACGCTTGGCGTCCTGTTGCTCACTGCCGCCGCTTGCAGCGGCGACACGCCGGCGCCATCGGCGCCACGCCTGCCGGCGCACATCTCCGCCGCGATGAAGGACGCTCGAATCGGCGTCGGCGTGCCAGCACACCTCCGTGTGGCCGGTGTCGAACACAACCGGCTCACGCTGCTCACGGCGCGGAAGCTCAGGGGCGAATCGCACCGATTCGCCGACCGCGCGGTCCGCTGCGCGGCGATTCGCCGCGTACTCGAGGCCGAATCGCCACGGACGATGGCGTCGGTCGGCCTGCCGGGGAAGGAGGAGTTCCTGCGCGCCGTCGTCGCGCCAGTGGCCCAGTCGTTGCCGGGCTGCGAATCGACCGCCGCCTCGACGGCCGCGCTGCGTTCGGGCACGGCCGAGGCAAGCTCACTCGAGGAGGGTGACTCAGGCATCTCCGACGCGGCGATGGCTGCGCTCGATCAGCTGGAGGCCTCACTCTCGAGTGCGATCGCGATATGGCAAGTGAACGACGCGTTCGGCGTCGCGGCGCAGTCGGCGGCCGAACTCGATTCGATCTCGGCGGCGGCGGTGTACGCGGCGGTGGCGCAGGGACAAGCCTCGCTCGTGCTCTGGGAGCCAGGCGGCGCCGGGTGGCAGGAGGTCGGCACCGGGAACGCGATGGAGTCGGTCTTCGGTTTCGGCGCTGACGCTCGCCGGACCGGAGCCATTGCAGTCGCAATCGCGATGGTCTCCGCCGATCTCGGGGGGTGCGTCGCGACCGTGCGCTATCTTCGGAGACTCACCTTCTTGCTCCAGGATCCGAGGATGTTGGCGGCGGGTTGCGCCACCGGATCGGCCGTGGCTAGCCTCTACGCTGCGTACAAGATCGTCACCGAACACGAGTGAGGTGGCCCATGAATCGGAGCCTGATCGAACGCGTCGCCAAGGTAGTGGAAGTGCTCGCCACGTCGTTCCTTATGGTGCACGGCGGACTGAACGTCGGTCAGCGAACGGCACCTGCGGAGTCCGCACTCGTCACGGTCGCCGTCCTGGGCGCGGGCCTGGTGACGGCCGGGATCTGGTCGCGGTTCTCGAAGGGCGCGTCCGCGAAGTCGTGAACTAGCAGACCGCAGGCGGCGGACGGCAGCGCGTGTTGGTCGCACGCCGCCGTCCGCCCTCTGCCGTCCGCCATCTGAACTCATGCCACCGCGATGTACGGAACACCTCGGCTGGTCGACCGACTGACCGCGACGATCATCGCCGGCACAACGATCACGCCGGACACGACGTTCGCGACAAGCTCGGCATGCGTGGCCTGCGCATTGCCTCCCGGACCGGCGAGATCGCGTCCCATCCGCATCAGGGAGCGATTGCAGGCCAGCACCTCAACGCCGCGGCGCTTGAGCCCCTCGACGGTGGCGGCGCCGCCCGCCGCGAACGGATTCGCGGTCGCTGGCTGGCCCTGGGCCGTGTTCACGCCGAACCGCGTGCCGAGCGCGTGCTTGGCCCACATCGCGTCATTCAGGATCAACGCCAGTGCCGGACTATGCACGCCGACCGCCACGCCGAGCCGCTCGTCGGGCGTCGAGAAGTCCTGGTTGTAGACGTCCATGAAGTTCAGGGCGCGCCGGAATACCAGCGCGTCCTGGATGATCCCGGACTCGATCATTATCCGCTGTTCGCGCTGGGCGATCGCGTTGAGCCAGCGCTCATCGGGGGCGCCTGCCCCGCCGAGTTCAGGCACGGCGGCGCCGAGTGAACGAGGAGCGGCGCCTACGGCGATCAGGGCGGCGAGATGGCCCAAGAATGAACGGCGCTGCGTTGTCATTGATGCCTCATCGGAAGGTTGTGAACTCGGCTAACGGCTTCTTGGTGATCATCGGAACACGTGCGTCGGGCGCGGGAAGGCCGACGACGAGAAGCAGGAAGGGCTTCTCGTTCGCCGGACGGTCAAGGATCCGGTTGAGGAAGCCCATCGGGCTGGGAGTATGCGTCAACGTGGCGAGGCCTGCCGCGTGAAGGGCGGCGATCAGGAAGCCCGTCGCGATACCGACCGACTCCTGCACGTAGTAGTTCGCGCGCTTCTCCCCGTCGGGGCCACGACGGAATCGCTCGGCGAAGATCGCGATCAGCCAGGGCGCCCGCTCGAGGAACGGCTTCTCGGCGTCCGTGCCGAGCGGGGCGAGGTCCTCCAGCCATTCGCGCCCCGCGCGGCCGGCGTAGAAGGCCCGCTCCTCGACCTCAGCCTCCTCGCGGATCCGCTTCTTCAGCGCGGCATCGCTCACCGCGACGAAGTGCCAAGGCTGGAGGTTCGCTCCACTCGGCGAACTTCCCGCCGCCCACAGGCAGTGCTCGATCAGGACGCGAGGGACGGCGCGATCACTGAAGTCGCGCACGGTGCGTCGCCGACGGAGCGCGGCGCTGAACTCGCCCGCCCGCCGGAGCATCTCCGGTTCGGGGAGTTCAAGATGGTCATCAAGAGGCTCGGTCCTGAGGCTCGTCACAACGTGAGGAGTAATGGGGTGCACACAGGATGCCACCGCGACTAACTTTGACGCAACGCGCAGGTTGCGCGCGAACCCGGGCCCTGCCCTCCCTCGCCCGGGGTCTCTTATCGCTCAAGAATGACCTTCGATGCCCTCGGTCTGGATCCCGCGCTGTCGCGTGCGATCCGTGACCTCGGTTGGCCCAAGCCAACACCGATCCAGAACGACGCGATCCCCCCAGCCCGCGACGGACGCGACATCCTCGCCTGCGCAATGACCGGCAGCGGCAAGACCGCGGCCTTCCTCCTGCCGCTGCTCAACCGACTCCACAAGTCGCCGAAGCACGCGACGCGGGCCCTGATCCTGACGCCGACGCGTGAACTCGCGGCGCAGGTGCACGCCGATTTCCAGGCGCTCGCGCGCCACACGAAGCTCACGGGCGCCGCAGTGTTCGGCGGCGTCGGTGCCGGCCCGCAGGAAGCCGCGTTCCGGAAACCCGTGGACGTGATCGTCGCAACGCCGGGTCGCCTGCTCGACCACCTCGGCCAGCCGGGGCGGTACGTGAACTTCAGTGCGCTCGAGGTGCTCGTCCTCGACGAAGCTGACCGGATGCTCGATATGGGGTTCCTCCCCGATATCCGCCGGGTGCTCTCGAAGCTTCCCGCCAAACGGCAGACGCTCTTCTTCAGCGCGACCCTTCCGCGGCCGATCGTCGAGCTCGCCCGCGAGATGCTGCACGACCCCGCGAAGATCAACGTCGAGCGGGTCGCGAAGCCGGCGACCGGGATCGAGCAGGCGGTCTTCCCGGTGCCGGAGGCGCTCAAGGCCGACCTCTTCATCGCGCTCCTCCGCTCGGGCGTGATCGGGAACGTGATCTGCTTCACCCGCACGAAGCACCGGAGCAATCGCCTCGCCGACGTCCTCACGCGGGCGGGCATCCCGAACGCGAAGATTCACGGGAACCGGAGCCAGAACCAGCGCACCGAAGCGCTCGCCGACTTCAAGGGCGGCAAGGTGCGCGTGCTCGTGGCCACCGACATCGTGGCCCGCGGGATCGACGTCGAGGCCCTTGAACACGTCGTGAACTTCGACGTGCCGCACGTGCCCGAGGACTACATCCACCGCGTCGGGCGCACCGCGCGCGCCGACGCGATCGGGGAAGCCTTCACACTCGTCGCACCCGATGAGGAAGGGGACCTGAAGGCGATCGAGAAGGCGATCTCGCGCGCGCTGCCGCGCCGAAAGGTCGAGGGATTCGACTACTCCCACCGCCCCACGGAGCGGCTCGAGATCCCGATCGCCGAGCGGATCGCGGCGATCCGCGCCCGGAAGTCGGAGGAGCGTGTCCGGGCCAAGGAGAAGGCGGCGCGGCGCGACGCCCATCTCAAGCGGGAATCAGGGCGGAGGCGCTGAACTGCAGGTGGGAGAGGGGAGATGGGAGGGGCGCGCCGGAGACTGCCGGCGCGCCTCTTTCACTCGCGCCCTCCCCTCTCCCATCTCCCATCTCCCATCAGCCCGAACGCTCGGCCATTCCGTGCGTAGTAGTCAGTTAGGCGGCCTCTGCCGCCCGGAACGTCAATCTCTCGGAGGAATGATGAAGGCGATGAGGATCCTGTCGGCGCTGGCTCTGGTGTTCGTGGCCTCGACGGCGATGGCGCAGGGTGGCGGGCAGGGAATGGATCGCGCCGCGATGCAGGCGCGCCAGAACGAGATGCTCTTCAAGGACATCACGCTGACGGACGCCCAGAAGGCGAAGGTCGACACGATCCAGACGAAGGCCGCCGCGGAGCGCACGGCGATGATGCAGGGCGGGCAGATGGACGAGACGGCCCGCGCGAAGATGGCGGAGATGCGCACCAAGACCAACACTGCGATCCGCGCCGTGCTCACGGCCGAGCAGCAGCCGATCTTCGACAAGAACCTGGCAGCGATGCCCGTTGGTGGCGGTCGCCGTCCACCGACGAGCCGCTAGGGCCGTTCGTCGGTCCTGAGGATCGCGTAGAGGGCGAGGTCGCGCGGCGTTCCGTCTCGGAAGACGACGCCGCGCAACACGCCCTCTGCGCGCATCCCGGCCCGTTCCATCACCCGGCCTGACGCCGGGTTCCCCATGAAGTGGTGGGCCTCGACGCGATGGAGCCCGAGCGTGTCGAAGGCGAAGGCGATCACGCGTCGCGCCGCTTCGGTCGCGTACCCCTTCCCCCACTCCTCGAACGCGACCCAGTAGCCCACCTCGCCGCGATGGTGTGCGAGGGTGAGTCGCAGGCTCACCGCACCGATCGGCTCGCCGCCCGCCAGCGGGACCATCGCCCACGTGGCGCTCTTCGCTTCGCGCCAGCTCGCCGAGTGGCGTCCGATGAACTCGGTCGCGGCCCCCTCCGGATAGGGGTGCGGGATGTTCAGCGTCGTCTCGGCGACCCGCCCGTCGCTCAGGTGCGCCTGCAGGGTCGGTGCGTCCTCGGGCGCGAAGGGGCGGAGCCGAAGCCGCTTGCTCTCCAGAGTGGGGAGGGGCGCGGCGAAGTGTCGTTCGCGGTCGCTCATTCCCGGAAGATGCGCGAATCGCGCCCGTAGGGCGACATCCATAGATTCAGGGGATGACTCCGCCCGTTGACGTACTCGCGATCGCGGCGCACCGGGACGATGTCGAACTGACCTGCGGCGGCGCGCTGATCAAGCAGGCGTGGAAGGGACACCGTACCGGGATCATCGACCTGACCCAGGGGGAGATGGGAACGCGCGGATCGGCCGCTCTCCGCGCGAAGGAGGCGGAGGCCGCAGCCGAGGTCCTCGGCGTCGCCGTGCGACTCAACCTCGGCCTCCCCGACGCGGGGATCGAGAACACCCCGGCGACACGCCGTCAACTCGCGATCCTGCTGCGCGAGCTGCGGCCCCGGGTCGTGATCGCGCCGGCCCCGCGCGGCCGTCACCCCGATCATCGCATCGCCTCGCAGCTCGTGAGGGACGCGGCGTTCCTCGCCGGTCTCAAGAAGCTCGACCCCGACACGCTGCCGCATCGGCCGCACAAGGTGATCCACGCCATCGCCTATCGCGAGGATCACGTGAAGCCGACCTTCGTGACCGATATCAGCGCCGAGTTCGAGACGAAGCTGGACGCGATCCGCTGCTACGCGTCGCAGTTCGACGACGCCACGCAGGCGGGAGAGGTCTACCCCACCGGGGAGTCGCTCTACGACGTGGTGCGGCACCAGTCGGCGCACTTCGGCTCCCTCATCCGTTGCCGCTACGGCGAGCCCTTCTTCACCTTCGAGACGATGCGCGGGGATGACCTCCTCACGCTCGAGGTCGCCACCTTTTGAGCGCTCCCCGCACGATCTCGTATCCGACCTATCTCGAGCTCGAGTCCCTCCTCGGGCTCCAGCGACCGCAGAGCAAGCCGACCCATCCCGACGAACTGCTCTTCATCGTCGTCCATCAGGCCAGCGAGCTCTGGTTCAAGGTCATCCTGCACGAGTTCGACAATCTCATCGCACGGCTCGAGGCCTTCGACACGCAGGGCGCGCTCAACGCGATGCAGCGGATCAACACGCTCGTCGAACTCGTCGCGCACGAGCTCTCGGCCCTCGACACCCTGCCCCCGCAGCGCTTCATCCAGTTCCGCGGCAACCTCGGCAACTCGAGCGGCTCGCAGAGCGTGCAGTTCCGGGCGATCGAGGCGACGAGCGGCCTGCGCGACGCCCACTTCCTCGCGGCGATCCGCGAGCATGGCGAACCGCACCCGACGATCGCCCGCGCGCTCGCGCGACCGACGCTGCAGTCGCTCTTCCTCTCCCTCCTCGCCAAGCAGGAAGTCACCCTCGAGGCCGTGTACACCGACCCCAAGCAGGGACTGCTCCTGATGCTCGCGGAGTCGTTCCTCGCCTACGAGCAGGGATTCGCTCGCTGGCGCTTCCTCCACGTGCAGCTGGTGGAACGGATCATCGGACCCGACACCGGTGGCACCGGCGGCACGCTCGGCGCCCGTTACCTCCAGAAGACGATCGCACAGCGGTTCTTCCCCGAGCTCTGGGCGATCAGGGCCCGGCTGTACGGCGGCTGAGGAGTGCACGACATCTCGATCCCGTTCGATGCTGGCACGCCGGAGTGGCCGGGGGACACGCCCTTCTCCTGCGGTTGGAGTTGGGAGATCGGCGGCGGGGCCAGCGTCAACGTCGGCCGCATCGTCACGAGCCCGCACGTCGGCACGCACGCCGACGCACCGCTGCATGTGCGCGCGAACGGAGCCGGGGCGAGTCACCTCCCTCTCGCTCCTTTCCTCGGCCCGGCGCGGGTGATCGACGTTGCCCACGTGCAGGGCGCGATCACGCTCGCGCACCTCCAGCACGCCGGGTACACGTCAGAGACCACCCGGCTCCTGCTCCGTACGGGCCGCAGCGTGGCCGCAGGCACCTTCCCGACTGCATGGCCGACCCTGGACCCCGATGTCGCCCGGATCCTGACTCGGGCCGGCCTCGTCCTTCTGGGGGTCGATGCACCAAGCGTCGACGACCGAGAGAGCAAGGCCCTCGCGGTGCACCACGCCCTCTTCGACGGCGGTGCATATGTCCTTGAGAACCTCGACCTGCGGGGGATCGCACCGGGGAACTGGGAGCTGCTCGCGTTGCCGATGCCCGTCGGGGCGATCGATGCGGCGCCTGTTCGGGCCCTCCTCCGGCCAAGCGGAAGCAGGGTCCCGCACGTAGGTTAGTCGCGCGGTTCGGCCCTGACGGCCGACGCGCCGCCCGGCGCCCTCACTGCTCGCGACGATGCCCCGAATCCTCGGACTTGTGCCCCGCTCCGCCCTCCTGGCGGCCATCCTCATCCCCTTCGCGCCGCTGGGTGCGCAGGGGACCGCTTCGCGGCCGGTCTGGCCCGACGAGGGGCCGGCCAACTGGGCGCCGCGCGCAACCGAGCCCGCCATCACGGCGAACGACCTCCGCACGCGGCTCTACCAGATCGCCGACGACTCGATGCGCGGCCGCCGGATCGGCGAGCCGGGGAACGCGAAGACCACCGAGTACATCGCGAACGAGTTCCGGCGACTGGGACTTCGCCCGGCGGGAGACAGCGGCAGCTACTTCCAGGTGCTCACGTTCGGAACCATCGGATTCGATATGGGAAGTGCGCGTCTAGCCGTCGCCGGGCGCGCGCTCTCCGCTTCGACCGACTGGATCCCGACGGCGCCGAGCGCGGCGAACGGCCTCACCGGGACTTCGCAGCTCAAGGATGTGCCCGCAGTATTCGGCGGACGGTGGAATGACACCGTCGCGCTCGACCCCGTGCGGTTCCGAGGGAAGGTGGCGGTGTTCGTCAGTGATGCCGGTCCCGGGCGAGGTCCAACGCCACCTCGGAACTGCGCTGACCTGCCCGATCGGTTCGGCGCTGGCGCCGCGATCATCACCGACGCGGCGGCACGCGCGAACCCGCAGACCCCGCCGGGCGGCGGCGCGAACATCGCGCGGTCCGATCGCCGGGCGCTCGAGGCTGGTGCCCTGGGCGTACTCGTGGTCGGACTCGACGAGATGAGCGCGACGGCGCGCGCGACCGCGACCAATCCGCGCAATGCGATGAAGCCGACGACGATCGCCGGGGCGAATGCGACGGTCGGCGGCGCGACCATCTCGCGGGCCGCCGCGCAACGGATCTTCGGCCGTCCGCTGGACCGTCTCGCCGTCGGAGCGACCGGCGCGAAGGTGACCGCCGCGTGGAGTTATGGCTGGAAGCCCTCGGTCGCGCCGGCCCGCAACGTCGTCGCGATACTGCCGGGGAGCGACCCGACGCTGGCGCACCAGTACGTGCTCGTCGGCGCGCACAACGACCACATCGGCTCCTCGCCAACGCCGGTCGACCACGACTCGCTGCGCGCGGTGAACACCGTGACCCGCCGCCAGGGAGCCAATGACCCGATCTGCGTTCCCAGCGCCGACCAGCAGCGGCGGATCGACTCGCTGATCGCGCGGGCGCGGAGCATCCGGCCACCGCGGCGCGACTCCATCTTCAATGGCGCCGACGACGACGGCTCGGGCACGGCGGTCCTGCTTGAGATCGCCGAGCGGTTCGTTGGGGAGCGGCCGGCGCGGTCGATCATCTTCGTCTCGCACCAGGGCGAGGAAGGGGGGCTCCTCGGTTCCCGCTGGTTCGTCGACCATCCGAGCGTGCCGCTCGAGAACATCGTCGCGGCGCACAACATGGATATGCTGGGCAAGGGACGCGTCGAGCAGGTGAAGTTCGGCGGCCCCAACTCGGTGCAGACCCTTGGCTCGCGGCGGCTCTCGCGCGAGTTCGGCGACATCATCGACTCGGTGAACGCCGTGCGCGACGAACCGATGGTGATCGACAAGAGTTGGGACGTGACGCAGAACCCGATGAACCGGTTCTGCCGCAGCGACCAGGTCAACTACGTGAGCAAGAACGTGCCGGTCACCTACTTCTCGCTCGGCTACGCGCAGGACTACCACCAGCTGACCGACGAGTCGCGCTACATCGACTACGATCACTCGGCGCGTCTGGCCCGCTTCATCCACGACGTGATGTTCGCGATCTCCGTGCGGAAGGACCGACCGGCGATCGCGGGCCCTGACCCGGCGTATCCGAGCTGCGGACGCTGACGAGGCACCTGATGCCCAGCACGGTCCCGACCGTCACCAAGTACATCCTCGAACTCCCCCCCGACCGCCGCCCGGCGATCGAGGCGGTGCGACGCGTGATCCTCGCGAACATCGACAAGGACATCGAGGAAGGCATCAGCTACGGGGTGATCGGCTACGTGGTGCCGCACCGCGTGTTCCCGGGTGGCTACCACTGCGAACCCAAGCTGCCGGTCCCCTACATCGGCCTCGCGTCCCAGAAGAACCACATGTCGCTCTATCTCATGTTCGCCTACGCCGGCGGGCACGAGGAGGATTGGATCCGCAGGCAGTATGCTGCCAAGGGGAGGCGGCTCGACATGGGGAAGGCCTGCCTTCGGTTCAGGACGCTGGAGGATCTCGACCTCGCGATCATCGGCGAGGCGATCCGGCGGGTGCCGACACAGCAGCACATCGCGACCTATGTCGCCTCCGTCGGTGCCGACAAGTGGCGCAACCCACCGCCGCCACCGCCACGACTCGTGCCGCTGCGCCCCGACCCGCCACCACCGCCGCCGCCACCACCACCACCGAAGGTCGAGAAGCCCCGACCCAAGGCCAAGACCGTGACGAAGTCGAGCCCCAAGCCCAAGAAGAAGACCAAGACCGCTGCTCGTCCGAAGTCGAGGGCGAGGAAGCGGATCGATTCGAAGAAGCAGCGGTCTGGTAGTTCGCGCAAAGGTCACCGCTGAGCGGTCAGCACGAACACCAATGTCCACCCGGAGCCACCCGATGTCCCACGGCACGCCATCCATTGCCCGCCGCGCGTTGGTCGTCGCGACTTCGCTGGCGATCCTCCTCCCCTCGATCGGCCGGACGCAGCAAGGAACACCCGGCGCGTCCTGGGACCCTCAGGAGATCCTGAAGACCGAGCACTATGTCCGTCCGCCGGCGGCGGTCGAGCGGATCGTGCTCGCGCCGCGCGTGGACATCTCCTTCTCCTCGCCGAACGCGGATCGGAGCTGGTTCCTGCGCACCACTGGCAAGAACCGGGGAACGGTGGCGACCTATGGGAAGCCACACATCTACCTCGGTGGACTCGCGATCGACGTCGCCGCGAACCGGGCTCGGTCGCTCACGAACAGCACGCAGACCGGCATCACGCTCGTTAACCCGCGCACCGGCGAGTCGCACGAGCTGCAGGTCCCCGCCGGTGCGTCGGTGTCGGGACCGGCGTGGTCGCCCACGGGTGCGCAGGTCGCGTTCATCGCGAACTTCGCCGACGCGTCGTACGCCTACGTCGCGGACGCGGCGACCGGACGCTCGACGCAGGTCTCGCGCACCCCGCTGCTCGCGACGCTCGTGACGACCATCGAGTGGACCGCCGACGGCAAGCAACTCCTGCTCGTGTTGGTTCCCGAAGGACGAGTCGCCGCGCCGACGCACGGCCCGGGTGGGATCGAGGACGGACCTCGCGTGCGGCTCACCGGAGGCAAGGCCGCACCCCAGCCGGTGCACTGGAGCCTGCTCGAGGACCCCCACGACAAGGCCCTGGTGAAGTACCACACGACGGGACAGCTCGCGCTCGTCGACGTCGCGCGCAGGACGATCCGGCGGATCGGTGCGCCAATGATGTTCCGGGACGTCGACGCGTCGGCGGACGCGCTACATCTCCGTGTGACGCATATGGTCGAACCGTTCTCGTACTTGGTGCCGGTGAGCAGCTTCGGGTCGGTGCAGGAGTTGTGGGATCTCACCGGCAAGTCGGTGGCAACGCTCGCCCGGAACGAACTGCGCGAGGAGCGCGGCGGTGGCGGCGGCTTCGGCGGTGGCGCACCGGGGGCCAACGCGGCGGCCGATACCGGCAAGCGCAACATCCAGTGGAATCCAGTCGGACCCGGCCTCGTGTACCTGCAGTCGGTGTTCTCTTTGACACCGGCGACCGAGCCCGCCACGAGGCCGCTCCGTGGGGACGCGGGCAACGCGCCAGGTCAGGCTGGTACACGCGCGCCGGCTCGTCCGCAGCCGACCGCGGTGCGGTACGTGAACTGGCTCCCGCCCTTCGGACCGAATGACACGAAGGTGATCTACGAGGGCGGACCGCAGCTCACGAACGTCGCGTGGAGCGCCGACGCGAAGGTGATGTTCGTGACCGACAGCGGCGCGGTGTCGGCGATCCGCATTGCCGAGCCGACCAAGAAGCATCCGCTGGGACGCGGGGTCACGATCCAATCCGGCGGCGGCGGGTTCGGCGGCGGGGGCGGCGGGGGCGGGGCGGGCAACGCACCCGCCGACACCATCGGCGTCGGCGGAGCCCTCGCGACGAAGCGCGGGCCGAATGGACAGCAGTTCGTCGTGGTCGCGAGCGACGGCCGGAGCGTTTACGCGTCGGGTTCACGCAGCTATGGCGCCGACTGGAGCCGGCGCGCGCCGCGCCCCTGGATGGACCGCGTCGACTTCGAGACCGGCGCGCGGGTCCGGATCCTCGACAGTCCCGGCGATGCCTACGAGCAGTTCGTGACCGCGCTCGACGACGACCTGATGCAGTTCATCTTCACGCGGCAGTCGCCGACCGTGATCGAGGACGCCTACCTGCGCGACACGCGGGCGAACACGAGTCGCAAGCTGACGAGCGCAGTCGACGTGGCGCCCGAGGTCACGCAGGCAGTGCGGAAGCGGATCCAGGTCACTCGCCCTCGGGATGGTCACAAGCTCTGGGTGGACGTGGTCCTGCCGCGCGACTGGCGCCGTGGCAGCGGCACGCCGGGCGTGATCTGGTTCTATCCGCGCGAATACGCGACCGACCAGGCGTACCAGCGCTCGAAGTACTCGACGAATATCAACCAGTACCCCGTGGTGCCGGCGGCACGCCCGGCGACGGCGACCGAGGTGTGGGTCGCCGGCGGCTACGTCTTCATCGAACCTGATGTGCCGATCTTCGGCGATTCGGGGAAGATGAATGACAACTACACGCGCGACCTGAAGGAGAACCTCGACGCGGTGCTCGACGCGGTCGTCGATTCGGGCTTCGTGCAGCGTGACAAGGTCGGGATCGGCGGTCACAGCTATGGCGCCTTCAGCACCGTGAACGCGATGACGCTGGTGCCCTACTTCAAGGCGGGGATCGCCGGCGACGGGATGTACAACCGGTCGCTGACGCCCTTCGGGTTCCAGTCGGAGCGACGGAACTTCTACGATGCGCAGGAGACCTACCTCGACATGTCCCCCTTCTTCAGGGCCGACAAGATCTCGGGGGCGCTCCTGATGTACCACAACCTCGAGGACCAGAACACCGGGACCGCGCCCCTGAGTTCGATCCGGATGATGGCGGCGCTCCAGGGGCTCGGGAAGGAGGCGGCGCTCTACCTCTATCCCTACGAGGACCACAGCGTCGCCACGTACGAGAGCGACCTCGACCAGTGGGCGCGCTGGCTCGCCTGGTTCGACGTGCACGTGAAGGGCACGGGGAAGGAGAAGGCGACGTTCACGCCCTGAATCGGGCCGAGTTGAGAGGATATTCGATGAGGTTGCGACTCTTCACCGCCGCGTTCGTGGTCGCGTTCCTGGTCGCGAGCGCGTCCGACGCGCAGGTACCGGGACTCACCGGCACGATCGTGGTCACGAACAAGAGCCCGGCGACCGCGACGATCGTCGACGTCGCGAGCGGCCGCACGCTCGCGACCCTGCCGACGGGGAACGGCCCGCACGAGATCGTCGCGTCGCGCGACGGGTCGCTCGCGGTGGTGACCGACTACGGCACCGGACCGGCGCCGGGCAGTTCGCTCACGGTGATCGACCTGCCGGGACTCAAGATCGCGCGAAAGGTGAACCTCGCGCCCTACACGCGCCCGCACGGGATCCAGTTCCTTCCCGGCGACTCCCTCGTCGCGGTCACATCGGAGGCGACGCAGAACGTGCTCGTCGTCAACATCCGCTCGGGCGAGATCGTGAAGGCCGTCTCGACCGCGAAGAACGGATCGCATATGGTCGGCGTCGCCGCCGACGGCGTTCGCGCCTGGACCGGCGACATCGGCAGCAACACGGTGACCGAGCTCGACCTGCGAACGGGGCGCGCGGTGCGGAGCATCGAGGTGCCGGCGCAGCCCGAGGCGATCAACGTCACCGCCGATGGGAACGAGGCGTGGGTGGGGAGCAACGCGACGGGGAAGGTGAGCGTCGTCGACGCGCGCACCGGGAGCGTGACGACCGCGGCCGAAGGGCTCGGGTGGCCCTACCGGATGTTCTTCACCCCCGATTCCCGGCTCACGATCATTCCCGACTATCGCAACGAGGAGCTGCGTTTCCTCGACCGCGCCAGTCGCGCGGAGCTCGGCCGCCTCAAGTTCGCCGGAGGCGGACCCCAGGGGATCATCGGCACGCCCGACGGCCGCTACATCCTGCTCTCGATGAGCCGCGAGGGTCGTGTGGTCGTGATCGACGTCGCGCGCCGCGCGCTGGTGGGCAGCGTGCTTGTTGGGGAGACGCCCGACGGCGTGGCGTACACGACGAGGGTCATCGCTCGCTAGCCGGGCTCCCTCCTCGACCGTAACTTGACCGCGATGTCAGACGACCTCGCGCCACGGCTGCAGCGCTCGCTGGGGGACGCCTTCACGCTCGAACGGGAGCTGGGCGGGGGCGGGATGGCCCGCGTCTGGCTCGCCTCGGACCGGGCGCTCGATCGGCGCGTGGTGGTGAAGGTCCTCGACCTCGAAGGCGCCGTCGCCGCCAGCACCGAGCGGTTCCGCCGCGAGATCAAGCTCATCGCCCAGCTGCAGCACCCCCACATCGTGCCGGTCCTCACCGCCGGCGGCGACGACACACTGCTCTGGTACGCGATGCCGTACGTGGCGGGGGAGTCATTGCGCGCGCGGCTCGTGCGCGAGGGAGCGCTGCCCCTCCCCGACGCCCTCCGGATCGCGCGCGAGCTGCTCGACGCCCTCGCCTTCGCGCACGAGCACGGCGTGGTGCACCGCGACGTCAAGCCGGAGAACATCCTGCTCGAGGGACGACACGCGGTCGTCGCCGACTTCGGCGTCGCGAAGGCACTCGCCGAAGCGGGTGTCTCGGGCGGCGGATTGACGTCGGTGGGGCTCGCCCTCGGCACGCCGGCCTATATGGCGCCCGAGCAGGCGATGGCCGACCCGACCACGAACCATCGCGCCGATCTCTATGCCGCCGGCGCAGTGCTCTACGAGATGCTCGCCGGTTCGCCGCCCTTCACCGGGAACGCGCAGGCGATCGTCGCCGCTCACCTCACCACGCCCGCGCCGCGGATCGAGGAGCGGCGCAACGATGTGCCGACTAGCGTCGCATCCCTGATCACCCGACTGATGGCGAAGAACCCTGCGGAGCGTCCGCAGAGCGCGCACGAGGTGGCGGTCGCGCTGGAGGCCGTGACGACGCCGGGTGGCAGCGGCGTGATGCCAGCTACAACGACGCCGGTGCCAAGCTTCGCTCCCGGGGTGAAGGGATCGCGCACGCGCCCGATGATCGCGGCCGCCGTCGTCGTCGTCGCAGTGGTGTCGGGTCTCTGGTGGCGATCCCGCGCCGAGGCCGCGCCGGTCGTCGAGGGCGCCGACGTGATCGCGGTCATCCCATTCGGCAGCACCGGTGACTCCGCGATCGGCCGGCTCGGGCGCGACCTCGTCGTCACGATGAGTGCGAATCTTGACGGGGTGGGATCACTCCGCGCGGTGGACGCGATGAGCGTCGTGCAGCGGGCGCAACTCCTGCCGCAACCCGTCTCGCTCGATGCCGCGCGACGCCTTGGCGGCGAGCTCGGGGCGCGCAGCGTCCTCCACGGCTCGCTCGTGCGCGAGGGGGAGCAGGTGCGCGCCGACGTGGGGCTCTACCCGGTGGACGGCACCGAGGCGCTCGCCCGCTTCCGGGTGGTCGGGTCGCCTGACAGTCTTCGGGTCCTCACCGACTCCCTCTCGGCGCAGTTGCTACGCGCGGTGTGGCGCCGTGGCCAGCCACCGTCGCCGCTCCTCTCCGAGGTGACGACCACGAATGGCGAGGCGCTCAGGGCCTTCCTCGAGGGGGAGCGTGCGTTCGGGAAGGCCGAGACGTTCGCGGCGATCGAGGCCTACCAGCGTGCGGTGGCGGCGGACAGTCTCTTCGCACAGGCGTGGCTGCGCCTCGACTACACGCGTTCCCTCGCGGTGTTGCCGGTGGATACGTTCGTGCGGCGACACCTGCGAGAGGTCCGCGGCCGGCTCCCCGCCCGTGACCGCGAACTGCTCGAACTCCGCATCGCGACCGGACTCACCACGCGCCA
>JANNKK010000180.1:0-7159 GCA_031396245.1 Gemmatimonadaceae bacterium
TCAGACGGCGGACGGCAGCGACCGCGATGCCGAATACACGCCGAACCCTGATTCCGAATCCCACCGCCGTCCGCCGTCTGCCGTCCGCCGTCGCACCCGAAACCTCGAACTTCCCCCCACCGTAGGAGTCTCCGATGACCCACCTCCTCCCCAACGAGATCGACCTCCTGGTCGACGGCGAGTCTGGCTTCGGCGTGGCGCCCCTCCGGGCCCACCTCGCTGAGTGCGATGACTGTCGCGCGCGTTTCGAGACCCTACGCGACGTCACCGGCACGATCGAGTCCCTCCCGCACTTCACCCCGAATCTCCGCTTCTCCGATCGGGTGATGAAGAAGGTGCAGGTGATCGAGCCTTGGCACGTCGCCCTCGTCGACACCGCGCGCCGCTTCGTTCCCTCGAGCGCACCGATGCGCATCGTGGCCGGCGCCGGCGTCGCTGGCATCGGACTCCTCGTCTCGGGGAGTGCGGTCTGGCTGGCCTTCCGCGCCGACCTGGCGACGTGGGCGTTCAATGTCGCGGTCGATTCGAACCGCGACGCGTTGTTCGCCCGGGCCGGCGAGGTGGCCGCGAAGACCCTCGGCTCCGACGGCGCCACCGCTCTGACGTCCGGGGGTCCTCCCATCCTCGCGCTCTCCGCCGCTGTGCTCGCAGTGGTGGCGGTCGGCGCGATCCTCGGTTTCCGCCGACTCGCCGCCGTCGCTCGCGCCACTCGGGTCTAGTCCGATGTGGCACTCATTGCTGCTCGCGGCGCAGATCAGTGCCGCCGCTGTCCCTCAGGACAGCATCACGCGCGCGCTCGAGGTCCTCTCGATCTCCGAGGCCGGCGTCGCGTTGAACGGGAAGGTCGCCCGAGGCACGACCACGATCGCCAAGTCGGACACGGTCAAGGGTCCCCTTCTCGTCATCGGGGGGAGCGCCGAGGTCTTCGGCGTTGTGGCGGGGAACGTGTACGCACTCTGGGGCGATGTCCTCGTGCACGGCGGTGCCGACGTCTATGGCACCGCGAGCGCTTACCGTGGCCGCGTGATCGTCGACGGCGGCCGGGTGCGCGGCGGCCTGCACGCCTGGCCGTCGGCGGTCGCTGCGGCGGCGGCAGCCGCACCGCCGATGACGCGTGGCCGCGCACTCCAGCTCAGCAGTGGCTGGACGGCGATGCTCGTGGTCGTGGGGCTGCTCGTCCTCGTGCTCCTGGCGCCGAACCTCGAGGCGACCGCGAAGGCTCTCGAGCAGGACTTCGGCCGCGCCTTCTTCGTCGGGGTGGTCGGCCAGCTCGGGTTCATTCCCGCGCTGTTCGTCGTCTGCGTCGCCCTGATCGCCACGATCATCGGCACGCTGCTCGTCCCCTTCGTGCTCGTCGCCGCGCCGGTCGCCCTCGTTGGTTTCGTGACACTGGGTTGGCTGGCGCTCGCGCTCACGACCGGCCGTTCGATCCTGCGCTCGCGACACGACGGCGCCACGCGCTCGGAGGCGCTCCGTGCCCTCACGCTCGGCGTGGCGCTACTGATGCTCCCGTGGATCGTTGCGGCACTCCTGCAGGGTACGGGTACGGCGGCGGTCGTCGGCCGCGTCGCGGCGCTGGCCATCACCTGGGTCGCCGCAACTGCGGGCCTGGGCGGGGCACTCCTCTCGCGGGCCGGCGCCGGACAGCGACGGGCGGTGGAGCAACCGGTCTCACCGCTGCAGGGGTGGCAGACGCCAACGCCGGTCGCCGGTGTGGCCGCCGCACGCCGGCCGATCCCGGCGCGTCCGGGCGCGACGCCGAAGTGACCTACTGAGCCGGAAGCTTCACCCCGAGCGCGGTGGCGAGTGAGGCCGCGACGGCAGTGAGCTTGCGGGCCGCGGTGCAGTCGGGGTCGGTGACCACGATCGGTGCTCCGTGGTCCCCCCCCTCCAGCACCGGGGGGTAGAGGGGCACTTCGCCGAGGAGGGGCACCTTCAACTCGTCGGCGAGCCGCTTCCCTCCTCCGGTGCCGAAGATCGCCATCGGCTTCCCCGTCTCGGGGGACTCGAAGTACGACATGTTCTCAACGATCCCGAGCACCGGCACGCCGACGCGCTCGAACATCTTCGCGCCGCGGAGCGCGTCGCCCACCGCGACCTCCTGTGGCGTCGTCACGATGATCGCGCCCGACACCTGCGTGGCCTGCACGAGCGAGAGCTGGGCGTCGCCCGTCCCCGGTGGCATGTCCACGAGCAGGAAGTCGAGGGTCTCCCAATCGACGTCTCGCAGGAACTGCGTGATGATCTTCATCACGATCGGTCCGCGCCAGATGGCAGGCTGGTCGCGCTCGATGAGGAATCCGATCGAGATCACCTTCACGCCGTGGGCGACGAGGGGCTGGATCTTGTCGTTCTTCACTGGCGGCGCTGCGTCGACCCCCATCATCCGCGGGATGTTCGGGCCGTAGATGTCGGCGTCGAGGAGACCCACGCGGTACCCACTCTTCACGAGCGCCACGGCGAGGTTCGTCGTCACGGTGGATTTCCCGACCCCGCCCTTCCCAGAGGAGACGGCGACGATCCGCCCGAGCTTGGGATAGGCGACCGGGGTCGGGGCGGCGGGTACGGGCCGCGCGGCGGGAGCCGCGTCCATCACCGGCAACAACCGCGCGCTCCCCTTCGCGGCCGGAACGGCCGGCGCCGGGGCTGCAGGGGCCTCAGCAGCGTCCTTCACGTCGACGCGGACCTCGGTGACCCCCTCGACCCCTTCGAGCGCCTGCCGCACCTGGCGGGCCAGCGTGGGGTCGTCCTGCGCCCCGAGGAGCAGGGTCACGCGCACCTTGCCGTCGCGCGTGGCTGCGATGTCGCGGACCTGCTGGGTCTGGTAGACCGAGGCCCCGGTGCGGGAATTGGCGATCGGCCTGAGGGCCTCGGCGAGCCGGGCCTGAAGAGATTCGGACATCGGTGGGTGGGAAAGCCAGAGGGTCTATCGTTCGCTGGACTGAACGATAGACCCCCGGACCGCCGGCTCAAAGCCGGCCGATGCCTTCGCTAGTACGTCTTGAAGGTGTTCGACCACGTGTTCTGGTAGCCGCGCATCGATGCACCACCGCCGCCGTTGATGGCCGAGGAGACGTTGCAGGAGTTGTAGAGGAACTTCTTCGTGCCGTTCAACTCATTCACGTCGTTGTCATCGACCGAATAGCCGAGTTTGACATTGAGACCGCTTATCACGCCTCCCGAGATCTCGTTGGAGCCGTTGGAACGCAACCGCCCGCCCACCAGGATGATGCCGTTCCAACCGGCGGTGTTTCCGTTCAAACGGACGTCGCCGAAGATCATCAACAGGCCACGGCCGAAATTCGGCAGCGTGTATTCTGTGGACGGATTCGGACCGTTCCGTACGATGATGGTCGGCCAGGTGATCGGGTTCGCCGTGAACCACGCGTCATTGGGGAAGGCGACAGTCGGGACGTCGAAGTCCGGAGTGATGGCTCCGTCATTCACGATGGCGTCCCAGTCGATGGGCACCGCTGCCGCGGCGGCCTCGGCGTCGGCGCCGATCGTCGCGATCTTCGGCGTGCCCTGGAGCGAGTTCATCCACTGACCGGTCCCGTCGATGCCGGGGTCGGTCGGCACCGCGACGGCCGGCAGTCCCGGCGTCTGACCGCAGACATCGGTGCCACTGATAAGACCCGAGCTGCCGGCCTTCTGGATCCCGTTGATACCAGTCATCGCCGACTGCACCGTCATCGAGATCCGCTTGTAGGTCGTGATCATCGTGGCGTTCGACACCGAGTTGCCGGCGCCGTACACGCCGGTGGTGGTCCGGACGCCGCGCACGCGGATCAGGTAGACGCCGGTCTGGGCGTCGGCGATCTGCGGTCGGAGTTGCTGCTGGATGACATCGGCGTACCCACCGGTGAAGGTGACCCGCACCGACTCGGCGGCCGCCCCCGGCGTGGCGGTGAGGCCGATCGAGGCGCGATTCCGCAGCGCCTGCTGGAGTGCCGACTCGGCGATCGCCGTCGACGCCTCGCCCTGCAGCGTCGCGTCGTCGGTCGCCCGCTCGCTGCTCAGCATCGTGAAGCCGGCCGTCAATGCGCCCACCAGGACGAACATCACGAGGATGACCATCGGAAGGGCGAAGCCGGGGCGTGTTCTCTCAAGTGAGGTCATGTCAGTTCACCGCGTTGCGGAAGAAGATCGACACCCGCGCCGCCGAAGTCTCCGGGGTGTTGGTGCCGGGAGAGCTCCGCTCGCTCTCCGCCGTCAGGACGAACTCAACACCACTGATCGTGTTCAGCGTTCCAGGGACTGTCGCCTGCGAGGACGTCGCGCCGCTCACGTAGAACCGGAGCACGGATGCGGAGCTGATCGGGACAGCGATCTCCTCTGCCGAGCCGCCGGCCACCGTTCGCCACAGTGCGGTGCGTCCTGACACGAGCGTAGAGGCACCGATCGAATAGGTGATGGTCTGGAAGAGTTCGAGGGGCGCCCCGGTGACGGCGGCCACTGCCGGCGTGAGGGTCAAGACACTTCCGCCGGTGATCGTGCTCATTCCCGGCGACGCGCCGGTGCACGCCGCGGTCAAGCCAGCGACAGGCGCCGTCGAGGAAGGCACGTAGGTCCAGACGCCCGCGCTGGCGGTATCGCGATAGGCATATCCGGCGAAGACTGCCGTGGCGTTGATGACGGAGTCGATCGGAACGAAGGTCCCGGTGCTCAACGAGCAGTACACCCCGAGGCGATACGGCAGTCGCACCGTGATCGAGGTCGTCGTCGCCGCGGTGATGCCGCGGGGCTCGATGTTCCGCATCTCGTTGCGCACGAAGTTCACGGCGTTCCGCGTCACCGCGCGCGCGTCACGCGATCCCGTGGAGCGCTGGAAGAAGCGCATCTGCGACTGCAGGAGGTTGGCGATGCCGATGCCAACGATCCCGAGCAGGACCGTCACGATCAGCAACTCGATGAGGGAGAACCCCCGGCGATTCACTGGAAGATGCTCCCCGACGGGGGAACGGAGCGGTCGACCCAAGTCGTGTCGGGCCGCAGGGCAGTGTTGTTCGGCAGGATGATGATCCGCACCCGGACGACCGTGGTCGTCAACGAGGTCATCGTGATACAGCGCTGGTGCTGATAGAGCGCCGGCACCGCCAGCGTGGTGCAGCCGGTGTTGGTCGCGAGCGAAGTGTAGGGCATCGTCGAATACAGGTCCACTGCCGCCGACATCGCCGCCGTACGGTTCACACCGGCCGCCGCGATCCGGTTCCGGAGGGCGAACCGCATCGTGACCATGGTGTGTACCGTTGCCATCATCCCGAGGAGGGTCATCGCGACCATCACCTCGATGAGCGAGATCCCGCGGCGTGACTTCATCATTGGCGCCTCACGATTCCAGTTGCCGTACGCGACACGACGAGCGAGAGGTCCTGCCCCGACACCGACACCCGCACGCTGGCGTCCGCCCGCCCATTCGGAAAGACCGTCACCCCGCCCGAGGGCGAGATCGCCAGCGTCGCCCGCAGGTCGAAGCCGGGTCCGAAGTCCTTCTGGCGGATCACCGCGCTCGTCGCCCGATCGATGATCCGCAGCGAGTTCCCCGAGAGCACGATCCGCACCGGCGCGTGCCGGCGGAAGGCGAGCGTGGACGCTTCGGTCAGCATCCCCTGGACCACCGAGGCCGACCGATTGACCCGGTCCCGGGCGATCTGCTTCCCGATCGAGGCGCCCGAGATGCCAAGCAGGATCCCCGCCACCACGATCACGATCAACAACTCGATCAGGGTGAAGCCGGATCGAGCTGACGAACGCGCGTTGCGACTCGAGCGAATGGACACGGCGAACTCCTGGGTCAAGCAGAACTCTATGTCACGGACGAGCAGGGGCTGACGGGGTCAGCAGGGGCATCTCACAGTGTGACGCTCAGTCGGCCAGCGCGCCAGCCTCAAGTTGGTGACGCGCCTCACCAAGCACCCGGGTCTCCACCTCGGTCAGACTCCCGGCCACCAGCGCTCCCGAAGCGCGGGCGTGTCCCCCGCCGCCGAAGCGACGCGCCAACGTGTTCACATTCACACCCGCCAAGCTACGGAACGAGACCTTCACCTTGCCGTGCCCGAGGTCACGGAAGAGCAGGGCGAGACGCACCCCGGCGATCGACCGCGGGTGCTCCACCACGCCATCGAGATCCTCCGACGACACGCCGTGCCGCTCGAGCGCGCCGGCGTGCACCCGCACCCACGCCATCCCGTGCGCCTGATCGACTTCGAGCGTGTCGAGCGCGTCGCGGAGGAGATGGATGCGGCCCAGGGGGACGCTTCCATAGATACGCGCGTACATCTGCTCCGGGTCCACCCCAGCCCCGAGCAACTCGGCGGCGACGGCGAGGCACCGAGGCGAGGTGTTGCCGAAACGGAATCCCCCGGTGTCGGTGACGAGCGCCGTGTAGAGCGACTTCGCTATCGCCGTGGTGATCGTGAGGCCTCGCTCCCGCGCGAAGTCGAACACGAGCTCGGCAGTCGCACAGGCGGCGGTGTCGCTGAGCATCGTCTTGCCCGGCGGTTCATCGCCGGGCAGGTGATGATCGATCACCAGCGCATCCTTCGGGAGCGCGCGGACCGCTTCGGCGAGCTGCCCCAACCGGCGGATGTCGCTGATGTCGAGGACGATGAGCCGGTCGATCGCGGCGAGCGCGGCCGCCCCCTCGGCCGACCGGTCCTCGACATCGTCGCCGAGGAGCCAGCGGAAGAGTTCGGGCCAGGGGGTCGGGTTCACTACGAAGGCGCGGATCCCCATCTGGCCGAGGAGGCGCGCGAGAGCGGACTGCGAACCGCACCCGTCTCCGTCGGCGTTGATGTGCGTCGACAGCGCGACCGTCATCCCCGAACGCAGCTCGGCGGTGAGGCGCGCGATCGCCTCGCGTCGGGCAGCGGGGACGGCAAGCAGATCCTTCACGTCAGACGCTGTAGTTGGGGGCTTCGCTCACGCGCGTGGCCGACGCCACGGTGGGCAAGAAGGTTCGCGCCGGCCTGGGCGGCCGGGTGCGCGGCCTCTTCTCCGGGGGTGCGACGGCCTCGACCCCCCCTCTTCCGCTTCTTCGAGGGGCTGGGGATGACCTTCGTGGAGCTCTACGGCATGACCGAGACGGCCGGGCTGGTCTCGCTCAACCCCTTCGACGGCCCGCGCCGCGCCGGCTCGGTGGGGTTCATCACCCCCGACC
>JANNKK010000235.1:0-1647 GCA_031396245.1 Gemmatimonadaceae bacterium
CTCACCGAGGCCCTCTCCAACGCGATCCTGCGCGGCAACGGTGACTTGGCGGGCCGGAGCATCCGCGTGCGCGCCGACGTCGATGAGCTGCGCGTCGTGATGGAGGTCGAGGACGAGGGGCTCGGGTTCGACCTCGAGGCCTGCACCGAGGATCCCACCACGCCCGAGAACCTCGAGCGCGAGGATGGGCGCGGGCTCTTCCTGATGCGGGCGCTGATGGATCGTGTCGAACGCTTCCACGGGGAAGGGAACGGAGTGCGGCTCACCCTCAACCGTCGCTGAGCCGAGTCGAATGAGCGACTTGGTCCGCGTCCTCGAGGCCTTCTCACAGGGCTACGGCGCCGGCGCCGTGCTCTGGGTCGAGGAGGAGGGCACCGCCTCACTCGAGGTCGCGGCCACTTCCGGTGGTGACGTCACGCCTCCCGATCGCACGCAGCTGGGAGGGACGCCGTCACGCCCCTTCTCACGAGACACCGCGCTGGGCAAGCAACTCGTCGTGCGCGTCCCAGGCCGGATCAAGGCGTGGCTCGGCGTCGGTCCCGTTGCCGATGACGACGCCGACCCGGCGCGCTGGCTCCGCGTGCTCGTCCCCGCGCTCTCGCAGATGCTGCAAAGCCGGTGGGAGGCGAGTCGCGCCGCCGACGAACTCGCCGAGCGCTACGAGGAGATCAACCTCCTCTACTCGATCAGCGAGATCCTCGGCCGTACGGTGACGCTCGAGGAGGCGGCGCGCACGATCCTGATGGAGGTCACCGAGACCGTCGGCGCGGACTACGGCGCATTGCACGTGTTCGACGCCGGGTCGGGACTGCTGCGACCTGTCACCTCGCTCCGCGTCCCCGGTGCACCGCCGACGCCGACGATCCCGCACGATGATCCGGTGAGCGTCACCGCGCGCGTCTTCCGCACCCGCCACGCGCTGCTCGTGAATGCTGGCGTGCTGGAGAGCGATCTCGAGGCGCCTTTCCGCTCGGGGGCGATGCTCACCGTGCCGATCGTCTGGACGACGCCCGAAGGCGGGATCCCGCTGGGAGTCGTCTCGCTCTCGGGGCGGCGCCACGGCGCGTCGTTCAGTGCGGGGGACGAGAAGCTCGTCGCGGCGGTGGGTTCGCAGATCGGCACCGCGATCCAGAACGCGCGACTGGTCCGGGCCTCGATCGAGCAGGAGCGGCTCGCGTCGGAGATGCGGCTCGCCCACGACCTGCAGATGAAATTCCTCCCCTCGGCGCAGATCGTCGCGCCGGAGGCGATGTGCGCGGCGCGGGTCGAGGCGGCGGAAGGGGTCGGCGGCGACTTCTATCATCTCTTCCGATTGGGCGGGGGACGCACCGGCGTGCTCGTGGGCGACGTCTCGAGCCACGGCTATCGCGCGGCGCTCATCATGGCGCTCGTGATGAGCGCGGCGGCGATCCATGCCCAGACCACCGCCGACCCGGCGGAGACGGTGCAGGCGCTGCTCGCGACGGTCGAAGAGGAACTGCGCGAGACCGAGATGTTCCTAAGCCTCTGCTATGTGGTGATTGATCCGGTCGCGGGCACGGTCCGTTGGACCAACACCGGACATCCACATGCGTTCGTGATCGCCACAGACGGCGACGCGACGCGACTGGCCGCGACCGACCCGCAGCTGGGCCTCGGGCCGGAAGG
>JANNKK010000289.1:0-2274 GCA_031396245.1 Gemmatimonadaceae bacterium
CGTTCGATCGAGAATCGCGTGATCGCCTGGTAGGAGCGATCCTGTCCGACGATGGTGATGTCGGTGCCGTGCAGCGTCGTCACGACGGGGAGCCGACGCCCCTGTTCCCTCAACATCTCCTTGGCGATCCAGGCGCTGGTCGCGTGGGGGATCGCGTAGTGGACGTGCAGGAGGTCGAGATTGTGCGAGAGCGCGACGTCGTGCATCCGCACCGCGAGGGCGAGGTCGTACGGCGGATACTCGAAGAGGGGATACGTCCCGATGCTGACTTCGTGGAAGTAGACGCGGGGGAGGAAGGTCGGCAGCCGGAAGGGATGCTCGTACGTGATGAAGTGCACTTCGTGGCCGCGCGCCGCGAGTGCGATGCCGAGCTCCGTCGCGACGGCTCCCGAGCCGCCGTACGTGGGATAACAGGTGATGCCGACCTTCACGTCGAAACTCCTCCCTCGAACCACCGTTGGGCGCGCTCCCAGGCGTCTGGAGCGCGCGGGTCGAGCCGGGTGACATCGCGCTCACCCTGCAGTTGATGACGGAACCAGGTGCGTTGGCGTTTTGCGTACTGCCGGGTCGAAACGATGACCTGTTGCCGAGCCGCCGTTCGCGTCACCGTGCCTGCCGTCAGGTCACGAATCGACTCATACCCACAAGCGTTCCACGCGGGTGCGTCCGCTGGAACGATAGGCAGGAGCCGCGCCACCTCGCCCTCCCAGCCGACGTCGAGCATCGTATCGACGCGCGACTCGATCGCGGTGGCGATCGCGGCCCCCGGATCGACGACCAACCAGCGTGCACTGCGCGACGGTTTCGACACCGCGTCGCGATGCCAGTCGCTGAGCCGCGTGCCGCTCAGGAGCGCGACCTCGATTGCCCGGAGGAGCTGGGTCCGGCCGAGGGTCGCGCGGGCCGGGTCGAGTGCCTCGGCCCAGCGGCGGAGTGTCGGCAGGTCGAGCCGGCCCAGCACCGCCTGGAGGGTGCGTCGACTTCCCTCATCGATCGGGGGTTCGTCGGCGAGCGGGTGCACGAGCACGCGTAGCCAGAACCCCGTGCCTCCGACGACGATGACCTCCCGGCCCTCGGCTCGCGCCTCGTCGACCCATCGCCCTGCGGCGCTGGCCCACTTCGCGGCCGACCATCGCTCGGTCGGGTCGGCGACGTCGAGGCCCTCGTGCCGCACGCGCGCTCGCTCGGCCTCAGTCGGCTTCGCCGTCCCGATGTCGAATCCGCGGTAGATCTGCCGCGAGTCGGCGCTGATGATCGTCGCACCGCTCAGCTCGGCGAGCCGCAGCGCGAGCGCCGATTTCCCGGCGCCGGTCGGACCGGCGACGATCCGGAGCGGCGGCTCAGCGCCGGCCGAATCGTCGGTCGATCTCATCCCAGCCAAGTTGCAGGATCGTCGCGCGCCCGTGGACGTCGTGCGCCGGGAGCGCCGTGCGCGTGAGCGCGAGGTAGAGGGCGCGCATCTCCTCGGGCGCGAGGAGCTCGCCGGCCTTGATCGCCGCCTTGCACGCGACCGTCGCAGCGAGGCGCTCGTGGCGCGCGTGTGCGCCCGGCGCGCGGTCGCCGGTGAGCGCGGCGAGTGAGTCGCGAAGGCACCGCTCAGCGTCGAAGCGCGGATGGGGCGCCGGGACCGCGTTGACCAAGAGCGTCGTCCCACCGAAGCCCTCGACCTCATAGCCGAGCCGCGCGAAGAGCTCGCGGTCGGCGTCGAACGCTTCCGCCTCCGCCGGCGCGAGGTGCAGCGTGAGCGGGAAGAGGAGCCGCTGCGACGGCACTTCCCCGCCCTCGAGGGCGCCGAGGAATCGCTCGTACAGGACGCGCTCGTGCGCCGAGTGCTGGTCGATCAGGATCAGCCCGTCGTGTCGTTCGAAGGTGATGTAGGTGCGATTGAACTGCGTCAACGCCGGCACCGGAACGGCCTCGACCGGCGCCGAAGTGCTCTCGGCGAAGAGCGGCCCTTCGTCGACCGGCACCGCGCGCGTCAGCGTATCGACGCCGGCGAGCGACCCGAGCGGCATCGGCGACGGGACGAAGTGCCGGATGTAGCCGACCGCAGCCGCCGATTCCTCGGTGCCGAGGGCGCGGCGAACGGCGCGCTCGACCGCCCGTTCGACCGTCCACCGGTCGCGGAAGCGCACCTCGGCCTTCGCCGGATGGACGTTCACATCGACCTCGCCGCCCGGCAGTTCGATCTCGAGCAGGAGGCTCGGACGGAGACCAGCCTGGATCGTCGATCGGTACGCCGCTTCGGCGGCGCGCACGATGCCGATATCGCGA
>JANNKK010000045.1:0-13709 GCA_031396245.1 Gemmatimonadaceae bacterium
CCCCCCCTACTGCACCGACCGCGCCGGCGGCTTACGCTGAACTGCACTGTCACTCGACCTTCTCGCTCCTCGACGGCGCCTCCGATCCGGAGCGGCTCGTCGAGCGCGCGGTGGCGCTCGGACTCCACGCGCTCGCGCTCACCGACCACGACGACGTCGGCGGGGCGGTGCGGTTCGCGACCGCAGCGAAGGAGGCGGGGCTCGCCGGCATCCACGGCGCCGAGCTCACGGTGGATGTACCGCTCCCCGCAGGGATCGAACGCACCGGACGCGAGATCCCCCACCGTGTGGTCGGCGAGGATGGCGTGCCGCGGCTGCGCACGCACCTCGTCTGCCTCGCCCAGTCGCGCGAAGGATGGGGGAACCTCTGCACGCTGATCACGCGCGCACGGCTCGACCATCCGCGCGGCGAACCTCGGGTGACGCTCGACCAGCTCGCGACGCACGCCGGCGGGCTCTTCGCCCTCACCGGGTGCTCGCGCGGATGGGTGCCACAACTCCTCCCCTTCGGTCTCGCGCGTGACGCCGGCGGCACGCTCGCCGAGATCTTCGGTGGCCGCCTCGCGGTCGAGTGCTGGGACCACGCGCTCCCCGAGGAGCGGGCGCTGGTCGACGCGCTGCTCCCGCTCGCCAAGGCCTTGGACCTCCCGTGGGTCGTGACCAACGACGTGCACTATGCGCTCCCGCGAGGCCGACTCGCGCACGACGTGCTCGTGGCGCTGCGGCACGGGGCGACGCTCGACGAGATGGGGACCAAGCTCCGTCCCAACGGCGAGTGGTACCTCAAGGGCCCCGCCCAGCTCGCGAAGCGATGGCAGGGACGCGAGGAGGGACTCGCGGCGACGGTGCGCATCGCCGAGCAGTGCCTGTTCCGCCTCGACGCGCTCAAGCCGCGGCTCCCGCACTTCCCTCTTCCGCCAGGTGTCGAGGAGGACGAGTACCTCGAGCGGCTCGTCGAGGAGGGAGCGCAGGAGCGCTGGGGATGGCGGCGCACGGCGCGGCACGACAAGCAGCTCACGCACGAACTCACGCTGATCAAGAAGCTCGGACTCTCGGGGTACTTCCTGATCGTCTGGGACATCGTGCGCTTCGCGCGCCGCGAGGGGATCCTCTGCCAGGGGCGCGGTTCGGCGGCGAACAGCGCCGTCTGCTACTGCCTCGGCATCACCGCGGTGGACCCGATCAAGCTGGAGCTGCTCTTCGAGCGGTTCCTGAGCGAGGAGCGGCACGAGGCACCCGACATCGACATCGACTTCGCGCACCGCGAGCGGGAGCGGGTGCTGCAGTACGTGTATGCACGCTACGGCCGCGAGCACGCGGCGATGGTGTGCGAACACATCACCTGGCGGGGACGGAGCGCGGTGCGCGACGCGGCGCGGGTGCTCGGGTTCTCGCCGGAGCAGGCGGGCGCGATCGCAGCGTTCAGCGACCGGTTCAGCGCGAAGGCGACGGCGGCAGCGCTCCGCACGAGCGATCCGGCGGCCGACCCCTTCGCCCCCGAGCGGGCCGATGCGATGGGGCCGGCGAACTATTCCAAGCGCGGAGGGCGGGATCCAGAGGAACTGCCTTCACCACAGAGGGCACATAGGACACAGAGTGTGCGACCGGCGACACTCGTTGACGCCGTAGCAAGCGACCTCATCGTCGGCACGCACGCGAGCACGTTGATCAAGGAGGCGCGGGCCGAGCATAGAAGAGTCAGGAGTGAGAACTCGGGTGGAGGGGAGGGTGCGGGGTCCCTCGCCGCGAGGCGGCCGCAGGACGGCTCCACCGTCCGAGAGCCTCGCGAAGAGGGACCTCGCGCCCGACCCGACCCACGCGCAACACTCGATCCCGACTCGTTGCTGGCCCGCGCGAACCTCGATCCGGATGATCCGCGCGTGCAGCGCCTCGCCGACATCGTCGAGGGGCTCGACGCCGCGCCGCGCCACCGCGGGATCCACGTCGGCGGGTTCGTGCTCACCGAGGAGCCCCTCCGCACCGTGGTGCCGATCGAGCCCGCATCGATGGAGGACCGCACCGTCATCCAGTGGGAGAAGGACGACCTGGATCCGGTCGGGCTCGTGAAGATCGACCTCCTGGGACTCGGGATGCTCACCGTGGTGCAGGACTGCCTCGCCTACATCCGTCGCACGCGTGGCATCACGATCGACCTGGGCCAGCTCGATTGCGCCGACCAAGCGGTGTACGACGACCTCTGTCGCGCCGACACGGTGGGGGTGTTCCAGGTCGAGAGCCGTGCGCAGATGAACACCCTGCCGCGGCTCAAGCCGCGCTGCTTCTACGATCTCGTGGTCGAGGTCGCGCTGATCCGCCCGGGGCCGATCCAAGGGGACATGGTGCATCCGTACCTGCGGCGGAAAGCCGGCGTCGAGCCGGTGACGTATCCGCATCCGTCGTTGGAACCGATCCTCAAGCGCACGCTCGGCGTGCCGCTCTTCCAAGAGCAGGGGATGCAGGTCGCGATCGCCGCGGCGGGGTTCACGCCGGGGGAAGCGGACCTGCTCCGCAAGGCGATGGGGCACAAACGGAGCCGCGAGCGGATGGCGGAGATCTGCCAGAAGATGCTGCGCGGGATGGAGGCGAATGGGATCCCGGCCGACATCGCGCTCAGGATCTTCAACCAGATCAATGCCTTCGCGGATTATGGATTCCCCGAGAGCCACGCCGCGAGCTTCGCGCTCATCGTCTACGCGAGCGCCTACCTGCGGCACTACTACGCGCCCGAGTTCCTCTGCGCGATCCTCAACGCCCAGCCGATGGGGTTCTACGCGCCCGGCACGCTGGTCGAGGATGCGAAACGCCACGGGGTGAAGGTCCTCCCGGTGGATGTCACGCGGAGCCAGTGGGACCACACGCTCGAACCCGGGGTCGGGCGCAATGCGCCGCCGGTCGTTCGGCTCGGGGTGCGGTCGGTGCTCGGGCTCGGGGGGAATGCGAAGGGCAAGATCCAGTCAGCAACTGCAACGGCAACTGCAACGGCAACGGCAACTGCAACTGCCATCACCACCGAGGGCACAGAGAGCACAGAGAAGGGCAACGGCCTTTTGAATGGAGCTTCAGGGGTAGTTCGGCGCGACGAGGCCGAGCCACACGCCCCCCAAAGCCCCCCTGTCGCCCCCTGTGATCCCTGTGTCCCTGTGGTGGAAGCCGTTGTCAGTTCCTCTGTGGCCTCTGTGCCCTCTGTGGTGAACGTCGTTGCCGTTCCCTCGAATCCATTCACGAGCATCCGCGACTTCGTGGTCCGCACGAAACTCGATCGTCGCGCGTTGCGCGCCTTGGCCGAGGCAGGAGCGTTCGATGCGTTCGTCGCCGAGGAGCCGGCGGCGCGTCGGCGGCGCGTGGCGCTCTGGCGCGTGCTCGAGGCGGAACGGGAACCGGCGGGGCCGCTCGCCCTCTTCCCCGAGTCGCGCGTCCCGCCGCATCTCCCCGCCTTCGCCGCGCCTGAACTCACCGAGGCCGACTATCGACTCACCGGGCTCTCGCTCAATGGCCACCCGATGCGCCACCTGCGTCCCCTCCTCGCCCCGAACGGGGTGCGCAGCGCGCGCGAACTCCTCACGATGCGCGATGGGGAGGCGGTCGCCCACGCCGGACTCGTCATCTGCCGCCAACGTCCCGGCACCGCGAAGGGATTCGTCTTCCTCACCCTCGAGGACGAGACGGGGACGATCAACGTCGTGATCACCCCACAGCGATTCGAACGCCAAGCGCTGCTCATCTCGCGCACGCCGCTGCTCCTCGTGCGCGGTGTGCTGCAGGTGGAGAGCGGGGTCTGGAACATCCGCGCGAAATCGTTCGCCCCACTCCGGGCAGGCGCGGGCGAGGATGCGGTGAAGGGGCACAACTACCGGTGATGCACCGGGACCGACCCCGGCGTCAGTCCGTGTCGCGGTCGAATCCGGTGAGATAGAGCGAGGCCGCGAGGCCCTCCGCGCTGAACGATCCGTCGGCGACGACGAGATGGACCGGCGAGGTCTCGCGCGGCACGAACCCCGCACGCCGAACGGCGGCGGCGAGCGCCGGGGGACCGGCGAACTCGAGATAGACCGCTTCCGCAGGCGTTCGCCGCGCGCGGTCGACGAACCCGACCAACAATGGCGCGAGGTCCCGCGCGAGATGCGCGCAACAGACGTCGTGGATCGAGATCAGGCGGTCGGCTACGCTCCACACGACATAGCCGACCAGCGGACCGTCCGCGCCCCGACGCGCCAGCGCGACCCGACGCGACGGGGCCGCGGGATAACGCCACGCGAGCATTCCGGCGGACCGGACGCCGATCACGAGTCCCGCGCGGTCGAGCGCGGACCAGAGTTCGTCGAATTCCCTCCCGAAGCTCTTCGGCTCGGCCCAAGAGAGCTCGGCCGGCGCGAGGCCCTTGGAGACCAGGTGGCGGATCGCGAGCGCCACGTTCCCCACCGCGGCGACGCCACCCGCGAGAAACCGATACGCCGGCGAGAGACGGCGACGGATCGTGGCCTCGGAGCGAATGAGGCTGACGTATCGCGTCAGCCAGAGCCGCGGCGCGAGACCCGCGCGCGCGAACACGACGCTCGCCTTGGCGTTCGGGAATCCGAAGAGGAATCCCCCGCGCGACCGCGCGCGCTCGATGGCCCCCTTCAGCAACTGGAGTGCGGGTCCGAGGGCGCGATGCGCTGGCCTGATCACATAGTCCGCCATCACCGCGGCCTCGATGGCACCCTTCGCCGACTCGAATCGCCGGCGCAGGAGCCCCTGCACGCCCGCCAACTCCCCCGACTCGGCCTCCTCCAGCACGACGCAATCGGCGGGACCTGCCGGATTCGACTGATACTGTGCCGAGAGTCTCTCGTCGATCGATGCCGCGGTCAGGCCGGGGAAGCCGTCGCTCAGGATTCCGGCGATGGCATCGCGCTCAGCGACCACATCGGCCGCGCGCACGCGGTATCGGAGATCCTCAGCCCCGACGGTCACCTCAGGACCCGGAGCTGGACGACGGAGGCGGCAACGGTCCCAAGACCTTCTCCAACGTCAGACCGGGCCAGTGTAGCATCGCCGTCGCGCGGCGCTTCGCCTCGACGTCCTGATAGACGAATCTCACTTGCTCAGCGGTGAGACCGATCTGCGGTGCAGCCTCCTCGGCCGACACGCCGAGCGTCTGGCCGAGCAGCGCCAGATCCATCTGTGCATAGGGCAGCGCGAAGTAGAACTCGTCCTGTCCCTGCGAAAGGCTGTAGGTGTCGGTCGTCGGCACCGCGCCACAGATCTCGGATGGGAGCCGGAGCTGTCGCGCGATCGCGTAGACCTGGCTCTTGAACAGGTGCGCGATCGGCTTCACGTCCGCCGAGCCGTCGCCGTTCTTCACGAAGAAGCCCTGATCGTACTCGAGCCGATTCGGTGTTCCCACCACGGCGTAGTTCAGGCGATCGGCGTGGAAGTACTCGATGGTCTTCCGCACGCGCTGCTTGAAGTTCGTGGCCGCGACGACCTGCAGGTAGTTCCGGACGTCCAGTCGATGCTCGATACGCACGCCGTCCGGACGTTCGGCGACGATCTTGTGGACATTCACGCGCCCCGCGGTGCCGCCCTCGATGACGATCTTGTTCTTCCATCCCGGTCCGTACTCCGGGATCGTGGCCCGGATCGCGTCGTCCCGCCACCGATAGCAGCCGAGCGCGTCGAGCGCCGGGCCGATGTCCACGGAGAGGTACTCGATGCCGAGATGCTCGGCGAGGAGCTTGCCTCGCCGTCCCGAGTCGTCGGACGACTCGTGCTCCGGCAACAGGAGGCCAAGGACGCGCGACGAACCGACGGCGGCCACCGCCAGCGCCGCACAGACGGAGCTGTCGATCCCGCCCGACATCGCGACAACGAGTCCGCGTCGACGCAGGTGGTCGCGCAGCACGACCCGCAGGCGCTCGGCGACGGAGGCCGCTGCCGTGGCCGGGTCGATCGCGAGTGCTTTCTTGAGATCCACTGCCACGCACACTCCCGGTCCTCGAGGATCCTTCAGCGCGGTCGCGCCGCCAACAAGTCGTGGAACCGCTCGGCCACCGCCTTCCGACTCACCTTGCCGTTCGCCGTGCGTGGTATCTCCGCCACCACGAACACCCGCTTGGGGACCATATGGTGTTCGAGGCGCGCACTGCACGCACGCTTCACCTCGATCTCCTCCACGGTCTGGCCCTCCTTCAAGACCACTAGGGCGACCACCGCCTCACCCAGCACGGGATCCGGCACGCCGAGCACCACGACCTCGGCGACCTCGAAGAGCCCGTGGATGACGTTCTCCACTTCGATCGGGCTGACCTTCTCGCCACGGCTCTTGATGATCTCGTCCTGCCGACCGACGAAATAGAGCACTCCATCGTCATCCCGGCGAAAGGAGTCTCCGGTGCGCAGCAGTGTCTCGCCCGCCACGCGACCAGGCACGAGGGCGACCGCGGTGCGCCGCGGGTCGTTCCAGTAGCCACGCATCAGGTTCGGCCCGCACACGTGGAGCGTGCCGGTCTCACCAACGGCCACCTCGTGACCCTCGTCGTCGAGCAGAAGGAGCTCGGTGCCGGGGATCGCGATCCCGATGGCGCCCGCCTTCCGGGCGAGCATCGCGGGTGGCAGGTAGCAGGCGCGGATGCACTCCGTCTGTCCGTACATCTTCACGAGTGCGGCCTGCGGGAAGAGCCGACCGATCCCCGCGACGAACTCCTCGGGAAGGGGAGCCGCCGCGTTCGTCACGAGGCGAACCGAGGGATACCGCAACGGATGCTTCGCATCGTGGGCGAGCATCAGGGCGAAGAAGGTCGGGACGCCGGCGACCGTCGTGACCTGCTCGCTCTGCATC
This sequence comes from Gemmatimonadaceae bacterium, assembly GCA_031396245.1. Classification (GTDB taxonomy): domain Bacteria; phylum Gemmatimonadota; class Gemmatimonadetes; order Gemmatimonadales; family Gemmatimonadaceae; genus Pseudogemmatithrix. The sequence goes on from JANNKK010000045.1 coordinate 6,821, forward strand.
CGCGCGAAGATCTGCGCCGGATACGAGGTACTCGGTTCGAGCACCACTGTCGCGCCGACGGTGATCGAAGGTAGGAGTTGGAAGAGCCCGTACCCGAAACTCAGCGGAAGGGCGCACAGCATCCGATCGTCGGCGCGGAGGCCCAGATACTCCACGACGCTCCGGCGTGTGAATCCGAGCGAGGCGTGCGTGTGCATCACGCCTTTCGGCTCGCCCGTGGTCCCCGACGTGTAAAGGATCGCGGCGAGGTCCTCCGGTTGCGCACGGTTGGTGGCAGGCGTCTCGGAGCCACCGCCGAGCGCGGCTTCGAGACTCTCGGTGCCCAGGGGAAGGGGTCCGCTGCCGCCGACGACGAGCACCGAGCGGACTGCGGAACCGACGAGCGCCGGACCATAGGTCCCTGCGAGATGTCGCTCGGCGATCAATGCGACGGCACTTGAGTCCCTGAGGATCCACCCCAGCTTCTCCGACTTGGTCTGCACATTCAGCGCCACCGTGACGGCGTCGGCGAGCCAGACCGCGTGGAGCGCGACTGCGCAGTCGCACGTGTTATCGAGGAGGAGCGCCACGCGATCCCCGGAGCCGACGCCGCGCTCGCGAAGCGCGTGCGAGAGCCGGACCGACCGCGTCCAGAGCTGGGTGTATGTGAGTTCGGCGTCGCGGGCCCGGACCGCCGGATGCGCGGGCCGGTCCTCGGCACAGGCGCGGAGAGCATCCGGCAGGAGCCCACGCATCGTCACGTCGCTTTGGATCGCTTCCGTTCCAGGAACGCGACGAGCCGATCGATGGAGTCGAGGTTGTCCGGCAGCATCTCCTGCTCCTCGACCTGGATGCCGAAGGTCTCCTCGAGGAAGAGGATCACCTCCAGCGCTCCGGTCGAATCGATGATGCCCTTCTTCATCAGCGACTCACTGTCGACCACGGCGCTCTCGTCCGTCGTGAACAGGAACGTCTCGGCGATATAGCGGCGGATCTGCTGACGTGGATCCATCGGAGGCGATGATGTCGGAGGGTGGTCGACGATCAGTCGGGTCGACGCCAGCGGGAGAATCCTTCGATGAACTGGTGGTGCCAGACCTGCGTGGATAATACGCCGACGAACGCCATGTTGTCGCGGAACGCGAGCGGCCGGCCACTGCGTGCCTTCGCGACGAGGAGCCCGACGCGGCCGGCGTCGAAATACCCGAACTCCCGCAACTTCCGGTCCGAGAGCAGTTCGATCATCCACGGGAGGTCGCGACCAGCGAAGAACGCCGGCGCGTCGGGCGCTCGGTACGGCTGCTTGTGGCGATCGACGATCGCGCTGGGGAGATGGGCTCGCATCGCGCGTTTCAACAGGTGCTTCTCCCCCAGCGCGCGCATCTTGAGGCGCGGGTCCAGCCGGGCGGCGAACTCGATGACGCGGTGGTCGAGGTACGGGAAGCGGCCCTCGACCGAGTGCGCCATCAGCATCCGATCCCCCTGCGCGCTCAACAGGTATCCGCTCATCAGGGTGCGCGCTTCGATCTGCTGGGCTCGGTTGAATGGGTCCCAGGTCGCGGCGGCGGCGGGGACCAACGCCTCGATCGCGTCCTCGGCGCGGTCAGCGATGGACGCTGCGAACGGCGTGCTGTAGAACTGCTTGCACTGCGCCGTCGTCTGGAAGCGCGTGAGGTGGCTGAAGAGCGGAGCCGACGGCTCATCCAGTCCGACGCCGTAGAAGTGGCGGAGGTACTCCAATCCCTGACGCGCACCCACGTTCAGCCACGGGTAGAGCCGCTTGAGCAGGAGCGGCCGCAGCGCCGAGTCCGGGTCTCGACTCCAGAACTGGCGGATCTTCGCTTCCTTGAAGATGTCGTATCCGCCGAGCACCTCGTCGGCGCCCTCGCCGGTGAGGACGACCCGGTAGTCCTGACGATGGACCTCCTGCGACAGCAGGCGCATCGGCACCGGCGCCGTCCGCAGGATCGGCATCTCTGCGTGGCGGATGGTTTCGAAGAAGGCGTCTCCGATCGCTGCGGTCTCACAGAGGGTTCGCGTGTGCTCCACGCCCAGGTGTTCCACCAGCTGCTGCTGGAACTCCGATTCGTCGTGTTCCGCCGAATCGAACCCGATCGAGAAGGTGCGGAGCGGCGCCGAGGAGTGGCGACGGATGAGCGCCACGAGCGCCGAGGAGTCGAGCCCGCCGGAGAGGTAGGCGCCGACCGGCACGTCAGCGCGCAACCGGATCCGTGTCGCGTCGGCGAGCAGCGCGTAGAGTTCGTCGCTGAGTTCGCCTTCGGAGCGCCGGTCGTAGTCGCCGACGGCGGGGTACTCCCACCGCCAGTACGAGGAGACGCGCACTCCGCTCGGATCCAACACGAGCCGATGCCCCGGCGGCAGTTCCTGGATGCCGGCGAAGATCGTGCGCGGTGACACCGGACTCCATCCGGTGAAGATCTGGTCGAGCGCTATGGGATCGAGACGCGGCGCGGCGGGAAGTGTGGTGAGGAGGCTCTTGACCTCCGACGCGAAGGCGAGCCGACCCTCACCGATCCGATAGCAGAGCGGCAGGATCCCTGCGCGATCCCTCAGGAGTGTGAGCCGTCGCGCGCGAAGGTCCCAGAGCGCGATGGCGAACTGGCCGTTCAGGTGTCCGGCGAGGTCGTCCCCCCACTCTTCGTAGCCATGGACGAGCACTTCGGTGTCGGTCTGCGTCTGGAACCGGTGTCCGAGCGCCACGAGCTCGTCGCGCAGTTCGATGTAGTTGAAGATCTCGCCGTTGAAGGAGACCCAGACCGAACGGTCCTCATTGTGGATCGGCTGGGACCCGCCCTCCAGGTCGATGATACTGAGCCGCGTGTGCCCGAGGGCCACGTGCTCGTCACGATAGACGCCGGTGCCGTCAGGACCCCGATGATGCAGCGCGGGAAGCATCGCCCGGATCTCCCGCTCGCCCGGCGGAGGTCCTCCTTCCATGCGCGCGATCCCCGCGATGCCGCACATCCTGGATCCTCCTGGTCACACGCTCGGGGCATCGCGACATATTCAGACCACCGACGCTCGAGAAGATACAGCAGGTCGCGTCCTCGACGCGGCCAGCCACGTTCCCCTCCGCTCACGCCCAATGCGACTCGCACTCTTCGGTTCTACCGGCCGCGTCGGCTCACGCGTGGTCGAGTACGCGCTCGACGAAGGCCACACCCTGCGGGCGCTGGTGCGCGACCCGGCGAAGGTCGCGGCACGCCCCGGACTCGAGGTAGCGCAGGGTGACGTGCTCGACACCGGGGCGGTCGCGCGCCTGGTCGCCGGAAGCGACGCGGTCATCTCCACGATCGGCGGTGCGGGTCTCGAGGATCCGGGAGAGGCGCTGTCGCAGGGGATGCGGAACATCGTCTCGGCGATGCGCGTCGCCGGCGTCACGCGCGTGCTCGGCGTCGCCGGCAGCGGGATCCTCGATTCGGCGAAGGGCGGGCTCCGCCACGACCAGTCCTTGTTCGTCGCGATGTTCAAGCCGGTGAGTCTGCGGCACCAACAGGCGTGGGAGGCGATGCAGGGCAGCGGACTCGAGTGGACGATGGCCTGCTGTCCCGACATCGTCCCCGGCGAGCGCACCGGCACGTACCGGACGCTCGACGAGCGACTGCCGGAGAAGGCAGCGAAGATCTCAGTCGAGGATGTCGCCGATTTCCTGCTGCGCGAACTCCGCGAGGGGAAGCACCTCAAGCATCGCGTCGGCGTCGGTTACTGATCCCTCACTGACCGAGCCGCTCGCGGATCCAGCGCCCCGTCGCGCGGACGGCAGCGAGGTCGACACCGGTCTCGAATCCGCCCGACGCGAGGCGCACCAGCACCTCCTCCGTCGCGACGTTCCCCGTCGCGCCGGGCGCGAAGGGGCAGCCGCCGAGGCCCGCGGTGCTCGAGTCGAAACTGCGCACACCGAGTGCGAGGCAGACGTCGATGTTCTCCAGCGCGTGCTGATAGGTGTCGTGGAAGTGCCCGTTGAGGCGCGAGGCGGGCAGGTGTGCGAGCACCGCGTTGAACACCGTCGTCGTCTTAGCCTGCGTCCCGATTCCAATAGTATCGGCGACCGAGACCTCGTCCACCGCGAGCTGCGCGAACCGTTCGGCGACTCGCGCCACGGCCTCAGGGGCAATCTCCCCTTCGTAGGGACAGCCCAGCGCGCAGGAGATCGTGCCACGGACCGCGACCCCAGCTGCCTTCGCGGCAGCCACCACCGGCGCGAACCGCTCGAATGACTCGGCGATCGAACAGTTGATGTTGCGCTGCGAGAAGGTCTCGCTCGCCGAACCGAAGATGACGATGCCATCGGGACGTGACGGCGCCGCGCGCTCCCATCCCTTGAGATTCGGAACGAGGACGGTGTAGCGCACGCCAGGCACGCGACGGATGCCGGCCATCACCTCAGTCGCATCGGCGAGCTGCGGCACGGCCTTTGGCGAGACGAACGAGGTGACCTCGACCTGCCGGAGACCGGCGGCGCTCAATCGGTCGACGAGTTCGACCTTCACCGCCGTCGGGAGGATCGCCGATTCGTTCTGCAGCCCGTCTCGCGGAGAGACGTCGACGACGGTGACGAACTTCGCGGAAGGGGTCACGCTCCGATGATGCATCGTGGCGCAGCGCGGTGGAAGGGCGCGGGTCTTCCGGTATCTTCGAGTGATGCCGCTCACGACCCGCTTCGCGCCGGCACCAACCGGATACCTCCACCTCGGACACGTCGTGAGCGCGATCTGGGTGTGGGGATCCGCTCGCGCCCGCGGCGGCCGGGTGCTCCTGCGGATCGAGGACCACGACCGAGGCCGCTGTCGGCCTGAGTACGAGCGTGCGCTCTTCGAAGACCTCGAGTGGCTCGGGTTCGCTCCCGACCACCCACCGTCAGCGACGCTCCGCCAGAGCGAGCGTGCCGACCGCTACGCCGAGCGACTCGCCGAACTCGAAGCACGAGGCCTTGCCTATCCCTGCGACTCCTCGCGCACCGACATCGGCAACGAGGCTCGATATGCCGGTACCTGCCGTGACCGTGGTCTCGATCCGCGTCGCGTCGCGGGACGGCGTGTACGGATCGACCGCGGCGCCGAGCACTTCGACGACCTGCGTCTCGGGCCGCAGACGCAGGACCCCGATGCGCAGTGCGGCGACTTCCTCCTGCGCGACCGAAGGGGCAACTACACCTACCAGTTCTGCAACGTCGTGGACGACATCGATCAGGGCGTTGATCTGGTGATCCGAGGCGAAGACATCCTCGCGTCGACGGGGCGTCAACTCCGGTTGCGCCGACTCCTTGGGAACGACTCGCCCCCGCGCTATCTGCATCATCCCCTCTTGCTGGGCGCCGACGGGCGGAAGCTCAGCAAGTCCGACGGCGCGACGGGCGTGCGGGACCTTCGAGCCGCGGGGCATCAGCCGGAGGATGTCCTCGGCCGCGCGGCGCGCCTCGCTGGCGTACATCCCTCGGGGGCGCCGCTCGACGCAACAGCGCTCCCCGCACTGTTCGGCTGAGCGCGCGCGGTCCAGATTCTGCGCGTGCCGACGCGACCGATCCCGCGATGACCGCCGCCCTCGCGGCGCTCCTCGCGTTCCTCGCCTTGCAGCTCGCGATCGGCGTCTGGGTATCGCGCCGGATCTCGACCGAAGCCGACTTCCTCGTCGGCGGTCGGCAGCTCGGCTACACGCTCGCCACCTTCTCGATCTTCGCGACTTGGTTCGGCGCTGAGACGATGATCGGGTCGTCGGCTTCGATCTACGGCGAAGGATTCTCCCTCGCCTCGGCGGAGCCCTTCGGATACGGGCTCTGCCTCATCCTGATGGGGCTCTTCCTCGCGAAGCCGCTCTGGGACCGCGGGCTCACCACGCTCGCCGATCTCTACCGCCAACGCTTCGGCGTCGGCGTCGAGCGGCTCGCAGCGGTGTTGCTGATCCCGAGCTCGATCCTCTGGGCCGCGGCGCAGGTCCGGGCGTTCGGTCAGGTGATCGCGACGGCCGGCGAGGTGAACGTGCAGGTCGCGATCGCGGCGGCGGCACTCTTCACGGTGGCGTACACCGCGTTCGGCGGACTCCTCGCCGATGCGATGACCGACGTCGTCCAGGGAGTGATGCTGACCCTCGGGTTGATCGTACTGCTCGTGGCCGTGGTGCTGCGCGTCGGCGGCGTCGGCGAAGCGATGACGCTGCTGCTCGACACCGACCACGTGAACCTCGCCCCCTCCGCCGCCGGCCCGTGGCTCGAGACGATCGAGGCGTGGGCGATCCCGGTACTGGGCTCGGTCGCGGCGACGGAGACGATCGGTCGAGTCATCGCGACGCGAAACCGCACGATCGCGCAACGCTCCTCGCTCGCCGCCGGCGCGCTCTACATCACGATCGGGAGCATCCCGGTGGTGATCGCGCTGCTCGCCCGCTCCTTCGTCGCGACGATCGCTGACCCAGAGCAACTTCTCCCCTCAATCGCGCAGGACCTGCTCCCGACACTGCTCTTCGCGATCTTCGCCGGGGGCCTCGTCTCGGCGATCCTCTCGACCGTGGACTCGACGCTGCTCGTCGCGTCGGGACTCCTCTCGCACAACCTCGTCATCCCGATCGCGCGGATCACCGACGAACGCAAGAAGCTCCTCATCGCGCGAGGTGGTGTGCTCACCTTCGGCGCGATCGCCTACCTCCTCGCGCTCAACGCCGAAGGCGTCTTCGCGCTCGTCGAGCAGGCCTCAGCGTTCGGGAGCGCCGGGATCCTGGTCACGGTACTCTTCGCCCTCTTCACGCCGTATGGTTCGGCACGCACGGCAGCGGCGACGCTCCTCGCAGGTCTCCTCGCGTATGTCGGGGCGGTCGTGCTCGGGCTCAGCGCACCCTTCCTCGCGTCAGTCGCGGTCTCACTCGGCACCTGGGGGATCGGTTGGGCGATCGACAGCGC
>JANNKK010000049.1:0-4198 GCA_031396245.1 Gemmatimonadaceae bacterium
CGTGCGCGCGCCAGAGACGGCGGCACCGGGTGTCAATCCGTATACTTTCGCGATGACTCCCGCGGACCTCCCCCACCGCCGTCGCCTCTTCGTCGGCATCTGCCTGGCCCTGATCCCGACCGGCGCCTCCTTCGCCCTCGTCAGCAACATCCTCGTCCCGCTCAAGCAGCAGTTCATCCTCACGAACTATCAAGTGGGCCTCATCGGCGGCGCAGCGCTCTGGGGCATGGCGCTCTCGCTCCTCATCGCCGGCCCCCTGCTCGAGAGCTTCGGACTCAAGAACGGTGCGCGCGCCGCCTTCGCCGGCCACCTCATCGGCATCACCCTGATGATCTCCGCCGTGACCCGCGTCGGCGGTCCCTCGGCCTTCTGGCTCCTGATGATCGGTGCGGCGACGCTCGCCGCCGGCAACGGGATGATCGAGGTCACCGGCAACCCGTTGGTCGCCGCGCTCTACCCGACGGAGAAGACCAAGCACCTCAACTGGTTCCACGCCTTCTTCCCGATCGGCATCGTGCTCGGTGGGATCGCCGGGTTCCTGCTCGCGAACTACGGCGGAGAGTTCGGACGGTGGCCCTATCAGCTCGCCGTCATCTACGTCCCGATCCTCATCTACGGCGTGATGGTGCTCCCACAGGAGTTCCCGCGCACCGAGAACGCCGAGGCGGGGATCCCGGTGGGGGAGATGTTCCGCTACACACTCACTAACCCGCTCTTCCTGTTGATGCTCGCGATGATGGCGATCACGACGTCGATGGAACTCGGGCCGATGCGCTGGGTGCCGGCGGTGCTCGAATCCGGGGGCCTGCACGGGATCCTGGTGCTCGTCTGGATCAGCGGCTGGATGGTCGTGCTGCGCGCCTTCGCCGGCACCGCGGTCGAGCGGCTCTCCCCACCGGGGATGCTGCTCACGGCGGCGATCCTCACCGGCACCGGGCTCTTCCTGCTGAGTTTCTCCACCGGCCTCTGGTCCGCCTTCGCGGCGGCGACGGTGTTCGCGTGGGGAGTGGCCTTCTTCTTCCCAACGATGGTCGGCACGGTGAGTGAGCGGATGCCGCGCACGGGGTCGCTCGGCATCGTGCTCACGGCGGGTGTGGGTCTCGGGATGGCGGGACTCGTGGGCGTGCCGGCGATGGGGAAGCTGGCTGACCGGTATCTCGCCAGCGCGTTGCCGGTGACGACCTTGGGCCTCCTCCAGCGCGTGGACCAACGCTTCCCTGAGTACGTCGCGCGCGCCGGCACGGGCGCCGCGGTCGGCTACCAACTGCGCGAGGTGGAGGACGCACTCGCCGCCACACGCACGGCGCTCGCCGAACACGCGCGCACCGGCACCGTGCAGAACGACGCGACGGCGAACGCCCTGCGGGCGATCCTTGCGACGCGGATCCCCGGTGAGCCGCTCGTCGGCGAGGCCGGCGGCATCTTGATGCCAGCCGAGGCGGCGGGAGGGCAACAGTCCTTCCGCTTCGTCGCCCCGCTCTCCCTCATCCTCATCGGAGTATTCGGCGCTATGTATCTCGGTGACCGGAAACGCGGCGGGTATCGCGCCGTGAAGCTCGAGCGTGCCGCGATGTTGCTCGTCGCCGCGCTGGCGATGAATGCGTGCGCCGCGCGCACCGCCGGCGATGGCACAGCTCTCGCGACCGCCCGAGCGGCCGCCGGGCCGGAACGCCTCCGCATCCTTTTCCTCGGCGACAACGGCCATCACCGGCCCACCGAGCGGGCGAAGCAACTCCTCCCCGTTCTCGCCGGGCGCGGCGCGGACCTCTTCTACACCGACGATCCGGCCGATCTCAATGAGAACGAGCTCGATCGCTACCACGTGGTGATGCTCTACAACAATCACCTGACCGTGGCGCCAGCCCAACTGAGCGCGCTCACAACGTTCGTTTCGGACGGGGGCGGCCTAGTCGTGCTCCACTGCGCATCGGCGTCGTTCCAGAACTCCGAGGCCTTCATCAAGCTCGTCGGCGCTGCCTTCAAGAGTCACGGCACCGGCACCTTCACGGCGGTGCGCGTCGCTGGCGACCACCCTGCGATCCGCGGTGTGCCGACCTTCGAGAGCTGGGACGAGACCTACGTGCACACGAAACACAATCCAGTGGACCGCACCGTCCTCGAGGTGCGCCGCGATGGCGGGCACGATGAGCCGTGGACGTGGGTTCGCACCTATGGACGCGGCCGCGTGTTCTACACGGCGTGGGGCCACGACCAGCGCACGTGGGGCAATGTCGGATTCCAACAGCTCGTCGAGCAGGGAACCCGCTGGGTCGCCGGCGATCGCGCGTTCAGCGAGGTCGGCGCGATCCCGGTGCTGCCGGTGCAGAACCTCGAGGTCCCGCTCCCGACCTATCGCCGCGATACCGTCTGGAACGTGCTCGGACAGCCGATCACCAAGGCGCAGGTCGCGCTCTCGACCGAGGAGTCGCTCGAGACGATGACCCTGCGCCCGCGGTTCAACGTCCGGCCCTTCGCGTTCGAGCCGATGATCGGGAACATCGTCGATTTCACCTGGGACGCGCGCGGCCGGATGTGGGCGCTCGAGACGTCGGACTACCCGAACACGGTGCTCCCCGACTCGATCCCCGGGAACGACCGGGTCCTGATCCTCGAGGACACGAATGGCGATGGCCTCGCCGACAAGACGACCGTCTTCGCGACGGGCTTGAACCTCGCCACGAGCATCGCGCTCGCGAATGGCGGCGCCGTCGTCGGACAGGCGCCGCACATGCTCTTCTTCCGCGACACGACCGGCGATGACAAGTCGGACGAACGCCGGATCCTCTCGACCGGATGGCCGCGCGGCGACACCCACGGCACGATCAGCAACCTGCGCTACGGATTCGATAACCAAGTCTGGGGCTCAGTCGGCTACAACGGCTTCCGCGGTACGGTGGCCGGACACACCTACGAGCGTGGCGAGTTCACCGCCGGCTACTTCCGCTTCCCAGCCGACGGATCCGACATCGAGTACATCGCCCGCACCAGCAACAACACCTGGGGTGTCGCCTTCACCGAGGAGGGATTCGTCTTCGGTTCCACGGCGAACAGCCGTCCCTCGAACTTCGTCGCGATCCCGGTCCGCTACTGGAAGGCGCTCGGCATCCGCGACACGGTGCTCCCCGACATCGCCGATCGGCTCGACGTCTTCCCCGTGACCGAGATCCTCCAGGTCGACCAGTTCGGCAAGTACACCGCCGGCACCGCGCACGAGGTCTACACCGCCCGCGCCTTCCCTCGCGAGTACTGGAACCGGGTCGCCTTCGTTGCCGAACCTACGGCGCACCTGATCGGGATGTTCGACCTGCAGCACAACGGGAGCAACTTCCGCGCGAAGAACCGCTGGAACCTGATGGCGGCGCGCGACCAGTGGACAGCGCCGGTACAGGTGAAGGTCGGTCCCGATGGCGCGGTCTGGGTCTCCGACTTCTACACGCTCGTCGCGCAGCACAACCCGACGCCGCGCAACATGAACGGCTGCTGCCAGACCGGGGCGGGTGCCGCGTACGAGACCCCGAATCGCGACCGCCTGCACGGCCGCATCTATCGGATCGCCTACGACAGCGCCCCTGCCGCTCCGCGGATGCGGCTCGACAATGCGAGCCCCGCGCAGCTCGTCGCCGCGCTCTCGAACGACAACCTCTTCTGGCGGCTCACCGCCCAGCGTCTCCTGGTCGAACGCCGGCAACGCGACGTCGTCCCCGCGCTCGTGAGGCTCGTCGAGGCGCACCAGGTCGACGCGCTGGGGATGAACGCGCCGGCCCTGCACGCTCTGTGGACACTGCACGGCCTGGGCGCGCTCTCGGAGCCCGCGGTCTACGACGTGGCGCGCCGCGCCCTGCTCCATCCGGCCGCCGCCGTACGTCGCGCGGCGCTCCAGATGCTCCCGCGCGATGACCGTCTCGCCGACGCGATCTTCGACGCGGGGATGCTGCCGATGCGCGGCTCGCCAACGCCGGTGGAGTACACCGTCGGCTCCGGCACACTGCAGGACGCCGACGCACACGTGCGACTCGAAGCGCTCTTGGTTCTCTCTGAACTCCCCGCCTCGTCGCGCAACGCGGCGGCGATCACTGAGGTGATCCTCACCCCCGAGAACGCACGCGACCCCTGGATGCCTGACGCGGCGGCGATGGCGGGAGCGAAGCAGGGACCGGCCTTCCTCCGCGATCTCCTTGGCCAGCGACTGCGCAGCAAC
>JANNKK010000115.1:0-2673 GCA_031396245.1 Gemmatimonadaceae bacterium
CGGCCGCAACCCAGCGCGAGCACCCGGATCTGGCGTTCGTCAGTCTCGGCGTCAGCGGGGAGCACGCGCTCGAGATGATCTCCGAGATCGTGCGAGAAGCCGCCTGCCCGGTGATCGCGCTCCTCGAGTCGGACGACGCGAAATGGGTGAACGAGGCGGCGAAGCGCGGCATCTTCGCGTACATCGTCAACGGCAACCCTGAGGAGATGCAGAGCGCGATCGACATCACGATCCGGCGCTACGCCGAGTACACGAATCTCGAAGGGGCGTTCGCCCGGCGCGCGGTGATCGAGCGCGCGAAGGGGATCATGATGGCCAGGCAGTCGATCGACGAGCACAGGGCGTTCGACCTGATGCGCTCCCAGTCGCAGCGGAGCGGTCAGAAGCTGTTCGACATCGCGAAGGCGGTCGTGGACAGCCACCTCCTGCTCGTTCCACCCGGGCGCAGCACGCCCTAGGCGATCTAGCCGCCGAAGGCCCGGACGACCGCCCACCACTCCGGCGGGACGATCTTCAGCTCCTTCGTCGCCTCCTCGAGCGAGACGTCGACGATCGCGTCCCCGTGCAGCGCGGCCATGCGGCCGAACGTGCCGTCGTGGACGAGGTCTGCGGCCTTGAGCCCGTACCTGGTCGCCAGGATGCGGTCGCGCGGGGTGGGGGTGCCGCCACGCTGGACGTGGCCGAGCACGGTGACGCGCGTCTCGAAACCGGTGCGGTGCTCGATCTCGCGGGCGAGCTCGCCGCCGACGCCGCCGAGGACGACATGACCGAACTGGTCGGTCGGTCTCGCCTCGCCGGCGACGAGCGTCTTCTCACCTGAGGCGTAGGAGAGCTCGTAGCCCTCGCTGACGACGACGATCGAGAAGTCCTTGCCGCCCTTGTGCCGCTCGTCGAGCAGGGAGCAGGCGTCCTCGACGGTCATCGGCTGTTCGGGAATCAGGATCACGTCTGCGCCGCCGGCGATTCCGGAGTGCACGGCGATCCAGCCCGTGTGGCGGCCCATCACCTCGACGACCATCACCCGGTTGTGGGACTCCGCGGTCGTGTGCAGACGGTCGATCGCCTCGGTCGCGATGGTGACCGCAGTGTCGAAGCCGAAGGTGTAATCGGTCGCATTCAGGTCGTTGTCGATGGTCTTCGGGACGCCGACGACGGGAAAGCCGTGCTCGGCGAAGAGCTTCGCAGCGACGCCGAGCGTGTCCTCTCCCCCGATCGCCACGAGCGCGTCGAGTCCCTCGCGCTCGAAGGTGGTGAGCAGCGTGTCGACACCGCCCTCGACCTTGTACGGGTTCGTGCGCGAGGTGCCGAGGATCGTGCCGCCGCGAGGCAGGATCCCCGAGACCTCGTGCCGGCGCAGCGGCTCCACGGTGCCGTCGATGAGTCCGCGCCACCCCTCTCGCACCGCCGCGACCTCCCAGCCGCGATCGATCGATCGCCGCGTGACCGCGCGGATGACCGCATTCAACCCCGGACAGTCGCCACCGCCCGTGAGGATTCCGACTCGAGCCATGGCGCCAGTGTAAGGAGAGGTGCGTGTTTGAGGAGGCTCGAACCGGGTTACTCGCTACACGAGCGTCTCAGCCCTTGACGCGTCCACCCGTCCTCCAACCCGCGGCGGACGAACCCTGTCGGCGGGCCCCCGGGCCGGGAGAAACGATGACGCGCACGCACAAGCTGGTCAACCTGACCGGGATCGTCATGCCGTTCGTCGGACTGGTCGTGGCGATCGTCGTGCTCTGGGAGCGGATGGTCGGCCCGACCGAGCTCGTGATTCTTGCGGTCGGCTACCTACTCACCGGCGCCGGGATCACCGTCGGGTACCACCGCCTCTTCACGCACCGGTCCTTCGAGACCTATCGCGGAGTGCGCTACACCTTCGCCGTACTCGGGGAGATGGCGGTCGAAGGCGACGTCGTCGCCTGGGTCTCCGACCATCGCAAGCACCACCAGTTCTCGGATCAGGAAGGCGACCCGCACAGCCCGCACGTCGGGTACGGCGACGGCATCCTCGCGGCGCTGCGCGGGCTCTGGCACGCCCACACCGGCTGGCTCTTCTCAGCTGCGGGGCGCGCCGAGCAGTCGCGCTACGCGAAGGACTTGCTGCGCGACCGCGGCCTCCGCGTGATCGCGAAGCTCTTCCTGCCGCTCGTGATCTTCTCGCTCGTCGTCCCGGCGGTCGCCGGCTGGCTCCTGATCGGCGGCTGGTACGGCTTCTTCGCCGGGCTCTTCTGGGGCGGCGCCGTCCGGATCTTCCTGCTCCACCACGTCACCTTCTCCATCAACTCCATCTGCCACTTCTGGGGCCGCCGCCGGTTCTCCTCGAGCGACGAGTCGAGGAACGTGTGGTGGCTCTCGTGGATCTCCTTCGGCGAGTCGTGGCACAACAACCACCACGCGTTCCCGAGTTCGGCGTTCCACGGCCTGCGCCGCGCGGAGATCGATCCGGGCGGCTGGCTGATCTGGCTGCTCGAGAAGGCCGGGCTCGCCTGGAACGTCGTTCGCATCCCGCCCGACAAGCAGGCCCGCAAGCTCGCAATCTAATCGGCGCAGATGAGCATCCGCGGAAGCGGACGCTCATCGCGCGAAGACCCCTGAAGCTGCGAGGGATGGAATGGGGGCTCGCACCTCGCCCGCCGACAAACGAGACAGCGCCGGTTGACTCGCGTGACGGCG
>JANNKK010000171.1:0-2867 GCA_031396245.1 Gemmatimonadaceae bacterium
CGCCGGATCGTCGAGACTCCCCGGCAGCATGAAGAGCTGCCAGAACTTCTCCTCGAGCGTCATCCTGCCGACGAGGTCGCGGACGCGGGTGGCGGCGGGGAGACGCGGGTTCCGGTACGGCGCGTCGGGCGGCACATCCGCCGGCGTTTGCGCGGCGAGCATGGTCGACGACGACGCGAGTAACCCGAAGACACTCGCGAGCACTCGTGCGCGTCGCATCCTCTCTCCTCAGCCGAACTGCGCCGCGAGTCCCGAGAGCGTCGCGTTCTGCAGTATGGAGGTGTCGGGCACGAGGAGGTAGCGCCAGGGCTTCCCGCCGTTCTTCGCCTCCCACGCGCTCGCGTGTGCGCACCAAGCGCGAGCGGCAACGGCCTTCTCTTCGACGTCTGCAGCCGTCAGCTGATTCGCCGCCTTCGGCTCAATCAAGTACTTCGCCTCTGCCGCCTCGACGACGAAGTCAGGATTGTACGCCTCTCCGCCCGTGAGCCAGATCCGCACGTCGCCGTGCGCGGGCTTGTACCACTTGATCGACGCGTCCTCGTCCCGTTCCAACAGTGCAGCCATCCGGCGCTCGGCGTCCGACTGGAACCGCTGACGGCTGAAGAGGCAGCGCTTGAAGCCGGAGAACCAGATGAGCCGGATGCGCGAGAGGTCATTCACCTCGCTGCCGAAGTAGAGCAACTCGGCCCCCACCGCCGAAGTGCCGTTGATGTCCCGCGGCGTGTGCACGTCTCCACTCACGGCGACCTCGTACTCCACGGTTGACTCGTCGCGATGATCGAGCAGCTGTGCGCGGATCATCTCCGCGAGGTCGCGCGCCTGCGTCACGACGACGTTCTGCGTCTCTTCCGCCGTGAGGTAGGACCGCAAGTGCCGCACCAACTGACCTGCGAGGTCGTAGAGCAGCGGGGCATGCCGCTCATAGGCGATCGCGCTGTCGGCCGCCAGCTCTCGCACGATGATGTCCTCGGCACTTCCCTCCGCGTGACGCAGGCCTGCCGCGATCAGCTTCTGCTCGTGCGACTGGAGCGCCTGCAGGAGGATCTGCTGTGGCAGCGGTTGGCGGCGTACCTCGCTCACGTTGAGCGTGAACGGCTTGAACTCACCGTGCACGCCAGACTTGGGCCGCAGGCTGATGCGCGGAATGCCGATCGTGTGCTCCTTGAGCGCCTCGATCACCGCACGCACGACTCGCGGCCCATCAACGCTCGCCCCATCCATCCCCAATGTCTCTTGTGCGGTCGCCGCGCGCTCCATCACCGCCTTCACGAGCTTCGCCGCTCCCGCCTTCGTGTCGAGCTCTCGATGCGTGAGTCCGAGTGCCGGGTCAGAGGCGAGGCTCACCGCCAACTGGGCGAAGGTGCGCTCCTCGTTTGACCTGAGCATCGGGGATTCGACAATCGCCGCATCCAGGTTCGGCCTCGCGCGCACGACTTCCAGTGGCACCCGCGTGCTCTCGTCGATCAGCACTTCCTTGAACGCGCGCACGGCCGACCCCGGCTGGTTCGCGTAGTTCACGATCGCCTGGAACTTGTCGTGTGACACGACGGTGAGGCGGTCCACAGCGTCGACACCCGTGCGATGCCCGTAGGGGAGCCGCAGCCCTCGACCGAGGGACTGCTCGACGAGATTCGGCGAGTTCGCCGCGCGCAGCGGAATCAGCGTGAAGAGGTTGGTGACGTCCCACCCCTCGCCGAGCTTGTTGACGTGGATCACGACCTCGGTCGGCTCCGTGGCGCTCTCCACGTCGAGCAGTCTCCGGAGGTTCTCGTCCTTGATCTCCCCACTCTGGTTCGAATGCACTACGGCCACCTTGCCCGCGTACCGTCCGTCGCGGAAGTCCTTCTGCTCCATGAGCGCCCTGACCGCCTCGGCGTGCGCCGTGCTCTCGGCCACCACAAGCACGAAGGGCTTGACCAAGGCTTCACTGTGCTCCGCGGCATACGCGGCGAGCTCGGCCTTCGTCTCCTCGTGCAGCTGCATGCCATCCTCGAGCTTTAGCCGCTCGAGCTCATCCTCGGAGAAGCTGGCGGCGACGAAGTTCGCCCGGGTCGCGACCGCCGGGATCTTCACCAGCTCGTCCTGGATCGCGTTCGCGAGGGGATAGTTGTACGCTACGTTCCTGAAGGGACGCGACTGCGACCCGTGGACCGTTTGCGGAGTCGCGGTGAGCTCGAGTCCGAGGATCGGCTTCAGCCCCTCGATTGCCTTCGCTCCCGCCTGCGCGCGATAGCGGTGTGACTCGTCCATGAGGAGGACGAGGTCGTCGAGCTTCGAGAGGTAGTCGAAGTACGAGTCGCCGATGACTTCGTACAAGCGCTTCATGCGGGGCGCCTCGCCGCCGCGCACCTCGGAGTTGATCTTCGCGACGTTGAAGATGTTGACGTGGAGCGCCTCGTCACCGAAGAGGTCGCGTCGCCGGGTCCCCCGGCCGTCCTGCCAGTCGTCGCCGGTGATGAGGACGAGTCGTTCGGTCACGTCGCCGAGTCCGGGGAAGACGTACTTGGGCGTGCCGAAGGTGAAGTCGGCCTTGAGTTTCTCGTAGACGGTCAGGTTTGGCGCGAGCACGAAGAAGTGCTTGAGTCGGTGGACGCGATACAGGTAGGCGATGAAGGCGCCCATCAGCCGTGTCTTCCCCACACCGGTCGCGAGGGCGAAGCAGAGCGACGGAAAGCCGCGCTCGAAGTCCGTCACCCCGGGCGAGATGCGCTTCACGATCTCGAGGGCCGCTTCGAGGTCGTACTCCTTGGAGAGCTTGAGCGCTGCGGTGATCCTAGCGAGGAGCTCGAGCGCCTCCCGCTGCGGCTTGCGCAGGGAGAGGCGTCCGTCGATCGCCGCCACATCGCGCGGTAGACTCTCCACGGTCA
>JANNKK010000179.1:0-5232 GCA_031396245.1 Gemmatimonadaceae bacterium
GTGAGCAACTTGTACGCGATGTTGCCGGCGCTCAAGTTCGGGAAGATCAGCACGTTCGCCGCTTCCTTGAGTGCGCTGAACGGGTAGCGCCCCGCCAGCACTTCTTCGCTGAAGGCCGTGTCGGCCTGCATCTCACCGTCCACGATCAGTGAGGGGTCGCGCTGTCGCACGATCCGCACGGCCTCGGCGACCTTCTGCGCCTCGGGGTGCTTGACCGAGCCGAAGTTGGAGAACGAGAGCATCGCGATCCGCGGCGAGATGCCGAAGGTCTTCGCGAGTCCTGCCGCCGACTGGGCGATGCTCGCGAGCTGGTCGGCCGTCGGCTCGATGTTGACGGTCGTGTCGCCGAAGAAGACGACGTGCTTCTCGAAGACGAGGAGATAGAGGCCTGATGCGAGGCCCATCCTCGGGTGCGCGCCGATCACCTCGAGGGCGGGGCGAACCGTCTCCGGATAGTGCTTGCCGATCCCTCCCACCAGGGCATCGGCGTCGCCGCAGGCGACCATCACGCTCCCGAACGTGATCTCGCGGGTGATCCGCTGTCCCGCCTCGTCCGGCGACATCCCCTTCCGCTGGCGCTTCTTCCAGAGTGCCTGCTCGTACCGCTCCCGGTCCGCCGAGGTTGCGGGCTCGACGATCCTGATCCCGGTCAGCGGAATCTTGAGCTCCTCGGCAAGGGCCTTCACGCGGTCGATCCTGCCGAGGAGGATCGGCTGAGCGATCGCCTCGTCGACGAGGATCTGCGCGGCCCGAAGGATCTTCGGGTCCTCTCCCTCGGGGAAGACCACGCGCTTGGGGTCGTGCTGGGCGCGTGAGATGAGACCGCGCATCAGCCCGCGGGCGCGGCCGAGCCGCGCCTCGAGCTTGTTGCGATACTCGTCGAGGTCGATGAACTCCTTCGCGACGCCGCTCGCGACGGCGGCCCACGCGACGGCAGGTGCGACGCGCAGGAGCGCCCGGGGGTCGAAGGGGAAGGGGATCAGGTACTCGGCGCCGAACTTCACATTCGTGAGCCCGTAGAGCGCGGCGACGCTGTCGGGCACATCCTCCTTGGCGAGGGCGGCGAGGGCCCGCGTCGCCGCCATCTTCATCTCCTCGTTGATCTCGGTGGCGCGCGAGTCGAGCGCGCCGCGGAAGATGAAGGGGAAGCCGAGGACGTTGTTGACCTGGTTCGGATAGTCGGACCGGCCGGTGGCGATGATCGCGTCGTCGCGCACCGCACGCACCTCGTGCGGGAGGATCTCCGGCACCGGATTCGCGAGCGCGAAGATGATCGGATCCTTCGCCATCTTCGCGACCATCGCGCCGGTGATCGCCCCCGCCGCCGAGAGCCCGACGAAGACATCCGCGTCGACCAGCGCCCCGGCGACGTCGCGGGCCGGGCTCAGGGTCTGGAAGCGCGTCTTGTACGGGTCCATGTACTCGGCGCGACCCTTGTAGACGACGCCCTTCCGGTCGCAGAGGATGATGTTCTCGCGCTTCACCCCGAGCCGGACGTAGTGCTCGGCGGTGGAGATCGCCGCGGCACCGGCGCCGGAGAAGACGACCTTCACCTTCGCGATGTCCTTGCCGACCACTTCCAGTGCATTGAGCAGCGCCGCGCCGGAGATGATCGCGGTGCCGTGCTGGTCGTCGTGGAAAACGGGGATCTTGAGGGTCTTCCGGAGCGTCTCCTCGATATAGAAGCAGTCGGGCGCCTTGATGTCCTCGAGGTTGATGCCCCCGACCGTCGGCTCCAACAGCTGACAGAACTTGATGACGTCGTCGGGATCCTCCGACCCCACTTCGAGGTCGAAGACGTCGATGTCGGCGAACTGCTTGAAGAGGTTCGCCTTCCCTTCCATCACCGGCTTGCCGGCGAGTGCGCCGATGTTGCCGAGTCCGAGGACGGCGGTGCCGTTGGAGACCACGGCGATCAGGTTGCCCTTCGCCGTGTACTTGTAGGCGTCGTCGGGGTTCGCCTTGATCTCGAGGCAGGGTTCGGCGACCCCGGGGGAGTAGGCCAGCCCCAGGTCCCGCTGGTTCGTGAGTGGCTTGGTCGGGACGACGGCGATCTTGCCGGGGCGTCCGCGGGAGTGGTATTCGAGCGCGTCCTCGCGTTTCATCGGAGGAAATCTAGCGGCTCCGATGGGGCACGGGGACCGCTCTAGAGCGCTCCCGCGAAGCCCCGCAGCTTTCGCAGCATCCGTCGATCATTCGAGATCAGGTCATCCCCCTTCGGTGTCTCGAGCATCTTCGGCACCTTCGTCAGCCTCTGATCGGTCATCAGCCGACGGAAGGGCGCTTCCCCTATCGCGCCCTCGCCGATCAGCGCGTGGCGGTCCTTGTGCGAGCCGAGGATCCCCTGCGAGTCGTTGAGGTGGATGACGCCGAGCCGTTCGAAGCCGAGCACGTCGCCGAAGCGCTTCCAGACGCCATCGTAGTCGCCGACGAGGTCGTAGCCGGCGGCGAAGATGTGGCAGGTGTCGAGGCAAACGCGGAGCCGCTGCCGGAACCGCGGCGAGATCATCGCAAGGAGCGCCGCCATCTCCTCGAAGGTCGACCCGAGCACCGTGCCCTGACCTGCGGTGAGTTCCAAACAGAGGCGCGTCGGTCCCGGAGAGCGCTCGAGCGCCTCGGTGATGGCTTCGGCGTTGCGGTGGAGGCCGCTCGCGCGATCGTCGATGAAGTTCCCTGGATGCGAGACGAGCGCGTCGAGGCCGAGCGCATTGCAGCGCTGGAGTTCGAGGGTGAAGCTCTCGAGGGACCGGTCGCGGAGCGTCGCGTCAGGGGACGCAAGATTGATTAGATAGGAGTCGTGCGAGCAGGCGAATCGCTGGCCGCTCGCCGCGAGCGCCGTCTTGTACGCTGCGATCTCGGCGGCGCCGACGTTCGGCTCCTTCCATTGATTGGGCGTCTTGGTGAAGAGCTGCATCCCGGTCGCGCCGATGTCGTCACCACGGGGCGGGGCCATCGCGACGCCGCCGGCGGTCGAGACGTGCGCGCCAAGGGGGCCGAGCGGATCGGGAAAGGGGATCGACGGCTTCGGCGCTGCCGCGACGACGCGGACCTTCGGCGCCGGGCGCTTCGCCGGCTTCTTCAGTGGTTTCGTGGCCGACTTCTTGATCGACTTCTTGATCGACTTCTTGATCGGCTTCTTCTTCGGCTTCGCCTTGACCGCCGTCTTCTTCTTCGCTCTGGTCCTAACCGCCGTCTGCCTCTTCTTCATCTCGCTCGCCTCAGCCAGTCCATGGGGTCCACTGCGAGTCCGCCGGTCGGACGGATCTCGAAGTGTAGCCGCGGCGGGAGTTCCGGGTCAGACTGCCCGACGGTCCCGATGACATCACCCTTGGCAACCTTGGCGCCCTTCTTCACGCCGATCGTTCCAAGCGACGAGTAGGACGAGTAGGCGCCGCCGCCGTGCTGCAGCACCACCATCAATCCGTAGGTGGAGTTGGGTTCGGCCCAGACGACCTCGCCAGCCGCAACGGCCTTGACCGGTGTGCCCGACTTCGCACCGATGCCGATGCCGTGCCAGCTCACCGAGGTGTTGTTCGGATTCACCAACCGCCCGAACTGATAGATGATCTCTCCCTCGACGGGCCAATCGAGTCGGCCCACTTCGGCGGTCGTGAGCGTGCTCGCGGCGCGCGGAGCGTTCCCGCGAGACTCGGCGCGGCGCCTCGCATCCTCGAGCGCGCTGATCAGACTGACCATCCGCTGTTCGTCGCGTGCCATCCGGGTGAGCCGCTCGGCGGTCGCCTTCGCCTGCGCTTCCAACTGCGCCAGTGTACGGCCGCGGGCGATCTCCAGCCGACGGAGCCGCGCCTCCTCCTCCGCCTTCTCCCGACGGTTCGTCTCCATGTTGCCACGGAGCCGCTCGAGGAGGAAGCGTTGTGCCGTGATCTGTCCGGTTAGGGCCTCGACCCGCTTCACCAAGGCGCGGTCGCGCAGTGCCACCAGGTGGAGGTATTTGTAGCGGGCGACGAGCGCCCCGAACGACTCGGCGGAGAGCAGCGCCTCGAAGGTGTGGAGCGGGCCGCGCTTGTAGATCTCCTGCACCCGGCGGCGCAGGGTGGCCCGCTTGATCGCCAGCTCATCCTGCGACCGGCCGAGACTCGCGTTGACCGTACCGACTTCCTCGACGAGGGAGCCGAGTTGTTGGTCGAGTGAGCGCACGAGGCGCGAGGTCGCCTGGGCCTGGCGCTCGAGATTCTGGCGTTCCGCCGAGACGTCGCGGGCGTTGGACTG
The DNA here is from genome assembly GCA_031396245.1 of Gemmatimonadaceae bacterium. Classification (GTDB taxonomy): domain Bacteria; phylum Gemmatimonadota; class Gemmatimonadetes; order Gemmatimonadales; family Gemmatimonadaceae; genus Pseudogemmatithrix. Next base: position 4,231 of record JANNKK010000179.1, read on the forward strand.
CAAGCGACGCATCTGGGCCTCGACCGACGCGCGCTCACTGCGCAGGCGTTCGAGTTCGGCCTGTTCCTGCCGGAGCCGCTCGGCGGCCTGTTGCGCCGACGGGGGCAGTGCGGCCGGTCGCTGCTGGGCGGTGAGCGCACCCGCCCCGAGCGCGAGGATCGCCACGGGCCTCAGGAGGGCACGCCACGTCGACATCAGACGCGCCGCAGGTGCCGTCCGACCGAGACCGCGCTCCCGATGAGCCCGATGAGCGCACCCCCGGCCACGCCCACCACCGCGAGACCCGACTCGAAGTACGCGGCTTGCGCTACGTACTGGCCGACGAACTGGTAGGTGACCCAGGTGAGCAGGAGCGCGAGGAAACCGCCGGCGAGCCCCTTGAGGAAGCCCTCGATCAGGAAGGGGGCGCGAATGAAGCCGTTCGTCGCGCCGACGAGTCGCATGATACGGATCTCGCGGCTCCGGGCGAGCACCGCCATGCGGATCGTCGAGCCGATGATGATCACCGCGACGAGCGCGAAGGTGAGTCCGAGGGAGATCGCCACCGCCGAACCCACGTTGCGCAGGCGGTGGAGGCGCTCGACCCATTCCTCGCCGTAGCGGATGTCGTCGATGAAGTCATACGCCTCGAGGCGGCGCGCGATCGTTCGCACGGTCTCGGGGTCACGGTTCCCTTCGCGGAGGCGCACCTCGATCGAGGCCGGAAGGATCCCGGCCTCCCAGACATCGTCGAACTCGTTCAACTCCCGGCGTGCGCGCTCGAGCGCCTGCACTTCCGTGACGAGCCGGACGCTCTGGACCTCGGGGAAAGCGGCGACATCGCCGACCGCCGCACTCGTCGCCTCGGGCGGCGTCCCCTCGGCGACGAATCCGCGGACCTCGACCCGCTCCTCGACTTGGGCGAGGGCGGCGCGGTGGTTGAGCGCGACGAGTCCGAAGAGCCCGAAGGCGAAGTGGGAGAAGGCTATCGTCGTGATGCTCAGCGCGCTGAGCATCGGCGCG
>JANNKK010000194.1:0-3919 GCA_031396245.1 Gemmatimonadaceae bacterium
CGGAAGGCGCGCCACGGGGAGGAGTACGCGAAGGCGAACCGGGTCTTCCTGCGCGCGCCGATCCATCACCACTTCGAGCTCAAGGGATGGCCGGAGTCGCAGGTCGTCGTGCGCTTCTGGATCCTCGGCGTGCTCTGCGCCTTCCTCGCGCTCTCGACCCTGAAGATCCGGTGACATCACCGCTGGCCTCCCTCGCCGCCGCCGGGGAGGTCGCGGTCATCGGACTCGGCCGGAGCGGAACGGCGGCAGCGCGACTCCTCGTGCGCGCCGGGGCGAAGGTCTACGCGAGCGACGCCGGCGCCGGCGCCGATGTGCGCGAGACGGCCGCCGTGCTCGCGGCCGAGGGCGTCGACGCCGAGTACGGGCGCCACGACCTCGCACGGATCGGAGGCGCCGGCACGGTGATCGTGAGCCCGGGCGTCCCTCCCGCAGCGCCACCACTCAGAGTCGCGCGCGAACGCTCCGTACTGATCCTATCGGAGATCGACCTCGCCCTTCGTGCCCTCGGCGGAGTGCCATACATCGGGATCACGGGGACGAACGGGAAGACCACCGTCACCGCGCTCGTCGCACACCTGCTCCGCGCGCTCGGCCGCGAGACGATCGAGGCGGGGAACATCGGGACGCCCCTCTCCGAGGTCGCCGTGGGCTCGCACCGGCCGGCCTGGATCGCGGTCGAACTCTCGTCGTTCCAGCTCCACGACTCACCGTCGGTGGCGCCTCGGGTCGCCGTGTTGACCAACCTCGCGCCCGACCATCTCGACCGGTACGACTCGCTCGAGGCGTACTACGCGGACAAGATGCGGCTCTTCCGGAACGCGACCGCCGAGTCCGTGCGGGTCGTGAACGCCGACGATCCAGAGGTGATGCGCCGGACGCAGGCGGTGCCGGGTGTGCCGCGTCGCTTCTCGCTCCGCGACGCGAGTGCAGACGCGTGGTACGAGGAGGCCACCGACCTGCTCTATCTCGCCGGAACACCATTGCTGGAGCGGCCACTCCTCCCCCTGCTTGGCGCGGCCACTCCTCCCCCTGCTTGGCGCGCACAATATCGCGAATGCCCTCGCCGCGACTCTCGCGGTGTGGCACGCCGTGCCGGAGGAGCAGACGACGGTGGGGCGGGCGCGCCTCGCCGGGGGACTTCGGAGTTTCCGCGCGATCCAGCATCGGCTCGAGCCGGTCGGGGAGCGCGACGGCGTGCTCTGGTTGAACGACTCCAAGGCGACGAACATCGCGTCCGCTCGCGTCGCGCTGGAGGCGATGAGTCGGCCGACGATCCTGCTCCTCGGCGGCCGGCACAAGGGCGAGCCGTACACGGCCCTCTTGGACGCGATCCGACGACGCACGAAGGTCGTGCTCGCGTATGGCGAGTCGGCGCCACTCATCGAGTCGGACCTCACGGGGCACGTGGCGGTCGAACGGCTCGGATCGTCCTTCGAGCAGGTCATCTCACGGGCCCGGGCACTCGCGGTGCCCGGGGACGTGATCCTGCTCGCTCCCGCCTGCTCCAGCTACGACATGTTCACGAACTATGAGGAGCGGGGCGCGACCTTCCGTCGCCTCGCGTTGCCCGAATGAGCGCGCCGGCGATCCATCTCCCGGACGTGCCGGCGCGCGCTGCGCCCCGCAGCAGCGGCGTCACGCAGGAGCGGCTGCGCTGGAAGATGAGCCTTGAGGCGCGCGGCGTCGCCATCGTCACCGCCGCGCTGCTCGCCTTCGGCCTCGCCACGCTCTATTCGGCGAGCGCCGGCGTCGCGATGCAGGCGGGGCGAGAGAGCTGGTTCTTCCTCTTCCGGCAGCTCACTGGCGCCGCAGTCGGGATCGTCGCCTTCGCGATCGCGGCCAAGATGGACGCCGAACGCTGGCGGGCGTGGGCCTGGCCGTTGATGGGGCTGACGATCCTTGCCCTGCTCCTCACCGTGCTCCCCTTCACGCGCGGCATCGCGCCGCCGATCAACGGCTCGCGCCGATTCCTTCTCGGCGGATCGATCCAACCCTCGGAGCTCGGCAAGCTCGCCCTGGTGATCTGGACGGCGATGCTGATCGTGAAGAAGGGAGGGGAAGCGGGACTCCGTCGACTCTCGAAGGGGATCATCCCCTTCGCGGTCGTTCTCGCGGTGCTTGGCGGCCTCGCGGTGGCGGAGCCCGACCTCTCGGTCGCGGTCTTCTACGCTGGCGTGATGGGCGTGATGCTCTTCGCCGCTGGCGCGCGCATCGGACACTTCGTGCTGCTCGGCGCGATCGGGATGGTCGCCGGGTGGCAGTACCTCCAGCGGGTCGAGTACGCGATCCGCCGAATCATGGGATTCGCCGCGGGTGCCGCCGACTCGGCCGCTGAGGTGAACCACCAGCTGCAGCAATCCCTGATCGCCGTCGGTTCGGGGGGATTCCTCGGTGTCGGGTTCGGGCAGGGACGCCAGCAGTTCGGGTTCCTTCCGCTGCCGTACAACGACTTCATCGGCAGCAATGTCGGTGAGGAGTGGGGCTTCGTCGGACTCGCCGGCCTGATCGTCGCGTACGCCGTCTGGGGGTGGCTCGGGTTCCGGATCGCGCGGGCCGCGCGGACGCCCTTCCAGCAACTCGTCGCGATCGGTCTGACGGTGACGATGCTCGTGACGGCCTATCTCCACATCGGCGTCGTCACCGGCCTGCTGCCGACGACCGGGCTCACGCTGCCGTTCATCTCGTACGGGAGGTCGAACATCCTGATCTCCCTCCTGATCACTGGGATCCTGGTGAACATCGGCAGCGTTCGAGAGCGCGTGAGCGGCGCGCGGGCCACCGACCCGCTCGCCGCATCGCGGTGATCGTCCTCTTCGCGGGCGGCGGCACCGGGGGACACCTCTATCCCGGACTCGCCATCGCCCGCGCGCTGGTACGTGCGCGGCCCGAGGTGCGGCCCTTCTTCGTCGGTGCGCAGCGCGGGATCGAACGCGACGTGCTGCCGACGACGGAGTTCCCGCACCTCCTGCTCGACCTCCATCCACTCTATCGGCCGAAGGTCTGGCTCAACTGGCGCACCCTTCGCGGCGCGGCGTCGGCGTGGCGCGCGCTCGACCACCTGGTTAGCGAGCGATCGCCGGCTCTCGTGGTCGGCACCGGCGGCTATGCGGCGGGAGTGACTTCGCTCTGGGCATGGCGGCGCGGGATCACGCTGGTGCAGCACATCGGAGACGCGATCCCCGGGCTCACGGCGCGCTGGAGCGCGCGGCTCTCCCACGAGGCGTACCTCGGCTATCCTGAGGCGGCAGCGCACCTGCCGCACGCGGGGTGCGTGTATCGCGACACCGGGAATCCGATCGAGCCGCCGCCCGACATCCACCCGGCGGCACCAGAATCGCACGCGCGGTGGGGGTTCCCCGCTTCGGCGATGGTGCTGCTCGTCTTCGGTGGCTCGCAAGGCGCGCGAGCGATCAACCGCGTCGTCGCGGCGTGGGTCGAGCGCGGACTGCCGAAGGGACTCTGCGTGCTCTGGGCTACAGGGCGCGCGCATCACGCGGCGTACAAGCATCTCGACCGTCCTGACGTGCGGGTGCTCGACTACATCTCGCCGATCGCCGAGGCGTACGCCGCCGCCGACTTGGCGCTCGTGCGGGGTGGGATGATGGGCTCGAGCGAACTCTGCGCGTGGGGAGTGCCGATGCTGATGGTGCCGTTGCCGTCGGCGGCGCAGGATCATCAGACGGCGAATGCGAGGGTGCTCGAGGCGGCGGGCGCGGCGCGGCACCTGCCGGAGCGGGAACTGACGGTGGAACGGCTGGACGCCGAGATCGGCGAGCTGCTCGGCGATCGCGCGAGGCTCGCGGCGATGGCGGCGGCGGCGAAGAAGCGGGGGAGGCCGAAGGCGGCGATGGAGATCGCGCGGTACATCGCTGAACTGCTGGTGGAAGGGGGAAGGGGGAAGGGGAAAGGGGACTCAGCG
>JANNKK010000223.1:0-2250 GCA_031396245.1 Gemmatimonadaceae bacterium
CCCCCATCGTGAGCCAGAAGGGCGGCGTCGGAAAGACGACGACCGCCGTGAACCTCGCGGCCGCATGCGCCCGACGCGGCCGCAAGACGCTGCTCGTGGACGTCGACCCGCAGGGCTCGGTGCGCTATGGCGCCGGGCTCCGTCGCGGACACCCGACGTATGGCTTCGCCGACTATCTCTCCGGCGAGCGCACGCTCCGTGAGGTCCTCCTTCCGACTGCGCTCCCTTGGCTGCGGGTGATGCTCGCCGGCAGCGTCACCGATGCGGTGGACCACACCGCGTATCAGGAGCAGATCGCGTCGTCGGACCTGCTCGCGCGGATGCTCGCCGCTGCAGCCGAGAAGTGCGACATCGTGGTCGTGGACACGCCTCCGGGCTTGGGACCGGTGACCCGCGGCGCGCTCGCCGCATCCGACCGCGTGCTCATTCCCCTTCAAGCCGAGCCCCTCGCCCTGCAGACGACGCCGCAGATCCTCCGTGGTATCCAGGACATCGTGACGAAGCACGAGCATCTCGTCTTCGACGGGATCCTTCTCACGATGTTCGAAGCGGGGAATGCCGCCTGCGAGACGACCGCCGCCTACATCCGCGAGAAGGTGCCCGCCCACCTGATGATCGACATCGTGGTGCCGCGCTCGACGGCGGTCGCCGAGGCGTTCGCAGCGGGCCAGCCGGCCGTGGTGCGTTCCCCTGCGGACCCGGCGTCGCAAGCCTACGTGAACCTCGCGACGCGGCTCGCCGAGCGGATCGGGCAGTGACCTCGCGCGCCGGGCGGCAGGGCGCGCGGTGGGGCGCCCCGGCAGCGGTCGTCGCCGCGGCGCTCGTCGGATGCCTCGAGCTGAGCACCGACCCGGACTTCCCCTTCGCGCTCGAGTTCGAGGGGATCGCCTACCCCTCGGTCCTCGCGCAGGACACGCTGCGCGACGCGGCCGGCGTGGCCGCGCCCCTGCAGGCGGTCGCCTACAACGGGAATGGCGACGTCATCGTCGGCGCCGCTATCGAGTATCTCACGCTCGACACCGGCGTCACGATCTCCGCGACCGGGATCCTGACCACGACGCGGCGCACCGGGTCGGTGCGGGTGCTCGCCTCGGTCGGCGGCCTCCAGACGTCGGATCGCCTGCTCATCGTCTCGCGGCGCCCCGACACGACGTTCACCGAGCAGGATACGCTCGTCCAGTTCACCTACGCGCTCCCTGACGTGGCGGCGAACGTCACGCCTGAGCTCCGCTTGCGACTCCAGACGACCGACACGGTCGGCGGCCTCACGCCGAACGTGCCGGGATGGGTGGTCCGCTGGCGCGCTGTGCACGCCGGCGATACACTCGCGCCGGGCGACACGTCGCTCGTCACGCTGCTGAGTCTCGGAGGCGCCCGGTCGGCGCTCGACACCACGACCGCGGACGGCAACTCGGTGCGGAGGCTCCGCATCTGGGCCAATCGCCTGGTCGCGTCGGTGGATTCGTTCGTCGTCGTCGCAGAGGTGCAGTTCCACGGCGTCGCGGTGCCGGGCAGTCCCGTCCGGTTCCTCGTGAAGGTCGCCCCACCCGCTGCTCCGTAGCTCCCCTTCGAAGAGGGATTCGAATGATCGTCTCCGGTGGCCCCCGCCCCGCCCCCAGCACCCTGACGGCCATCTTCTTCGACGCGGTCGAGCGGTTCGACCTGCCGAACGCCTATCAGTTCAAGCTCGGCGGGAAGTACACGCCGATCGCACATCGCGAGGCGCTGCAGCGGGTCCGTCGCGTCTCGCTGGGCCTTGGTGCGCTCGGCGTCCAGCGCGGCGACCGGGTGGGGATCATGTCGGAGAATCGTCCCGAGTGGGCGCTCGCCGATTGGGCGTGCCTCGGCGGCGGGATGACCGACGTGCCGATCTATCCGACGCTCCCCGCCGAACAGATCGTCCATCCGCTGAACGACTCGGGCGCGGTCGCGCTCTTCGTCTCGAGTGCCGAACAGGCCGCGAAGGCGGCGTCGGTGCGCGCGCAGCTCAAGACGGTGCGCACGATCATCTCCTTCGCCGACCCGAAGCCGGTCGGTGCCGACATGACATTTCGCGAGCTCGAGACGAAGGGCGCGGCGCTCGACAACGACGCCGCCACCGCGGCGTGGAAGGCGGGGGCGCTCGCGGTGAAGCCCGACGACCTCGCGACCCTCATCTACACCTCGGGAACGACCGGACTCCCGAAGGGCGTGATGCTGACGCACGACAACATCGCGTCGAACGTGCTCGCCTCGAATGTGAAGGTCCCG
>JANNKK010000183.1:0-8180 GCA_031396245.1 Gemmatimonadaceae bacterium
CAGTCCCTCCCCCGTGCCATGCCGCGAGAACTCGCTCACTAGCACGAGACTCGGAGCGAACATCAGCGCACTCAGGAGCCCTGAGAGCACCATCGCCACCGGGAGCCATCGCAGCGGCAGGACGCCGTAGCTCGCGTAGACGATCCCGAACAGGATGTTCGCCGTGACGATCGGCCCGAACCAGCCGATGCGATCCGTGAGCTTGCCCGCCGGCCAGCAGAAGAGCGCGAACGGGAGCAGGAACAGCGACATCAGCATCCCCCGTGACGCCGCGCTCACCCCGTGCACCTCGGCCAGGAACAGCGTGAACGTCGAGACGAACACGCCGATGAGGAACCGGTCGGCGAATCCATACGCGAGCGGCATCCACGCCGCGACGCTACTCCGATTCCATTGATATCGCGATGATGGCTGTGGGGCCGGCGCGAGGGAGTCCGCGTGCTTCGGTGTCGCGAGTCCCACCACCGCCGCGATCGCGAGCAGCACCGCGCCCACGCGATAGACGAGCATCGGGTCGCGGTCCACGAGGATCCCACCGATCGGCGCGCCGACTCCGATGCCGACCATCAGCGCCGCGGCGACGACGCCGAGCGACGCACCCCGGCGCCGACCGCCGGCGCGGTTCGCCAGGATCATCAGGAAGGTCACCGCCGGCAGGTGCGTGAAGCCGTCCACTGCCCGCCAGACGAAGAGCGACACGAGCGAGTCCGCCGCGCCCATCCCGAGGAACGACACCGCGTCCAGCGCGAGCAGCGTGACGATCCAGGCCCGCGTGTTCGGGAACCGCCGGTGCAGCACCATCGCGATCGGCACCGCGACGATCCCCGCGAGCTGGTTGAGCGAGACGAAGAGATGCGCCTGGAACCGCGAGCCGCCGTGGGCGACCGTCACGAGTTCGGTGAGCCCCGGCACCAGCAGCGTGATCGGGACCAGCGTGAGGAAGGTTGCGAGCGCGATCGCGCGCAGCGCAGGGTGGTTCGTCTCGGTCACGCCGCGCAATCTACAAGGCGGGGGTCAGCGGAATCCGTCCTCGTAGAGCTCGGCCAGTCGACCGAGGGTCGTGCTCATATCCCCTGTCGCCTCCGCGACCCGCACCGCGCCAAGGAAGTCGGGGGTCATCGTCGGGGCGTTCGCGAGGCTACGCTCGAGCGACTGGGTGCCCAACGTGCGTTCGTCGAATCGGCCGATGTGCTTCACGAGTGCCGGCTCGCCGCTCGCGCCGGCGGCGAGCCGCAGCGCCCTCGGCAATGGGAGCCCGGCGCCAAGCGCCAGCGCCAGCGTTCGAGCGAAGCGCGCCCGCACGAATGCGGGCCGGCTCTGGTATGCCTGATCGCTGACGGCGTAGATCGCTCCTCCGTTGAAGAACCTGCCGAGCATCCCGACCGCGACCGCGGCGACATAGGCGCGCGACTCGCCCCTGAAGATGAGCGGCAGGGGCGCGATCCAGGCGAAAACGAGGGAGACGAAGAGCGGGTACGCGACGTGCTTCTTCACTGCCGCCAACATCCGGTTCTGCCGCTCGAAGAACGCGGCGAGGTCCCCGAGTACACGTTCGAGCGTCCCGCTCTCCTCGGCCATCGTCAGCAACGCGGCTTCGAAGGGCTCGAAGAGCGCCGGCCGTGACCGCACGAGCCCGGCGACGTCGCGTCCCTTCTCGAAGCCCTTGAGGAAGTGCCGGTGCAGGGCGCGGGTCGTCCCGCGGAAGTGTCCTGCCTGCGCCAACGTCGCGCCGTGCGTGAGTCCCGCATCGCATCCCATCCGCCACATCCGATAGAACTCCGCGCGCTGCCTCCCGTCGTCGAAGGCGCGAAGGAGCGCAGCGACGCCGGGCCTCACGACTGGAGTCGCTGCAGGCGACGGATCGCGCCGATCCCGAGTACGGGGCCGATCGCGAGCATCACGAACGCCCACTCCCACCCGAGCCGCGCGACCACCGGAGGCACCGCTTGGATGGTCAGCGTTGTGAGAAGGAACCCGAGGCAGACCTGCACCGTGAGCGCGGTGCCGACCGCGTGCGCCGGGACCGATTCGGTCACCATCACAGAGAACTGCGCCGAGTCGGCGATGACGAAGAACCCCCACGCGAGTGCGACCGGCGCGAGGAGGAGCGGCGACCGGCCGAAGAGGAGTCCGATCGCCAGCGCGCACGCGCCGCTCGCCGCCATCGCGATGATCACGAGTCGCTCTCGGCCGAGTCGATCGCTCACGAGCCCGCCCCAGAGGCAGCCGAGTCCGCCGACCGCGATCGTCCCGAAGCTCAGCGCGCCGACCCACCACGCATTCGCTTGCCGACCCCCCGCCACCGCGCTCGCCGCGATGAATGCGGGGATCCAGGTCCAATACGAATAGAGCTCCGCCATATGACCGAGGTAGCCGCCGGTCGAGAGACGCCAACGGCGCGAGCGCACCACCTCGCCGACGAGTCCCCACGAGAAGGGGCGGGCAGGGAACGCGAAGGGGCCGTCGCGCCAGAAGAGGAGGATGAGCAGCGCGGCGAGGAGCGCCGCCGCCGAGGTCGTGAGCACGACCACCGAGATCGGCGTGCCGGCGAGGAGTCGGAAGAGATAGGGCGTCGCCTTTCCGACGGTGAGCGCTCCGACCACCGCCCCGACCGCGATCCCGCGCCGCGCGCGGAACCAGGTCGCCGCCATCTTCATCGCGGGGGGATAGACGCCGGCGAGGCACATCCCGGCGAGTGCGCGCGTCGTGAGCGCAACCGCGAAGCTCTCGCTGAAGAGCAGCCCGGCGTTCGCAGCGGCGCCGGCGATCGCCGCACCGGCGAAGAACCGGCGGGCCGGCACGATGTCTGCGAGGTTCAGGATCGCCGAGAGCGCGGTGCCGCCGACGAACCCGAGTTGGACGGCGGTCGAGAGGAGCCCGACCTGGTCGGCGCTCAGCGCCCAGCGCCCCTGGAGCTCTGGCGCGACCGCGCTCCCGGTGAACCAGAGCGACATACCGAGCAGCTCGGCGAGCGAGAGGAGCGCCAACATCCCCCACGCCGCGTCCCGCTGCGGCCCGGCGCTCCCGTTCGTATCTTCGCTCGCGACCAGGCCAGAGGGAGCCATCGAGTGAAAGATACGACCGAAGAACTTGAGCTGCTCATCCGCTCGAAGTACGCGCTCATCCTGCTCGACACGAGCGAGCCCGAGCGCGCCGACGAGATCCTCGCGATGATCGCGAGCCGGCTCTCCCTCCCCTACTTCTCGTGGAGCCGCTCACGTGGCCTGCGGCGGGGAATCCAGGCGTCGGATCCCTTCGTGGAGAAGACCGACGAACCGGCCAAGGCCCTCGCCCGCGTTCCCGAGGAAGGCTCCGGCATCTTCCACTTTCGCGGTCTGGGGCCCTTCCTCGAGGATCCGATCGTTGCCAGTCACATCCTCGACGCCGTGGCGTTCGTCACCAAACGCCGCGGCGCGATCGTCATCTCCGGCACCGACCTTCACCTCCCCGATGCGCTCCGGCCGCAGGCCGTCGCGCTGCACCTCCCGACTCCCGGGTTCGCCGAGCACCGGCAGCAGCTCGAGCGAGTGATCCGCGAGTACGCGGCGAAGATGCCGCTCAAGGTCGAGCTCTCGCACGAGGATCGCACCCGTCTCGTCAACAATCTCGTGGGCCTCTCGCTCAGCGAGGCCGAACGGGTCGTCACGAAGCTGATCATGGAGGACGGCACGTTGCAGGCGACCGACGTCCCCCGCGTCGCGGCGGCCAAGCGACAGGTCGTCGAGCAGGATGGACTGCTCGAGTACTATCCCGCCGAGGAGGGATTGAGTGAGGTCGCCGGCCTCACGGGGCTCAAGGCGTGGCTCGCGCGGCGTCGCGCGGTGGTGAACGATCCGCAGCGGGCCAGCGCCTTCGGGCTCGGCTTCCCGCGCGGCGTGCTCCTCTTGGGTGTACCCGGCTGCGGCAAGTCGCTCGCCGCCAAGGCCATTGCGCGCGAGTGGGGGCTCCCACTCCTCAAGCTCGATCCGGCGAATCTCTACGACAAGTACATCGGCGACAGCGAGAAGAACTTCAAGCGGGCGATGCAGACCGCCGAGCGGATGGCGCCGATCGTGCTTTGGATCGACGAACTCGAGAAGGCCTTCGCGTCCTCGAGCGGTGAGGAGGACGGCGGGGTCTCTCGCCGCGTCTTCGGCACCTTCCTCTCCTGGCTCCAGGATCGGAAGGGGGACGTCTTCGTGACCGCCACGTCGAACGACATCGCAAAGCTCCCGCCGGAGTTCATCCGGAAGGGGCGATTCGACGAGGTCTTCTTCGTCGACCTGCCCGGACCGACGGCGCGCGCGGAGATCCTGCGGATCCACCTGCGGAAGCGGAAGCAGGATCCCAAGGGCTTCGACGTCACGGCACTCGCGGCGGCGAGCGAGGGGTTCAGCGGCGCCGAACTCGAGCAGGTCGTCGTGTCGGCCCTCTACGCCGCCTTCGCCGGATCGCAGCCGGTGGACACCGCGCTCCTCCTCGGCGAGATCTCCGCGACGAAGCCGCTGAGCGGCACGATGCGCGAACGGATCGAGGAGTTGCGGGCGTGGGCCTCCGAGCGTACGGTTCCCGCCGGATAACCTCCTTCCGGAGCCCTCGATGCCGCGATCCGCCCTCGCCAAAAGACTGCTCGGCGCACTCACCCTCGCTGTCGCCTGCCGCTCCGCAGGACCGCCGCCGACGGTCGATATCGCGCCGGCCCCGCTGCCCACTCCCTCGGTCGCCGCCCCGGCGCCGACCACGGGTGCCTTCGACCCGGCAGGCCGCTGGAACCTCGTCTTCGATATCCAGGGCCAGAACCTCGAGGTCGTGATGGAGCTGGTCAAGGCACCGGATGGCAGCTACGGCGGGAGCCTCAGCTCCCAGATGGGGGTCGCGCCGATCACGAAAGCAACTCTCGACGGGAAGAAGATGAGCGTGACCTTCGACGCGCCCGGCGGTGGGGCCGGCTCGATGACCCTCCTGTTCGACGGGAGGACCGTGACCGGGGATTGGTCGGCGTCGGGGATGGGGTCGACGGTGAGCGGATCACGCCCTTGAGATCACGCCCTTGAGTTGCGGCCACGCGCCTCGTCGCGTAGCCTACGACCTTCTCATACGCCCTACCTTTGGAGAGACTCTGATGAACGTCCGATCGCTCGCGCTGCTCGGTGCCCTCGGCCTCGTCTCCGCCTGCAAGACCACGACTGCGACCTCCACCACGATCACGGGGACGCCGGTGGTGACGCAGGTGCCCGCGCCCGCGGCGGCACCTGCCCCCTCCGGCGAGATCGACCCGACCGGCAAGTGGACCCTTGCGCTCTCGGCGCAGGGCCAGTCGTTCGAGGTCATCCTGCAACTGGTCAAGTTGCCGGACGGCGGCTACGGGGGCACGATGTCATCGGACGTCTTCCCGACGATCCCGATCAGCAAGGCCTCGCTCGCCGGAAAGCGTCTCTCGATGACCTTTCCCGTTCCGACCGGTGGCGACGGGTCGATGTACCTCGACATCGACGGCGCCGTGGCCGAAGGCGAGTGGGCGATGCAGGGAGATGGGTCGCGGGTCAGCGGCAAGAAGGGCTGAGCTTCGCGTCACACCGACGGCCGGCAGGCGACCTAGGGTCGCTCGCCGGCCGTTTCGCTTGCCGTGTAGTCCTCGCCCGGGTTGATGAACAGGTCGCGCTCGATCTCGTGCTGCGTGTCGTGCAGTTCCTTGTAGCGGCCGTTCAGGGCCATCAACGTGCGGTGTGAGCCACGCTCGACGATCTCGCCGTGCTCCAGCACGAGGATCTGGTCGGCGCTCCGGATCGTCGAGAGCCGGTGGGCGATGACGAAGGTCGTCCTCCCCGACCGGAGTGCTCGCAGCGCCTCACGAATCTCCCGTTCGCTCTCCGAGTCGAGGCTCGACGTCGCCTCGTCGAGGATCAGCAACTGCGGGTCGGCGAGGATCGCCCGCGCGATCGCGACCCGCTGGCGCTGCCCGCCCGAGAGCTTCACGCCCCGCTCCCCGACGATCGTCTCGTACCCGTCGGGGAATCCCGCGACGAACTCCTCGCAGTTGGCGATCCGTGCCGCCTCCTTCACCTCGGCCGCCGTCGCGCCCGGCTTCGAGAAGGCGATGTTCTCGGCGATCGTGCCGTCGAAGAGGAAGTTGTCCTGCAGCACGACGCCGAGGGTCGACCGGTACTCGCGGAGCCGGAGTGAGGCGAGGTCCTGCCCCGCGATCATCACCCGGCCCTTGAGGGGCCGATTGAACGCGAGGATCAGCGATATGAGCGTGCTCTTGCCAGACCCGCTCGACCCGACGAGCGCCGTCGTCGTCCCCGCGGGCGAGTTGAAGGTGACGTCCTTCAGCACCGGGATCCCCGGGCGGTATTCGAACCAGACGTCCTCGAACGCGACGTCCCCGTCCACTCGGCGGAGTGCGTCGCGCCGCGCGTCGTCGTCGTCCTCTGTCGGCATCTCAAGGATCTCGCGGATCCGGTCGAGCCCCGCGAACGCCTCGGTGATCTGCGTGCCGATCGCCGCCATCTGGATCACCGGGAAGGAGACGAGGCCGACGAAGAAGATGTAGGAGACGAGGTCGCCGACCGTCATCTGGCCGGCCACGACGGCCCGCCCGCCGACCGTGAGGATCAGGATCCCCACCGCGCCGATGATCACGATGCTCACTGCGCCGATCGCGCTCGTGCCGGTGATCGTCGAGGCGATGTTGCGGAAGAGCCGATGCGCGCCGCGGGTGAAGACGATCTCCTCGCGCTTCTCCGCCGTGTACACCTTCACCACCCGTGCACCGCCCATCGCCTGTCCGAGCCGGCCGGAGACCTCGGCCTGGATCTTTGATCTCTCGCGGAAGACCGGCCGCAGCTTCGCGAAGGCGTACGCCATCACGCCACCGAAGATCGCGAGGAAGGCGATCGTGGCCACGGTGAGGAACCAGTTGAGCCAGAAGAGGTAGCCCAGGGCGAGCGTCGCGGTCACGACGCCGCCGACGAGCTGCACGATCCCGGTCCCGATGAGATTCCGGATCCCCTCGGCGTCGCTCATCACGCGGGTGATCAGTACGCCACTCTGTGTGCTGTCGAAGAAGCTCACCGGGAGGCGGAGGATGTGCGCCTGCACGCGCCGGCGGAGGTCGGTGATCGCCCGTTGGGCCGCGACCGAGATCACCTGCGAGAGGGCGAAGGAGCTCGCGGCCTGGATGAGGGTCGCCACGCCGGACGCGATCGCGATCGGCATCAACAGCTCCGGACGCTTGCCGCTGAGCACCTCGTCGAAGATCCACTTCACGCTCCCCGGGAGGACGAGTCCCGAGAACCGGTTGAGGAGCATGAGCACGAGCCCCACCCCGAGTGAGCCGCGGTGCTGCCACATCAGCTTCCGCGTCTCGGCCCAAGCCGCCTTGTAGTTGGTCGGCTTCTTCTCCTTCTTCTCGGACCCCGTACCCGCCTGGACTGGCGCGGTCACGCGGCCGCCGGGCGTGCGGCGAGGATCGTCGCCGGATCGTCGCTGATGATCCCCTGCACGCCGCGTCGCCAGAGTGAGTGGGCGAGCCGCGGTTCGTTCACGGTCCAGATGTGCGTGGTACGGCCGAGCCGGCGCATCACGCGGGCGAACCCCCGGATGGGCAGCGGCAGGCCGCGACTGAAGCGCGGGATGCACATCGAGTCGAAGGGGAATGAGGAGGGGTGCGCGCCGAGGAGCGCCGGAAGATAGAGTCGGGCCAGCGCTCGCGGCGGTGCGCTGACCGGGATCCCGGCGTCGGCGAAGGGAACGAGGGCCTCGTCGATGAAGCTCCCGATAAGGACCCGCCCGGCGGCGCCGGCGCGCTCGAGGAGCGCGAGCACCACGCGCGACGCCGCGAGCGCCTTGATCTCGAGGATCATCGGCAGCGTCGGATGGGTGCTGAGGACCTCGTCGAGTGTCGGGATGCCGATCCCTTGTCCGCGGAAGGGGAAGTTCCGCCCGCCATCGGCGGTGAAGCCCCAACCGGCGTCGACTCGCGACAACTCATCGGCACGGCGATCGGCGATCGGCCCGCGGGCGTCGGTCGTACGGTCGAGGGTCGGGTCGTGCATCACCACCGGCACGCCGTCGCTCGAGAGGTGCAGGTCGAGTTCGATCGCATCGACGCCCGCCCGGGCCGCGTGGGCGAAGGAAGGCAGGGTGTTCTCGGGCACCAGGGCGCGCGCGCCTCGGTGCCCGATGACGGGGCGCGCGGC